>JBBREQ010000079.1:0-10179 GCA_038202795.1 Coriobacteriia bacterium | reverse complement strand
GCGGATGATCTTGCCCACGTAGTCGTCCTGGCCCCCGGCGATGGTGACGCCGTGCTTGTCCTTCATGATCTTGACGATCGCCTTGCCATCCACGCCGTCGGGAACCCACACGGGGGTCACGGCGCTGCCGCGCCCTTCGGGCGGTGCGAACAACTTCATTCCCAGCGCCTCGCAGCCCTTGCGGGTTGCCTCAGCCAAGCGCGAGTGGCGGGCAACAGTACCTGCAAGCGTCTCCTCGCGGATCATAGCGAGCGACTGGTTGAGCCCCAGCACCAGCGAGACCGCAGGCGTGAACGGCGTCGTATCCTTCTCGACGTTCTTCTGGTACTTCATCCAGTCGAAGTAGTACTTGGGAAGCGTCGAGCGCTCGTAGGCTTTCCACGCCTTCGCGCTGACCGTGCAAGCAGCCAGGCCCGGCGGCAGCATGAGACCCTTCTGCGAGCCGGTCATGACCACGTCGAGGCCCCACTCGTCGGTCTTGCACTCCACCGCGCCGATACCGGTGATCGAATCGACGATCAGCACGCACTCGTCATGCTCGCGCACGATCGCGCCAATCGCCTTGACATCGTTGAGCACCCCGCTCGAAGTCTCGGACTGCGTGACGATCACGCCGCGCACGCCGGGATTCTCGGCAAGCGCGGTGGCGACATCGGTGGGATCGACAACTTGGGTCCACTCGTAAGCCAAGTCGATCACGTTGAGGCCGTAGGTCTCGCAGATCCCCTTCTGCCGGTCGCCGAACTTGCCGTTGCGGCACACGATCACGGTGTCACCAGCGGAAAAGCAGTTCACGATCGCCGACTCCATCACGCCGGTGCCAGAACACGCGAAGAGCAGCGCGTCTCCGGTCGTGTCGAACACGTACTTCAGCCCCTCGATGGCCGCGGCGAATGCTGCCGAGAAGTCCGGCGTGCGGTGATGGATCATGGGCGCGGCCATGGTGAGCATGATCTCCGCGGGTACCGGAGTGGGCCCCGGTGTCATCAGGTACTTCTTCTGCATCTCTCTCAGTCTCCCCAAGTCCTCAGCGTATGTGGTCATCAATCGCGGCGGTGGATGAGCGGCGCCCCGCGTCCGCTCGATTCCCCGCTCGTGACGGCAGCGCCAGCCCTAGCTGGCGTCGCCGTCACGACGGATCCATGAAAACATCGAGCGGAGTTCGCCGCCGACCTCTTCGATGAGCGATTCGGCGTGGATGCGGCGTATCGCCTTGAAGTGCGCCTGGCCGCCTTTGTTCTCGAGAATCCAGTCGCGTGCGAAGCTGCCATTCTGAATGTTCCAGAGTGCTTGAGCCATCGCCTCACGGGTCTCATCGGTGACGATCTTGGGGCCCGTGTAGTAGTCGCCGTACTCGGCGGTGTTCGAGATCGAGTCGCGCATCTTGGCCATGCCGCCCTCGTACATGAGGTCGACGATGAGCTTGACCTCGTGCATGCATTCGAAATACGCGATCTCAGGCTGGTAGCCCGCCTCGACGAGCGTCTCGAAGCCCGCCTCGATGAGGTGGGTCAAGCCGCCGCAGAGCACGACCTGCTCGCCGAAGAGGTCTGTCTCGGTCTCCTCGCGGAAATCCGTCTCGATGATTCCCGAGCGCGCACCGCCGATGCCCCACGCGTAGCTCAGCGCCAGGTCCTTGGCCGAGCCGGTCGCGTCATTGTGAACAGCGATCAGGTTTGGTACGCCTGAGCCCTCTGTGTATACGCGACGTACCATGTGGCCCGGGCCCTTGGGGGCGATCATGATGACATCGCACTCCTCGGGCACCTCGATCTGCTGGAAGTGGATGTTGAAGCCGTGGGCGAACGCGAGTGCCTTGCCCGGAGTCATCGACTCGTGGATCTCGCTGTAGTACGTGTGCGCCTGGGTCTCATCGGGAGTCAGGATCATGATCAGGTCCGCCTCGGCGGCAGCTTCGCGCACCGTCATGACCTTGAGCCCGGCCTCCTTGGCCTTCTCCCAGCTGGCTGAACTCGCGCGCAGCCCCACTCGTACGTCCACACCCGAGTCATTCAGGTTCAACGCATGCGCGTGGCCCTGGCTGCCATACCCGATGATCGCCACCTTGCGGCCCTTGATGATCTGAGGATCGCAGTCACTTTCGTAGTAAACGGTTGCCATTGGTGCTCGCCTTCTTTCTCGATACGGTCTCCCGACCGGCTCTCCCCTGTGCCTATCCTTCGCGACCGCGCGTGAGCGCGATCTTGCCCGTGCGTGCCATCTCCTTGATGCCGTACGCCCGGAACAGGTCTTCCATCGCGTCGATCTTGTCGGTCGCCCCCGTGGCCTCGATGGTCACGGAGTTCCTGCCCACATCCACGATCTTGGCCCGGAACACGTTGGCGATCTCTATGATCTCGTGACGCCGTTCGGGCGCCGCGTTGATCTTGAAGAGCACCAGCTCACGCTCCACCGATTCGGCAGAGTCGAGCTCCTGGACCTTGATCACGTTGATGAGCTTGTGGACCTGCTTGGTGATCTGCTCGATCGGAGTGTCGGCCGCACTGCACACGATGGTGATGCGCGACATGGTGGGATCCTCGGTAGTTCCCACCGCGAGCGAGTCGATGTTGAAACCGCGGCGAGCGAACAGTGAGGTGACGCGGGTGAGCACGCCCGGCTTGTTCTCCACGACCACAGACAGCGTGTGCTTCATCATCACTCCCACACCTCCTCAAGCGTTGTGTCGTCAAGCATCTCCGATACGGGGCACCCCGGTATTCCGCCCAACATCTCATCGATGCTTGCCCCCGGTGCGACCATGGGATAGACGCATTCCTCGCCCACGACCCGGCAGTCGACTATCGCCGGACCGTCATGTTCGAACGCCTTGATAAGCGCAGCATCGAGATCGGCGGGGTCGGTCACGCGGATTCCGAAGCACCCGTACGCCTCGGCGAGTTTCACGAAGTCCGGGCAGTCCTGCGGCAGCACACTCGAACTGTATCTTCTGCCGTAGAACAACTCTTGCCACTGTCTTACCATGCCCAGATAGCCGTTGTTCAGGATGACCACCTTGACGGGGAATCCGTTGATCGCGGCAGTCGCGAACTCCTGGCTGTTCATCTGGATCGAGCCGTCTCCGGCGATGTCTATGACCAGTGCGTCGGGGCGCCCTGCCTGAGCACCGATAGCGGCAGGCAGCCCGAATCCCATCGTGCCCAGGCCTCCCGAGGAAACCCAGGAGCGGGGCGTGCGCAGCGTGTAGAACTGGCACGCCCACATCTGGTTCTGGCCCACTTCCGTGGCGATGATCGTATCGCGCTCGGCGGTGAGCTCGCTGATTCGCTGCACGACGTACTGCGGGTGCAGCACGCCCTCCTCGGGCGCGTAGTGCAGCGGGAACTGCTTGCGCCACCGGTCTACCAGCGCCACCCATGCCTGAGTTGTCGGCTCAGCGGCGGTCTTGCGTAGTTCTGCGACGATGCCCGCAAGCACGTTCTTCGCATCACCCACGATGGGTACGTCCGGATGCTTGTTCTTGCCGATCTCGGCCGGATCGATGTCCACGTGGATGATCTTCGCTTTGCTCGCGAACGCGGCGAGCTTGCCGGTGACACGGTCGTCGAACCGCACGCCCACGGCGATGAGGAGGTCTGTCTCGGTGATCGCGTAGTTCGTGTACTTCGCACCGTGCATACCCGGCATACCGATCCACAGGTGATGGTCCTCGGGGAAACAGCCCTTACCCATCATGGTGGTGGTCACCGGAATCTGCATGAGCTCGGCGAGTTCCTTGAGCTCTTTGGAGCCCCCTGAGGCCAGCACTCCGCCACCCACGTAGAGCAGCGGCTTGTTCGCCGACTTGATGAGCGAGACGGCCTGTTTGATCTGTTTGCTGTGCCCGCGAAACGTGGGCTTGTAGCCCGGCAGGTTGACGGTCTCGGGATAAGCGAAGTCGATCTCGGTCTTGCTGATGTCCACCGGCACGTCGATAAGCACAGGCCCCGGCCGACCCGTCGTTGCGATGTGGAACGCCTCTTTGATTATCTCAGGCAGTTCATTGGCATCCTTGACCAGGTAGTTGTGCTTGGTGATGGGAATGGTGATGCCGGTGATGTCGATCTCTTGGAAGGCGTCGGTACCGATGACCGCAGTGGCAACCTGTGCGGTGAATACGACCATGGGGATGGAGTCCATGTAGGCGTTTGCCAGGCCCGTGATCGTGTTCGATGCGCCCGGACCGCTGGTCACGATCGCTACGCCGCACTTGCCGGTCGCTCGCGCGTAGCCGTCTGCCATGTGCACGGCGCCCTGCTCGTGCCGCGGCAGGATGCTGCGGATCTGTTTCGAGTCGTAGAGCGCGTCAAAGATGGGCAGCGCCACACCGCCGGGATAGCCGAAGATCACGTCCACACCCTCGGCCTCGAGACTTCGAACGAGCGCTTGGGCTCCGAACATTCGCTCTGTCATGACAACACCGCCCCCTTATCGGCCGAGGAAACCAGTTTCGCGTAGCGCGCGAGTACGCCTGAGGTGACCCGAGGTGCGCGCGGCTCCCATGCGGCACGCCGCGCGGCGAACTCATCGTCTGCGATGTGCAGCGTCAGTGTCGCGGCATCGATGTCGACGGTGATCGAGTCGCCTTCGGACACCAGCGCGATGGGACCGCCGGAGGCAGCCTCAGGTGAGACGTGGCCGACCGCCGGACCCTTGGTCGCTCCCGAGAAGCGTCCATCGGTGACGAGGGCAACACTTCGTGCCAGATGCGGCATCCCGCTGATAGCACTCGTGGGCGTGAGCATCTCGCGCATGCCGGGGCCGCCCTTGGGACCCTCGTAGCGGATGACCACCACGTCGCCCTCGGCGATGCCGCCGCTGATGATCGCCTCGACGGCATCTTCTTCGCAGTCGAACACGCGCGCGGGTCCCGTGTGGACTCGCATCTCGGCAGGCACCGCTGACTGTTTGACGACGGCACCGTCTGGTGCGAGGTTGCCGCGCAGCACACGCAGGCCGCCCTCGGGGTAGTGGGCGTCTTCAAGGCGATGAATCACCGTGCCGTCGGTCTCGCGGGCAGAATCCATGATCTCGCCCATCGTGCGTCCATCGACGGTGGGAGCGTCGCGCGCGATCAGATCGCGTCGTCCCAGTTCCCGCATGATGGCGGGAATCCCGCCAGCGACGTAGAGGTCCTCCATGTGCATGTTACTTGCGGGGCTGATGCGCACCAGATTGGGTGTGCGCGCACTCACGGCCGCCCAGTCATCGAGCGTGATGTCGGCATCCGCCTCGTGCGCGATCGCCGTCAGGTGCAGCACCGTGTTGCTCGAGCCGCCGAAAGCCATGTCCAGCGTCATAGCGTTGCGGATGCTCTTCGCGTTGATGATCTGCCGCGCGGTCACGCCAGCCTCAAGCAGATCCATCACACGCATGCCTGCGCGCTTGGCGAGCCGGATGCGCTCGGAGTAGACAGCCGGGATGGTGCCGTTGCCGGGCAGGCCTATGCCGATCGCCTCGACCAGGCAGTTCATCGAGTTCGCCGTGAAGAGCCCCGCACAGCTGCCACACGTGGGACACGCGTGATCCTCTAGCGTGAGCAGGTCCTCCGCAGACATCGTTCCTGCGGTGACCTTGCCAACCGCCGTGAACACCGTGTCGAGATCGACCGCCTCACCCTTGGGTCCACGGCCGGCGAGCATGGGGCCACCGCTGATGACGACGGTGGGCAAGTCGAGCCGGGCGGCAGCCATGAGCATGCCGGGGATGACCTTGTCGCAGTTGGGGATCATCACGACCGCGTCGAACGCGTGGGCCGCGACGGCGATCTCCACGCTGTCGGCGATGACCTCGCGGCTCGCGAGCGAGTAGCGCATGCCGGCGTGATTCATCGCGATGCCGTCACAGACGCCGATGGTCGAGATCTCGAACGGGGTACCGCCGGCCATGTAGATGCCGGCCTTCACAGCCGCACCGATCTTGTCGAGCATCAGGTGGCCCGGAATAATCTCGTTGGCAGAGTTGATCACCGCGATCAGCGGGCGGTTGATCTCAGCGTCGGTGAGGCCGTCAGCCTTGAGAAGGCTGCGGTGCGGGGCCTTGGATAGCCCGCCTTTCATGCGGTCGCTCGTGTGCGTCATGCTACGCCCTTCCCTACAGGGACGGCGGTGCCGCAGCGGCCGCACAAGCTATGCGCAACGACACCCGATATCCTCGGCGTCCCAGAAATGCGGTCGCGAAGGCGGGTGTCCACTCGTGCGGCAGGTAACGGATGCCACCGACCCGATCTACTTGCCCGGCCGTATGCGAAGGTCGTTCGCGAGCTTGTGCGGCCGGTCGTTTGTCCGGGTGGCTCAGGGGCGAGGTTCGAGACGTCCCGCGTCGGGCTTCCAGCGACCCCGACTCTCTGTAGCGAGGATTGGCCTCTACTTGTCCCCGTCAACGCCTATGCGTGTTCGGTTGGACTGCGAAGTATAGCCGAGCCCCCCACCAGCGGCAACACCATATGTGCGCAGCGCGCGCCCGCGTGGGCGGCTGAATCACTAGCGTTGCGCACCCCTCACGATCAGGCGTCTGACTGTACCGTCTGCCTGGATGCTCGCCAACGCACTGGGTTCGCCTTGGTAGCTGTTGCCCTCGAAGTAGAGTATCTCGTCATTGCCCGCCCAGCAGCACGGATAGGCATCGCGGCGGGTCTGAATCGCCGAGAAGCGCTCTGCGGACGTGTCGAACACCCAGAGCCTGGAGTAGTGATCGTCGCCGGCGGCGGCCATGAGTACCCGCTTGCCGTTGGGCGACACTCGGATGTCTGTCAGAGAGTAGGCAGGACTTTCGATGCTCACCGTGCCTAGCTTGCGCGACGAAGCGGCTCCCACCCGATAGCGCCACAACTCGCCCTCCTGGGGCGAGCCGGTCACACTCGTAGTGAAGAACAGCCTGTCACCCACTCCCCACCCCCAGGCGAGTGCACCGTCGCCATCAGGGACGGCGCGCTTGGTGTTGGTAGCTAGTGTGAGCACCATCAAGGGGTCGCGATGCCCAGACTGCCCCCGCTTGGCGTACGCAACGTACTTGCCATCGCGTGAAACACGGGGGTTGGCTCCCTGGCGGGCGATCACACGATCATCCGATCCATCCACCTGCACGCGCTTGATCGCGAGACTCTCGCCATCTCGAGCGGTGTAGGCCAACCAGCTCGAGTCGGGTGACCACGAGACGGGGTAGTCCGCCGGCTCCAACCCGACCGAAAACACCGCCTGCGTCGCCACGTCGATGATGGCGATCTGGCCGGAGGCCGTTGTGCCCTCGCTGCCCTGCGCGAGCGGAAACGCAACCACGGCGAGCTTGGCACCATCCGGCGACAAGGCGTAGTTCTCCGAGGCCTGTGAAACCGGCGTGAGACGCGCACCGGTCACGTCGCTGACGTAGAGCCTACCGCCCAGGTTGAATGCGATCGCCCCGGACCCGGTCGCGGGCGGATTCGTACCGGGAACACTCGGGATGGGAGCGCTCGGCGTGGTTGTCGCGACGGTCGCGCTCGGCTCCGTGCTCGAAGAAGCGACCATGCCGGGTATCGGCGCGGCGGAGGTCTCTTGCGCCGGCTCGATCGAGGTCTGCTTGGTCGTGGAGTCGCTCGGCCGCGTGACGACGAGGACGCCAACACCCGCAAGCATAAGCGCTACCAGCACGCCTGAAACGGTGAGTACGATGGCTCGGATCCGCGACGCGTCGCTGGGGACCTGTTCCGTCACCGTGCTCACCTCCTCGGTGCCCGCAGTGGACCTAGAGTGCCTCGATCAGCGCGTCAGCGTACGCTTGGGTGCCCACACAGCCGTCTGTCGATCCGGTCACCGAGCGCTTGACGTCGTAGGTGACCTTCTCACCTGTGCCAATGACGGTGCGCACGGCGTTCAAGACGCGCTCCGAGGCCTCGACCTCACCCATATGCTTGAGCATCAGCATAGCCGAGAGGATCTCGGCGGTGGGGTTGGCCATGTCCTTGCCGGCGTACTTGGGCGCCGAGCCGTGCACGGGCTCGAAGACGGCACAGTCAGTCCCGATGTTCGCACCCATCGCGATGCCCAGACCGCCGATGAGGCCGGCAGACAGGTCGCTCACGATGTCGCCGTAGAGGTTGGGAAGCACGAGGACGTCCCACCACTCCGGGTGCAAGACAAGCTGCATGCAGGTGGCATCGACGATGTAGTCCTCGAACTCGATGCCGGAGTCCTTGTACTCCTCGGCGACCTGGCGGGCCACTTTGAGGAACAGACCGTCGGACATCTTGAGGATGTTGGCCTTGTGCACAGCCGTGACCTTCTTGCGGCCGTTGGCAAGCGCGTAGTCAAAGGCGTAGCGGACGATTCTCTCGGTACACGTGATCGAGATGGGCTTGATCGACAGGCCCGAGTCCGGGCGTATGATGCCGGCACCTCGGTCGGCGATGAACTTGATGAGATCCGCGGCGTCCTGGCTTCCCTGCTCGAATTCGATGCCGGCGTAGAGGTCTTCGGTGTTCTCGCGCACGATGACGATGTCGATGTCGTCGTAGCGCGCGCCACTTCCCGGGATCGAGAACGCTGGTCGCAGGCAGACGTACAGGTCGAGCTCTTTGCGGATAGCGACGTTGACGCTGCGGAAGCCACCGCCCACCGGAGTGGTGATCGGGCCCTTGATGGCAACCTTGTTCTTGCGGATCGAGTCGAGCGTCGACTCCGGCAACGGCGTGCCGTACGTGTCGATCTGATCGGAACCCGCCTCGGCGATCTCCCACTCGATGTCGACGCCGGTCGCCTCGACCACACGCGTCATCGCAGTGGTCAGTTCGGGACCGATGCCGTCACCGGGGATCAGGGTGACTGTGTGCTTCGCCATGCGTGTCGCCTTTCGATGTCAGTGCTGATGGAGCTGCGCATGTGCCTGGGGCGCATGGCACTGCATGCTCGAAGTGGTTCGCTCGAGGGCACGCCAGAAGGTGAATCATAGCTCAGAACATCGCGCCCTAGCGAATCCTGATGATTGTGTTTTTAGGGACCTTCTTGGCGAACTCTCTGACATGCTTGTTGTGCATTCGCACGCACCCGTGGCTCGCCATCATGCCGATGCTGTTTGGGTCGTTGGTGCCGTGGATGAAGTAGTTGGTCTTGTACGTCTTGCCATTTCGGTAGCGCCACAACCGGCGTCTCAAGACCCCCCAACTGCCGCCACCCGACTGTGGCCGCCCGATCTTGAACGTCCCTGTCCGAGTGGGAGTACGATGCGTGCCTATGGCCACGGGCCACTGCCGCAAGACCTGCCCGCCGTACACGTGGAACATCCAACACGTCTTCTTGCTGATGAACACGTAACGACGGGTCTTGGGCAACGATGTTCCCAGGTAGAATACCCGCCGCAGCTTCGCGGGCGACTGACCGAAACCGTTGACCGCAACGATCTCGCGCGTCCGGGCTACGCTGTAAGGCACGGCGACGGTGAAGGCAAACGTACCGGTACTGTCCGCACTCTGGAGGTAGGTCTTGCGGCTCCTCGTCTGGCGCACGTACACGCGCAATTCCGTGATCGGCAGGTATGCGGTCCCTTTGAACGTCCAGCTAGACGCAACGACCATACTCGCGCGTGTGTTCCACAGAACTGGCTTCAGCGGCCGGTAGTCAGCCGGGTCGAGGACAACCGTTGCGCTGCCGTCAGGCGTCCCCATCTCGCCTCGGCCAACCACTTTGAACGCCTGTCTCGCCGCAAGCCGATACGGGGCGAACCGCACCGTCTTGACGGAGGATGCCGCGCGCGTCTCCACCAGCGCCTCGCCCACCCACAGCTCGAGCTCAATGGTTGTTGGCGGCGCCGTCGCGCTGAGCGCGACAGTACCCTGCTGGTAATCAACGCCTCCGTCGGGCGACACGACAGGATCGGCTGCCGACGCATTGGCAGGAGCCCACAGGGCACATGCCACAGCGATCGCAACGACCAGTCCTGACCGTCGCATGATCGCTACCGCCTGACAATCATGTACTTGATGACGCCGCCCTTGCAGTAGAAGTCGGTGTAGGTCGCATACGAGTAGATCTTGTGCTTGATCGTGTAGCGGTTATAGTTGCCGCTCGTGTAGGGGCCCTTTGCGCTGGCGTATGTCGACTTGATGCGCCTCTCGCTCGATCCGATCTTCAGACCTCTGGCGGTGGGATAGCGAGACGAGTTGACCTGGAAGCGAAACACCCGCTTGTTCGCCTTCGAGTACAGCTC
>JBBREQ010000078.1:0-10223 GCA_038202795.1 Coriobacteriia bacterium | reverse complement strand
GGGCACTCTGCTGATGCAAAACGTCGTCGTCAACAGCGACGCAATCATCGGCGTCAACACTCTTGTCAATGTGGGCACTTGCGTGGCGCACGATTGCCGTGTGGGCGACCATGCTCACTTGGCGCCCGTCACGCAGCTGGCAGGCAGATCATCAGTTGGTTCAGGCACCTTCTGCGGGACAGCGACGGTCGTTCTGCCCCGCGTGGCGGTCGGCGAATGGGTGACGTGTGGAGCGGGCTCCGTCGTGACGAAGAACCTCCCAGACGGGTGCGTCGCGTATGGCGTCCCCGCCCGGGTTGTCTCAGTTCCGGCAGTGGAAGCATGACAAAACTGATGGTCGAGGACCTCGCTATCTTCGGTGGTACGCCCGCGTTCGTGGAACCGCTGCACGTGGGTCGCCCGAACCTGGGAGACCGCGCGGCCTTTGCCGCGCGTTTGGACGACATGTGGAATCGTCGCTGGCTAACCAATGACGGTCCGTACGTCCGTGAATTGGAGGACCGTATCGCCGAGTTGCTTGGGGTGACGCATTGCATTGCAGTCTGCAACGGCACTGTCGCCCTTCAGATCGTGGCGCGAGCGTGCGGACTCGGGGGCGAAGTCATCATGCCGTCTTTTACCTTCGTGGCCACAGCGCACGCGCTCGCATGGCAGGGCGTGACGCCGGTGTTCTGCGACGTCGATCCGCGCACGCACAACATCGATCCGGCGAAGATCGAGTCACTCATCACAGACGCGACCACCGGGATACTGGGCGTGCACGTGTGGGGGCGCCCATGCGATGTGGACGCGCTTGAGGTCATTGCGCGCGAACATGGGCTGGTGTTGGCATTCGACGCGGCTCACGCATTCGCATGCTCGCACCAGGGCCGCATGATTGGCGGCTTCGGCTCAGCTGAGGTATTCAGCTTCCACGCCACCAAGTTCTTCAGCACCTTCGAAGGCGGAGCAATCACAACCGACGATGATGAAGTGGCGGATCGCTGCCGCAAGATGCGGAACTTCGGATTCGTCGGGCCAGATGAGGTTGTCCTACTCGGCATCAACGGGAAGATGAGCGAGCCGAGCGCTGCCATGGGCCTCACGAACCTGGACGCTCTTGAGTCCTTCATCAGCGTCAATGCGGCCAACCACAAGATGTATCGCGAGAGGCTCGCTGACATCCCTGGCGTAACCCTCGCCGAGTACCGCGCGTCGGAGCGGTCCAACTTCCAGTACGTGGTCATCGAGGTCGACCCTGCTCGGGCCGGCCTGACGCGTGACACCCTGCAATCGGTGTTGTTGGCAGAGCGGGTGCTGGCCCGACGATACTTCTATCCGGGGTGTCACAAAATGCATCCCTATGTTGAGCACCCCAATGCCGCCGTGCCGCTGCCAGCGACCGAGGGGCTGACGAGTCGCACCTTGTCGCTCCCGACCGGCACGGGCGTGACCGAGCACGACGTCCTGGAGATCTGCGACATCGTGCGATATACCGTTTCCCACGGTCATGAGATCTCGTCGCGAATCGACGACCTCGGTCTTCAGGAGTAGCCCCGTGTGCCCGAAGGTCAGCGTTGCAATGATCACGTACAACCATGAGGCCCACATCGCCCAGGCTATCGAGAGCGTGCTTATGCAGGAAGTCGGGTTCGAATTGGAGCTCATTATCGGGGAGGACTGCTCAACAGATCGGACACGGGAAATCGTCCTCTCGTACGCGTCGCGCTTCCGCGACAAGATAACGGTGGTGACATCCGAGCAGAATGTAGGCGGCCAGCACAACTTCATTCGTACGCTCTCAGCATGCTCCGGCGAGTACACCGCGCTTCTTGAGGGCGATGACTACTGGACGGCGGCAGATAAGCTCCGGGCGCAGGTAGCGTATCTCGACGCCAATCCGGATTGTGCAATCTGCATCCATGACGTCGATATCGTCTACGAGGATGACAGTGGGCGTCCGGCGGAGAGGTTCCTGGGAGATGGCTTCCAGGAGGTATCCGGCATCGAGGACCTGCTAGTTCGCAATTTCGTGCCCACGTGCTCGGCCGTGTTCCGGACGGCATACATGCCCTCCCCCTTGCCTGGATGGATGAGGGATCTCAAGCTGGGAGACCTGCCACTGCACATCCTTGTCGCTGAGCACGGGTGGGTGGGCTACATCGATAGGGTCATGGGCGTCTACCGCAAGCACGGCGGCGGGGTCTGGAGCTCCTCAACTCTGGTGAACCAGCTCGAAGGATGGATGGAGGCTCTTGAGGTCCTGGACAAGCACCTCGGTGGGCACTACTCGCGACAGATCGCCTGCACGCTCTTCGGCGCGCACACCGAGGCCTCGAGCTCCCTCATGGTGCTAGGCGAGGTTGATCGCGCACATGCTCACCTGCGAAGCGGGCTAGGATCGGCGCTGCGGTGTCGTCCAGTTCCGCTGAGAAGGATGACCGTTGCGCTTGCGGAGGTCTACGCGCAGCCGCTCGCGCGCGCATATCGTCATGTTCGATACGGCAAGAGCTAGCCACCCATGCTGGTATGATGCTGATTGTGCTCAGCCATCCGCGTTCGATTGGGACTACCGTGACCAAGCGTGCACTCATTACTGGAATCACAGGCCAGGACGGCTCGTATCTCGCGGAGCTACTGCTCGACAAGGGATACGAAGTCTTCGGACTTATCCGCCGAGCGGCGACCCCGTCCACCGAGCGTATCGATCACATCCTGGATCGAATCACGCTTTGCGTCGGGGAGATGACCGATCAGACTTCACTCATCGATGCGATGGACACCTCAAGAGCTGATGAGGTCTACAACCTAGCGGCCCAATCGTTTGTGGCGGACTCGTGGACTGTTCCGCTGTCGACTGGCGACGTGGACGGGTTGGGGGTCGCACGGCTCCTTGAGGCGGTCCGGCGGGTCAACCCTGACGCGCGTTTCTACCAGGCCGCCACCTCTGAGATGTACGGCAAGGTCCACGAGGTTCCGCAGACCGAGACTACGCCCTTCCACCCGCGGTCGCCCTACGGCGTTGCCAAGGTGTACGGCTACTTCATCACACTCAACTACCGCGAGTCCTACAATCTTCACGCGAGCAACGGCATCCTTTTCAACCACGAGTCGCCGCGTCGTGGGCTGGAGTTCGTGACGCGAAAGATCACCGATCACGTCGCTCGTATCAAGCTGGGCCAAATCACCGAGCTGCGTTTGGGCAACCTCGATTCGAAGCGCGACTGGGGCTTCGCCGGCGACTACGTCGAGGGCATGTGGCGGATCCTGCAGCACGATCAGCCCGGTGACTATGTGCTTGCAACCGGCGAGACGCATACCGTGCAGGAGTTCGTTGCTGAGGCGTTCGCTCGCGTAGGGCTCGACTGGCAGGAGTTCGTCACCGTCGACCCGCGTCTCGTCCGTCCGGCCGAAGTCGAGCTGCTCCTAGGCGATCCGGCCAAGGCGAAGCGTGAGCTGGGCTGGGAGCCCAAGGTCACCTTCCAGGGCTTGGTGGACATGATGGTCGACGCCGACATGGAGCGCGTCGCGCAAGAGGTCGCGTTCAGGAACGCCGCACAGTGACCCAGCGTGCGCTGATAACCGGCGTTGGAGGACAGGACGGCACGTACCTGACCCACCTGCTGCTGGAGAAGGGCTACGAGGTCTGGGGCGTCCCCGGCCCCTATCCCGGCCTCTTCGACAGTCTGCTTGCCCAGAATCCCGGGCGCGTCTTCTCGCTCGATGCCGACATGAAGGACATGGCGTCCCTAATCGCGGCAGTCGAGGCGGCCCGGCCCGACGAGGTCTACAACTTCGCGGCACAGTCTTCGGTGGGTGTTTCGTGGACCGATGCGCTCGCGACCACCGAGGTCAACGCGGTGGGCGTGTTGCGGCTGCTCGAGGCCCTGCGCGAACTCGCGCCGGAGGCGCGATTCTTCCAGGCCGCTTCGGCCGAGATGTTCGGCAATGCAGCAGAGATGCCCCAGCGCGAGATCACGCCCTTGCACCCGCGCTCACCGTACGCCGCGTCCAAGACCTACGCATTCCACATCGTGGGCAGCTACCGCGACTCCTACCAGATGTATGCCAGCAACGGCATCATGTTCAACCACGAGTCTCCGCTGCGGGGCCTGCAGTTCGTGACGCGCAAAGTCACGGACGGCGCAGCTCGCATCAAGCTGGGTCTCGCCGATGAACTACGGCTGGGCAACCTGGACGCTAAGCGCGACTGGGGTTTTGCTGGCGACTACGTCGAGGCCATGTGGCTCATGCTGCAGCAAGACGCCCCCGATGATTACGTGGTGGCCAGCGGAGAAGTGCACACCGTTCGCGAGCTGTGCGAGGCGGCGTTCTCCCGGCTTGACCTGGACTACGAGAGGTACGTGAAGGTTGACCCACGCTTCTTCCGGCCCATCGACGTGAACATCTTCTATGGCGATCCGAGCAAAGCGCGGCGGGTTCTTGGCTGGGAGCCCAAGGTGGCATTCCGAGAGCTGGTGCAGATGATGGTGGACGCGGACATGGAGCGGCTGTCCGAGCCATCTTCACCAACGAAGTAGAAGGTTGCGCGATACCGTGTTCGCCCGAATCATAGAGTCCCTCAACGAGTACCTGCGAATCAACGCGATTCGCCGCATGCTCTCCATGGTCGAGGTCCGACGGACTGAGATGGCGGGGCTTGTGTCCTTCGCCGTGCTGTTCGCCATCTTCGAGGGCATCGGGCTCTCGCTCCTGCTACCCATCTTGCAGTATGCAGAGGGTGGCGAAGAGGCGATCCTCGAGTCCTCCGGCCCCATCTGGAGCTTCCTTGCCCGGATCATGGAGACGTTCAGCCTGCCGCTCACGCTGCCGGTACTGCTCGCGCTGGCCTTCGTTCCAATACTCATGCGGCAAGTGGTGTTCTACCTGAACGCGTGGTACTCGGCGGTCGTTGCGGGCCGCATCGGTGTTCGGATGAGAACGCAGACCGTCGCGGCGGTCTTCGATGCGGACCCTGAGTTCTTCGAGCGTCAATCGACCGGCGAGCTGGTGGGTGTGGCGGTCACGCAGACCATAGCGGCCGGTCAGGCCGTGCTCGCCGTGATCAAGCAGGTTTCGATTGCACTGTTGATGCTCCTCTACGTGGGGCTCCTGCTTGCCCTGTCGGTCCCCCTAACTCTGAGTGTGGTCTTCTTCGCGCTGCTCGTGTCCGCCTTGGTGAAGACCAATCTGAACCGGATTCGCGATTACGGAATCGAGTCCGCGGCGGCGAGCCAGAGCATGACAAGCAAGATTGTTGAGCGGTTCGAGATGATTCGCCTGGTCAAGCTACGGGATCAGAAGCTCGCCGAGGCCCGGCGTGTCGACGGGTACTCCGAAGTGATGAGGTCCGCCGGGGTCAAACAGGCTCGACTGGGGGCGAACATCGAGGTCACCGCAGACCCGTTGCTCATGCTTTCGGTGTTCATTACGCTCTACATCGGCATCAGTGCTTTGGGCATGACGCTCGCCGAGTTGGGCCTTCTGATGTTCGTTCTGACGCGTCTGAACGCGAAGGTCAAGGAGTTCAACGCCGGGCGCCAGGCCATCTCGATGAACATGGCGGGGTTGCTCCTAGTGAGACAGACGACCAGTGAGGCGCTCGCATCCAACACCATTCTTCGCGGTCCCGCCGTATTCGAAGGGCTCAAGAGCGAGATTGTGCTCCGCGACGTGAAGTTCGCCTACTCGTCGGGCAAAGACGATGACGGTGAGGCGATCGCTGGCAAGCCGGTTCTGGATGGGGTGTCGGTGACGATTCCGGCGGGATCCCTTACCGCGTTTGTGGGGCGCTCGGGCGCGGGTAAGTCCACGCTCGTGGAGCTACTCCCCCGGCTGCGAGACCTGAGCGGTGGGTCGATCACGTTCGACGAAACCGACATCAAGCAATTCGACGTAGGAACGCTGCGACGCGGTATTGGCTACCTCACCCAAAGCGCGATGCTCTTCAACGACAGCGTGTACGAGAACTTGACCTACGGTCTGGGGTTCGAGCCCACAGATGAGCAGGTCCGCGACGCGCTCGCACGGGCCTACGCGACGTTCGTATACGACCTGCCGGATGGGCTAGAGACGCGTATAGGCGACCGAGGAGTCCGCTTCTCCGGCGGTGAGCGTCAGCGAATCGGGCTCGCGCGGGTACTCCTCGAGGATGCCTCGATCCTGATCCTCGACGAGCCCACGAGTGCGCTCGACTCGGAGTCGGAGTCCTACATCCAGAAGGCGCTTGCGGCCATCCACGGGCAGAAGACCATCATCGTGATCGCGCATAGACTCGCGACGGTAATCCAGGCGGACCAGTTGCTGGTCATTGATGAAGGTCGAATCGTCGAGCAGGGGACCCACGACGAGCTTGTGGCGGAGCAAGGCGCCTACCAGCGGTTGTTCGAGAGCCAACTAATGGCACCATGAGCGAGCAATCATCCAGTCAAGCACCAGGGCCCATACCGCTTCCGATTCCCGTGGTCGCGGGCAACGAGTGGGCCTACGTCACGGAGTGCCTGGACACGGCTTTCTCGCCGTCGGCCCCGTGCTGGGACGCTCTGAGAGGGCACTGCGTGGACAACTCGCCAATCTTCCAGCTTGGGACTGTCGGAGCATTCTGTGGGAGGGGACGGTCTGATGAAATCGCTGTTCCGCAAGTTGGCCCGTTGGCTGCGTGACCAGGTAGCTGACGAGTCAAGCACGTCCTGGTCCGACCAGGCTGAGTACGTTCGAGTCGGGGATAGGGTAATCCTGGGTCCCGCTTCGTCGATTAGGGTAGCCCACAGCCCGTTGCAGCCTGGTGTCTGCATCGAGATTAGAGACGACTCCCAGATCTTCGGTTCGCTCGTGATCCAGCGACCCGGGGCGCACATTCGAATTGGCGAACGGACACAGATCGGTGCGAGCAGTTTGATTGCCGCGTGCGGCATTGACATCGGCGATGACGTGCTCATGGCATGGAACGTCACGCTGATGGACAATGACTCTCACTCGCTTGACTGGGATAGGCGTCGCAACGACGTCGCCCAGTGCGCGCTTGACTACTCGGAGACGCCACAGGACTTCACGCGCAACAAGGACTGGTCGGGGGTTGCGATGGAGGCGATTCATGTGGAATCGAAGGCATGGATCGGGTTTGGCGCGACCATCCTCAAAGGAGTCACGGTCGGCGAGGGTGCTGTCATCGGCGCGGGGAGCGTCGTAACACGTGATGTGCCACCATATACACTCGTCGCGGGTAACCCGGCGCGCGAAATCCGAACCCTCGAGAAGAACGGCTGATATCAGATGATCGTACAGGCGGCGGAGAGCTTCCGTTCACAATCAGTGCTGGTCACGGGCGGCGCTGGCTTCATCGGGTCGCACCTAGTCGAGATGCTCGTTTCAGCGGGTGGACGGTTGACCGTGCTTGACAACCTGCAAGCCGGATCCTGGGAGAATCTCGACGCCGTACGTGCGAGCGTCAAGTTCATCGAGGGTGACGTCCGAGACTATTCTGTACTCGCGGAGGCGCTTGCGGCTTCCCAGCCGGCATATGTGATTCATCTGGCGGCCAACGCCAGTGTGCCGGGTTCGGTCGACGATCCGCGCTACGATTTCGAAACCAACTGCGCCGGAACCGTCGCGTTGCTCGACGCGCTACGTATTGCAGGCCAGACGCCACGCGTGGTCGTTGCCTCCTCGGCGGCGGTCTACGGCGAGCCGGAGTCCTTCCCCATCACTGAGTCTTCGCCTCTCGTCCCCATATCACCGTACGGGGCGAGCAAGGTCTCGGCGGAGGTCGAAGGGATAATGTGGTCGAAGGTCTACGGGATTCCCGTTGTCGCGGCTCGCATTTTCAACACCTACGGGCCGCGCATGCCGCGCTTCGCGGTGATCGACTTCCTGAGAAAGCTGCAGGCTGACTCTACACGGCTCGAGGTTCTCGGCAGCGGCAAGCAGGTGCGGGATTTCAACTACGTGAGTGACACGGTCTCGGGGCTGCTCACGCTAGCATCCTCGGGCGTTTCGGGTGAGGCCTACAACCTCGCGTCCGGTGTCTCCTATACCGTCACTGAGCTTGCCCAGAAGCTGCTGCTGATTCTTGGACTGCAGGATACGACCTCGATTGAGTACACGGGTTCGAGTTGGGTGGGGGATGCCCAGCGCTGGGAGGTTGACGTCACCAAGATTCAGGACATCGGCCACACCACAGAGGTCAATCTCGACGAGGGCCTTCGCCGGGTCGTCGACTGGTTTGGTTTTGAGTCGGCGTGAGGATACTGCTCGTCGCGGAGACCGCTAGCATTCATGCGGCGCGGTGGGTCAACCAGCTGAGCGCCACGGGCTGGGACGTACATGTGTACCAAGGCTCGGCTCCGGGCTTCGGTGTCGCTCCCGAATTCGAATTCGGCACGTTGCACCTGCCCTTCTCGGTACCGGACTCGTGCAGTCTGCCGGTACACAAGACGGCCCCCACGGGTCGCCTTCTTGGCAGACTGCGCTCGAGGATTCCGGCAGTCGATAGCGCGTTGCGGCGGCGGCACTTCGAGTACTTCACGGGGCTGGTTGAGCGGCTTCGGCCCGACGTCGTTCACTCCCTTGCGCTCAACGTGAACTGGCACAATCTGAGCCTTCCCGTGCTGATGGCTCGCGAGGAGCTGGGTACGCGCTTCAATGCTCCGTGGGTGTACTCGAGCTGGGGCACCGACCTTGACTACTACGCGACACAGTCAGCTGAACATCGAGCAGAAGCGGAGGCGCTGCTCGTCGCGTGCGACTACTACATCGCTGAGTGCGACCGGGATGACCGGCTCGCCCACGAGCTAGGATTCAGTGGGGAGTACCTAGGCAAGCTTCCCGCCTTCGGCGGAGCCGACGTCCCGCACCTGGAGACCCTTCGCCAGCCCGGACCAGTCTCAGCCCGAAGAACCGTCTTCCTGAAGGGCCGCGACCAGGGAGAGGGTGGGGATCCGGTTGGGCGCGCGATGACGGCGATGCGTGCGTTCGACCTGTGCCGCGATGTGCTTGCGGACTACGAAGTCGTCATCGGTCAGGCAACTCCGGGCATCGTGGCCGAAGCACGCAGGCTGGCTCAGACGGGTCTGCGAATCCGGGTCCTGCCGCGGTTACCCTACGATGACTTGCTGCGCATAGTCGGTACCTCCCGGGTCTCGGTGGCCCTAACGGTCAATGATGGCCTGCCCAACCACTTGGTAGAGGCTCTCGCATTGGGCGCACTCCCACTCCACTCGGAACTCGAGCCCATTGCCGAGTGGGTCGAAGACGGTGTGAACGGGCTACTGGTGGGTGCGGAAGACGTTGAGGGGGTTGCTGCAGCGCTTCGGCGGGCTTTGACTGACGACGCCCTGGTCGACCGCGGCGCTGAGCTCAGCGCTAGGCTCGTCCGAGAGCAGCTCTCGGATGCGGTCGTTCGGCCCAAGGTCATAGAGCTTTACGAGCGAGTTGCGGCCCAAGGTCCAGTCCATCGCGGCTAGGTGGCAGTTTCGGTCGCAGCGACGCGCTCAATCCAGAAGCTCCCGCTCTTCGAGAGATGCAGCTTCGGATCGTAGTGGGGGAACGCGGCCCGGAAGGCGTCCTCGCAATCGTGCATGAGATACTTCATCCCCAACAGCACCTCGAACTCCTTGTTGCAGGCGAGAAACGCCTGAAGCAGGTAAGACTCCGTCCAAAGCATGCGGAACGCGGCATTGGTCGCGTACACCTCGGGGTACTCGTAGGGAAGGTCGATGTCGTGGAAGTGAATCACGACGCCCGGTTTCAATTGGGGCAACACATCGAGGATCAGGAAGTTCACATCGCCGCCAATTCGCACCACAT
The DNA here is from genome assembly GCA_038202795.1 of Coriobacteriia bacterium. Classification (GTDB taxonomy): domain Bacteria; phylum Actinomycetota; class Coriobacteriia; order Anaerosomatales; family PHET01; genus PHET01. The sequence goes on along the minus strand of JBBREQ010000078.1, from coordinate 440 downwards.
GGCCTGAGTCGACGAACAGCACGTCGCCCGCCTCGAGTTCCCGGAAAGACCTCTCGTCGACCAGCTCGACACGCTCGGCGATGACTTTCGGGCGCGTTCCCGCCAGTGAGTCGAGTAGTGGCGAGGGATAGGGGTCGATAACCGTATACTGCGCCGCCACGCCGTCGCGTTCGTTGGCTGCAACTGCTGCGGACAGAACCAGAGATGATCTGCCCGAGCCAATCTCTATGACCCGCTGCGGCTTGCGATCCCTGATGATGCAGTGGGCCGCAGCGGCGCACCCGTAGCTGAACGAGTTGTTCTCGGTGAAGAAGTCGCTTTCGCTGCCGGTGGGGGTTGCTGGCCAATCACACTCGTCCCCGTAGCGGCTGCCGAGCGCGGTGAGGTACTCGGTCTGCCGCCCGGGCCGAAACTCGATGCCGTGCAGCGCGCTGCGACGG
>JBBREQ010000077.1:0-10961 GCA_038202795.1 Coriobacteriia bacterium | reverse complement strand
GAGTGCGGGCGAGGCCGCCAAGGAGCTGGCGAAACTGCCGCGGAGCGAGGCGCTGAGGCTCATCTCGAGCATGGAGGAGGAGATGGTCGCCGCATCAGAGGCGCTCGACTTCGAGCAGGCCGCCCGGCTGCGCGACCAGGTCGTCAAGCTGCGTACGGAGATCGAGGGGCTTGATGCCGACGACGTGTTGGGGCGGCTCAAGCAGGGCGCGCGCAAGGGTAGCGCTCACGGGGTGAAGAAGCGTCGCCGATAGAAGTCGCGGAGGGGTTGCGCCCGGTTCGCACGGACGAGTGCGCGTAGTGATACATTCTTGTCACGCGATGGCGCACGATCAGGGGGACTCATGGATCAAGCAGAGCTTTCTCGCGAGTGGACGCGGCTGCGCACCGAACACACGCAGGACCGTGACAGCGCCAACAACTACGGCTGTTTCAACGTCGAGGCGTGCCGCAACTGCAATTACGTCTACAACTCGCGCAACTGCATCAACTGCCACAACTCCGATAGCATCATCGAGTGCGTCCAGTCCATCGACTGTCGCGACTGCGCCTTCTGTGTGGGGCTCAATGGAGCGCGATTCCACATCCTGAACAAGGAGTACTCCGAAGAGGAATACTACGAGACCCTTCGCCAGCTGGGTGTGAACTGGGAAGTACAGGCGTTCGATCCGCTGATGGAGGAGTTCGGGCTGGGGATATAGTCGCCTCAGCTCCGCTCGCTACGGCGTCCACTGCTCGTGGCCGCCGGTCACTACACCTGACTTGATGGTGAACCAGTACGGCGCATCCGCTGCGCCGTCTGTGTTGTTCGCTATCACATCGCGGAACTGCGCGGCCGAGAGTTCCTTCGTGTCGTCCGGTGAGGACAAGGCTACGGTGAACTTCGCTCCGGCAGCTACCGGCAGCAGGCGGACCTTCGTGTTGGTGTTGAGGATGTAGTAGTCGTTGGGCGGAGGAGACTCGCCGCCGGCGTCCGCAGCCGCCGTTGCGGCCGCGTCGCCGGTGAGGAACTGTGCGTAGTCCAGCGAAAGCTTGACCTTCCCGCCGCTCTGAGTCGCCTTCGTCACGAATGCGAACTGCTCGGCTGCCTCTGGCTGCGGGATGGACTCGGCCTCTGGGTCCACGGAGGCTCCCGGTGTGCCGGGTTCCTCGGTTGCCGGCGCACCCGATGCGCCCGTGAGTTGCTCGACTTGCGCCGCCAAGGCCTCCGCCTTCAGCTGCTGTGTGCTCATCTCGGACCTCTGGCGGAGCAGCACGGACTGCAGTTGGTCGATTCGCCGCTGCTGCACGAAGTACGAGATACCAGCCGCTGCTCCGATCGCAGCAACCACGAGCAGTGTGATCGCCGTGACCTTGATCGCATGTGGTGACACGGGCCCTCCCGGTTTCGTGGATGTCTTCGAGGCAGGTAGTACCCAACTTGAGCGGGTTGCCGCCGTTCGGCGGACGGGTTGTGCTCACTCCGCCGACGCTGTAACATGAACATATGAACAGATACTCATATACTGCGAACGATGCCCCGGCGCGTTCCGACACGGATTCCTCGTCGGAGTGTACCGTGAGCGCGGTCGATTCCAGCGCCGTGCAACGGGTGACGGTGGGACTTGCAGCCGAGGCCAACGTGCTGCGAACGACTGCGATCTTCTCCGCTCTGGCCGATCCCACGCGTTTTCGCATCCTTGAGGCGCTCGCTCACGAGGAACTGTGTGTGTGCGACCTGGCCGAGGTTGCCGGCATCAGCCAATCAGGGGCGAGCCACCAGTTGCGGCTCTTGCGAGATCGCGGTCTGGTGGCGTATCGCCGAGACGGTCAGCGCGCGGTCTACCGGCTTGCGGATGACCACGTGCGCGTGCTGATTGCTGCGGGACTCGAACATGCCGCCGAGGAGCGCTCGTGAGAGACGGATCCGCGGCCAACCGCATCGCTGTTGAGCCTTCCGAGCCAGCGCGTGCGGTGTGGCGCATCGACGGGCTCGATTGACCGGACTGTGCGCGCGCCGTGGGTGCGTCGGTTGCACGAATCGACGGGGTGTTCTCGGCGGATGTGAACTTCGCCTCTGCCACGCTGCTGGTCGACTACGATCCGGTGATCGACCCGCGCCCCAAGGTGGTCGCAGCGGTCGAGGCCTCCGGCCACGGTCTGCGCACGCTCGATGAGTTCGGAGCTTCCCAGACCGAGCCGGCGTCCGAGCGCCCGTGGCTCGACCGGCACTTGACCGAGGTCGCGACGGCCGGGTCCGGAGCGTTTTTGGCTGTGGGTGCCGTGTTGGGCTGGCTCGGCGCGCCCGAACCGGCGGCCACAGCCGCCTTCGCGGTCGCAATCGTCTTTGGCGGACTGCTCGTCTGGCGCCGCGCCCTCAACTCGCTGCGGGCTCGCATACTCGATATGAACGTTCTCATGTCCATCGCCGTGTTCGGCGCCGCGGCGTTGGGCGAGTGGGGAGAAGGCGCCACCGTCTTCTTCCTCTTCGCGTTGGGCGGTCTGCTCGAGTCTCGGTCGTTGGAGCGCACGCGCCGCTCGATTCGCGACCTGATGGACCTCTCGCCGCAGATGGCGCGCGTGCGGCGCGGCCAGGAAGTGGAGTCCGTCGAGGCATCGAGCGTACGCGTGGGCGAGACGATCGTGGTGCGCCCCGGCGAGCGCATCGCCATTGACGGTTCTGTAGCGGTTGGCGCGAGCGCAATCGACGAGTCGCCTATCACCGGTGAGTCCATCCCTGCCGAGAAGACCGTGGGCGACCGCGTGTTCGCCGGCACACTCAACACCAGCGGACTCATCGAGGTCGAAGCGACCGCCTTGGCGGCTGAGTCGACGCTTGCGCGCATCGTCTTCCTGGTCGAGGAGGCCCAGGGAACGCGGGCGCCCTCGCAGACGTTCGTCGAACGCTTCAGCCGGTGGTACACGCCGGTCGTCATCGCCCTGGCGGTTGCGATCGCGATCGTGCCCCCGCTCATGGCGGCGGTCCTCGGTGCGTCGTGGGGTTCGTGGAGCGAGTGGATCAACCGTGCGCTCGTGGTGCTGGTGGTGTCGTGCCCCTGCGCTCTGGTGCTGTCGACTCCGGTCTCCATCGTGAGTGCGATCACGCGGGCAAGTCGAGATGGCGTGCTGGTCAAGGGCGGGGCATTCCTCGAGCTCGCGGCCGATGTGCGCGCGGTGGCGTTGGACAAGACGGGAACGCTCACGCGCGGGAAGACCCGCGTGGCTGAGGTGGTGGGCTTCGCTGAGCATGGCGAGGCAGAGGTGCTTGCGGTGGCAGCCGTGCTCGAGAGTCACTCGAACCATCCGATCGCCCGGGCGGTGGTGGCTGCGGCCGGCGAAGGTCGCAACGCCACTCAAGTCGAGCAGTATGAGGAGCGTCCCGGAGTGGGCGTCAGCGGTGTGATAGACGGCGTGCGGTGGGAGTTGTGCAGTCCGGCGTGCGCGCGGGACCGTGTCGCATTCGATGGCGGGCTGACGCCGGCGGTCGATGCGGCCGAAGCGCGCGGACTCACCGTGCTGGTGCTGCTGGCAGCAGAGCAACCGGCCGGTCTCATCGCTGTGGCCGACGAGATCCGTGCCGAGAGCGCTGCAGCGATCGAGGCGGTCAAGAGCGGCGGAATCGAGCATCTCATCATGCTCACCGGCGACAACGAACGGGTTGCAGAAGCGGTCGCGGCGGCCACGGGGCTCACCGGGATTCTGGCGCGGCTCCTGCCGGCAGCCAAGGTCGATGCCGTCCGGGTGCTGCAGGAGCGCTACGGAGTCGTCGCGATGGTAGGCGACGGCGTCAACGACGCACCGGCGCTTGCTGCGGCCGACATCGGTATCGCGATGGGGGCGGCCGGTAGCGACACCGCGCTCGAGACTGCCGATGTCGCACTCATGCGTGATGACCTGTGCGCGCTTCCCGGCTTCTTTGCGCTGGGGCGCAGGACGCGCTCGACGATTCGCGTGAATGTGGCGTTCTCGATCGCCGTCAAGGCGGTCTTCCTTGTTCTCGCGCTCACCGGCGTTGCGACTCTGTGGATGGCGGTGTTCGCCGATACAGGCGTCTCACTTCTGGTGATACTCAATGGGATGCGCTTGCTCAGGCGCCGCGACATCTAAGGAGCAGCAGATGCCCTCCAACGACCAGTTCGTACGCTTCCTCGCCGCATGGGCGCTCGTCCACGAGACCGCCGATGAGGGCTGGAAGGCTGCCGTCGAGCGGGGCGCATCCCAAGAGCCCGGCGAGATGGGCGCGGGACCGGATGCGTTCGTCAACGGACTCTCAGCATTGGTCGCCGAGGAGAAGGAGCGGCTGAAGTCCGAACTCGCGGCGGGGGAGAGCGGTGGGCCGGGCTCGCCGGCGGACGTGGCGACTCACCTCGACGAGCTGCGCTTCGAGGTGGCTGAGATGCGTGGACGGCTCGAGTCGATGCAGGCGTCGATCGACGCGCTCCTGCGCCGCAGCGACTCATAAGCGACCAGTGTCCGCCCGCAGCCGCCACATCGCATTCACGCTTACGCGCCACGCCGTGCGGGGGATGGCGCATGCATCGGCATCTCGCCGACGCCCTGCGTTCGCCCGCGAGATGCGGCTCGCGCTACAGGAGCTTGGGCCGGCTTTCGTGAAGCTGGGACAGGTCATCTCGGTGAGGCCTGACGTGTTCGGCCCCGATCTCGTGTTCGAGTTCGAGAAGCTGCAGGATTCGATTCCCGCATTGCCCGCATCGGCAGTGCGCGCAGTCATCGAGCAGGACTTCGGTGTGCCGCCCGAGAAGCTCTTCGCGACATTTGACGATGATCCGCTTGCCAGCGCGTCGATCGCGCAGGTGCACCGGGCGACGCTCGCTCGCGCGTACCGTCCGGTGGTGGGGGCGGTCCTGCCCGCGGGAACGTCGCTCGCAGTCAAGGTGGTGCGTCCCGGAGGGGAGCACGCGATCCTCGCCGACATCGCTGCCGCTCGCCCGCTCGCAAAGCGCCTGTCTCGAGTAGCCCGCTTCGCCCGCTACAACCTTCTCGGCCTGCTCGACGAGTTCGCGGCGACCCTGTGCTCGGAGTGCGATCTGCGCCGAGAAGCCCGTGTCGCGGACCGCTTCGCGTTCGACTTTCGTGACGACGACCTCATGGTGGTGCCGCGTGTGGTGTGGCCGTTCACCTCTCGACAGGTGCTGACCACTGAGTTCGTGGAGGGGTGGCGGCTCTCCGAGTTGGGGGAGGCGGCATCACGCGGGATCGACGGCCGCATGCTGGCGGAGCACGGGGCGAAGGTGTTCCTGCGCCAAGTGCTCGAGATCGGGCGGTTCCACGCAGACTTGCACCCCGCGAACCTGTTCGTGACGCCTGACGGGCGGATCTGCTATCTGGACTTCGGTATCACAGGAACCACCTCGCCGGAGCAGCGGGTCGCGATCGCGCAGGTGCTCGCGGCAACAGTGTATGGCGACGCGGATCGCGCGCTACGGTACTCAGCCGAGTTGGGACTTGTGGTGCCGGCGGAGCGTCAGGCCGCCGTACGCGCGAAGGTCGCAGAGCTGATGGCGCGCACGCTGTCTGAGCCGCCGCGCGATATCCGCGGCTTCGCGATCGGCTTTTTGCGCATCATGGATGTCGAGAGGGTCGAGATTCCCGTGGGCTACGGTCTGCTGGTCAAGGCCCTGGTGACGGTTGAGGGAGTCGCGCGAGCGCTCTATCCGGGTATCGACATCACCCAGGCGGCCGGCCCGTACGCCACGCGCATGGTAGCGCGCTACGCGCTGCAGCCCTCCGTGATCGCCGAGCGGATCCCTCGCGCGCTCCATGCGGCACTGAAGGAGCTCGCTGGCTGACCTGCTACGAAATCCCGTGGTCCCGCCGGGCTTCGGGCAGCGCCTCGTTGAGCGCTCCGGTGCGGTAGCCGTCGAGGTCCTGGGCGACCCAGGTGAACCCAGCCGCGCGGATCGAGGTCGAGATCCGGTCGCGCAGACTCCAAGCGCGGTCTTGCTCGGCGGGGTCGACCTCGATGCGAGCGACGTCGCCGTGTGCCCGGACCCGGAACTGCGTGAGGCCCAGGTCATAGAGCGCTGCTTCGGCGGCCGATACCCGCGTGAGTCCCAGTTCGGTGATCGGCTCTCCGTACGGGAATCGCGAGGCGAGGCACGCCATCGACGGCTTGTCCCAGTTGGACAGACCCAGCTCGCGAGCGATCGTGCGGATGTCGTGCTTGGTCATGCCGACCTGCTGCAGCGGGCTCACGACGCCGTGTTCGGCTTTCGCACGCGAACCGGGCCTGAAGTCGGCGAGGTCATCGACGTTGCTGCCGTCGGCTATCACAGCGAGCCCATTGACCTCGGCGACGGTGCCGAGGAGCTCGAACAGCTCGCCTTTGCAGTGATAGCAGCGCTCGGGGGTGTTCTCGGTGAAGCGCGGGTCAGCGAGTTCGCAGGTATCCACCTCGATCAAAGTGAAGCCCAGCGATGCTGCGAGGTCGCGAGCGAGCATCAGCTCGCTCGCGGGATAGGTGTCGGAAGAGGCCAAGACAGCCATGCAGCGTCCTCCCAGCACCGCGTGGGCGGCGAATGCGAGCAGCGTGGAGTCAACTCCCCCTGAATAGGCGACGAGCATGCTGTCGAACTGGCCCAGGCGCTCGAGGAGCGCTTCGTACTTGGCGTGGGGACTCACGGTCGCACCTCTCTCGATGATTTCGCGAGTATAGAGCCCGCAGCGGCTCACGGCATAGCTTCCGGCCGATCGGGCCGCGGCCGGGTCGTGCGGTCCCGTGACCAAGCTATGAGCAGAATGGGGAACAACTCAATCAGGCCCAACCACGAAAGGCGGAGGCAGCCGTGTCCCAGATTCCCGAGAGCCACACCGACTCTGATGCCGTACATCCCGAACCACGCTTGGTAGCGCCGCCTGCGGAGTTCACCCGCAGGGCGCGCGTGAAGTCGTCTGCTGAATACGAGGAGCGCTACGAGCGCTCGGTCGACAGCGAAGACTCGTTCTGGCTCGACGCCGCACGCGAGAAGCTGCAGTGGGTCACCGAGCCGACGCACGCACTCGAGGGCGGATTCCACGACCTCGACTACACCTGGTTCAGCGACGGCGTGCTCAACGTCAGTGCAAACTGCCTCGACCGGCACCTGGACACCTGGCGCGCCACCAAGGCGGCCATCATCTGGGAGGGCGACGACGGCTCCAGTCGGACGTACACCTACCAGCAGCTGCATCGTGAGGTGTGTGGATTCGCCAACGTGCTCCGGGCCAAAGGCGTGGGCAAGGGCGACCGGGTGGCGCTCTACCTGCCCATGATCCCCGAACTGCCCATCGCGATGCTGGCGTGCGCGCGGATAGGCGCGATCCACTCGGTGGTCTTCGGGGGGTTCTCGGCAAGCGCGCTCTCGGGGCGTATCCAGGACTGCGAGGCCAAAGTGCTCATCACCGCCGATGAGGGCCTGCGCGGTGGCAAGCGCGTGCCGCTGAAGGCATCGGCCGACGAGGCGCTCGCCGAGTGTCCCAGCGTCACCTCGTGCATCGTCGTGCAGCACACGGGGGGCGATGTGGCGTTCTCGCCGCCCCTCGACAGCTGGTGGCACGATGAGATGGCTGGTCCGGAAGCGTACCGCTGCGAGGACTACGAGCCGATGAACGCCGAGGACCCGCTCTTCATCCTGTACACGAGCGGCTCGACCGGCACTCCCAAAGGCGTGCTGCACACGAGCGCGGGCTACCTGCTCTACGCACAGATGACGTTTGAGGAAGTATTCGACTATCGCGACGAGGACACGTTCTGGTGCACCGCTGACATCGGTTGGGTCACCGGGCACAGCTACATCGTGTACGGCCCGCTTGCGGCCGGCGCGACCACGCTGATGTTCGAGGGCGTGCCCACGTACCCGGACGCCGGGCGCTTCTGGGCAATCGCCGAGAAGTACCGGGTCAGCACGTTTTACACGGCTCCGACCGCGCTGCGTGCGCTCATGCGCTACGGAGACGAGTGGCCCGAGAAGCACGATCTCAGTGGGCTACGGTTGCTGGGTAGTGTCGGGGAGCCAATCAACCCGGAGGTTTGGGAGTGGTATCACCGGGTCATAGGCGGCGGACGCTGTCCAATCGTCGACACCTACTGGCAGACTGAGACCGGCGGTTTCATCATTTCACCGCTTCCGGGGGCAACAGCGCTCAAGCCTGGTTCGGCCGCGTGGCCGTTCTTCGGCGTACGGCCCACGGTGCTTCGCCACGATGGCAGCCCCGCGAGTGAGGACGAAGACGGGTTCCTGGTCATCGACAAGCCCTGGCCCGGGATGCTGCGCGGCACATGGGGCGATCCGGCGCACACGCGGATGCGGGAGGTCTACTTCGCGCAGTTCCGGGGGCACTACACGACGGGCGATGGCGCGCGCAAAGACGCGGACGGCTACTTCTGGCTTCTGGGGCGCGTGGACGACGTCATCAACGTGTCGGGACACCGCATGGGCACCGCGGAGATCGAGAGCGCGCTCGTGTCGCATGACGCGGTGAGTGAGGCCGCGGTCGTGGGCTTTCCCCATCCTGTCAAGGGCGAAGGTATCTTCGCCTATGTGGTCTTGCGCCAGGGAATGTCGAGCAGCGAGGACCTCGCCAAGGAGCTCATCCGGCATGTGCGGACCGAGATCGGGCCGATCGCCGCACCCGACGTCATCCAGTTCGCACCCGATCTGCCCAAGACGCGAAGCGGCAAGATCATGCGGCGGATCCTGCGCAAGATCGCAGGTGGGGAAACCGATACAGAGGCGTTCGGGGACACGTCGACACTGCTCGATCCGGGCGTCGTGACCGAGCTGGCCAGCGGCAGCGATCGCTTCTGATCGACTACAGCTCGGGTCGGGCCGCGGAGCGGTCCCACTGCTCCTCGGGTACGCCCTGGAGGGCGTTAGCGTAGCGAGCCGCAGCGAACAGGAGGTCCGAGGAGCGGTTCACGAAGGCGAGCACCTGCTCGTCGACGGGCTCCTCGGCGTTCAGGAGATAGATGCGGCGCTCGGCGCGCCGCATGATCGCGCGTGCCAGATGCAGCCGGCAGGCAGCTTCGGAGCCCGCTTCGAGCACGAAGTGCGTCAGTTCACCGGAGCGCGCCTGGAACAGATCGATGGCGCGCTCGAGAAACGCGACATCTTCGGCCTCGACGCGCACGACCGTGGGTGAGACCGGCGCACCCGGCGTTGCCAGCGAGCTTGAGCAGTTGAAGAGCCGCTGCTGGACGAAGTGCAGCACGTCATTGAGCGTGGCGTCTGCCACGGCGGCTCGGGCGAAGCCCACGGCGCTGTTGGCCTCGTCGACGGTTCCGTAGGCGTCGACGCGGGCCGAGGTTTTGCTCACCCGCGAGCCGTCCGCAAGGGACGTCTGCCCGTGGTCTCCTCGGCGGGTGTAGATGGTCATGGTGGTCTCCTGCTGGTCGTCGGTGGCTTGTGATGAGTCTATGCCCGATGAAGGCTAGAGGGCCTCACGCACGCGCATCGAGAGGTGGCCCAGTTCGCCGGGGTGCGTGGGGGCCGCACCGTCAGGACCCACGATGAGGAACGCGTCCTCGGCGATTCCGTTCGTGGTGAGGACCTTGGCCCATCGGATGTCGAAACCTGCTTCAGAGATCGCGTGGGCAACGTCGTGGAGAAGCCCCACGCGGTCGGTGGCTTTCACCCGTACGATGGTGCCGTAGCCCGAAGAGGGATCGACGTTGACCTCCGGTTTGACGGTTGCAGAATCGGGATAGTGCCGGCGGCGCTCGGCGAGACGCAGTTCCAGTTCGAACCGGTCTGCCAGCGCGGCGCTCAGGTATCGTTCGAACCGCGTCCAGTTCTCCGAGTTCACAGCAGCAAGCGTCGCAGAGTGGACGGTGAACACGTCGAGTGCGACGCCCTCGTGTGTGCCGCTCGCGTCGGCACCCAGAATGTCGAGCCCCGCGAGCGTCAGAGCGCCGGCGACCCGGGCGAACAGCTCCGGACGGTCGGCAGCGGCCACCGCGACGGCCCACGCACCCGGTGCGATGGCGGGGTGCACGCCCGCCCGGAACCCGCGAGGCTCGACGCGCAGGTCGAGCGCCGAGACGAGCCGCGCGTGTTGGGCCGCCTCCTCGGCGGTGTGTGACGCCAGGTAGCGCAGAGAGGCGGCCTGAAGGAAGAGCGCAGCGCCCGGGTCGTCGTCTGCCAGAGCGAGCGCACGTGCACGGACGGAGTCGCCCTGTGCGGCCATACCCGCTCCGTTGACCTCGGGGGAGAGCGCGGCATCGAGCCGCGCGACGAGCGCGCCAACGAGTGTCTCCTGCCACGGGCCCCAGGCCTCGGGGCCGGTCGCCAGAGAGTCGGCAACGGTGAGCACGTGCAAGGGCGCCACCAGTTCGCGCCGGCCGATGCGGCATGCGGCGCGCAAGACCGCATCCTCATCATCGATATCGTGGCGGGTCGCTGTTTCGATCAGTGCGAGGTGCAGCCGGACGATATCCGCGACGTCCTGCGCGCGTGACGGCCGCAGGCCGAATCTCGTCGCAGCTTCATGGGCGGGTTCCGCCCCCAGCCGCGGGTGGTCGGGTCCTCCGGTGCGCTTTCCCACGTCGTGCGCGAGCGTGGCGATCGCGAGCGCCGGACGGTCCGAGACCTGAGCGCACGAGAGGGCGAGCGTGCCGCGGGCGTCTCGGTAGATATCCGCAAGCGATGCAGCGGCGCGAAGGCTATGCGCACCGACGGTGTAGCGATGAGTCAGGCCCGGACGGCGCAGGTACATGAGCGCCGAGAACCCTTCGACGTAGGGATCCAGTTCGCCGAGGCATGCGGCGTCTTCCAGCTGTGGCAGGGACTCCGGTCCACGGTCGATAAGCGCAATCAGGGCGTCGCCGTCCAGCAGCGGTGTCTCGTCGCGGGAAACGACCCGCGCGAGGTGGCGGCGCACCGATTCAAGCGCGCGGGCGGTGTCGGCGAGGGCCCCATGCAGAGTCTCATCGGCACCCGATTCTTGAGCGAGGTCGTTGGTGAGCTGCGAGTCGCGACGGCCGGC
>JBBREQ010000076.1:0-11029 GCA_038202795.1 Coriobacteriia bacterium | reverse complement strand
AGCAGCACGGTGCCAGCACGCGACGTCAGGCCCGGCATGTCGCAGGTGACTTCAATCCTCGAAAGCGGCGGGGTAGCGTTCACCTGTACGGTGGTCCTTTCTTGCCGGGTTCTGGTTGTCTCGCAACTCCCATTATCCCAGCTCAAAGGGTCACCGTCGCCTATTTCAGGCGAAGGTCTCAGGTGGTTCGTGAAAGATCGAGGCTAGGCAGCGCTGAAGACGAAGCCCTGCGCGAAGACTGCCAGACAGGAGTCCACGACCTCCGGTGCGAACAGAACGCCACGGTGGGTCTCGATCTCAAGCAACGCCGCCTCGACACCGATCGCTGGGCGATACGGACGGTGCGAGCTGATCGCTTCGACCACATCGGCGACCATGAGCACGCACGAACCGGACGACAACTGTTCGCGCGTGAGCCCCTGCGGGTAGCCCGACCCGTCGAGTCGCTCGTGGTGCTGGCGGACCATTTCGGCCACCTCGTGGGCCACCTCGGCGGATGACAGGATGTCGTAGCCCGCCTGGCTGTGCTCCTTGACCAGCTCGAACTCCACCGCCGAGAATCGACCTGGCTTGCTGAGGATCTCTGCGGGCACGGAGATCTTGCCGATGTCGTGCATCGACGCGGCTATGTTGACCGTCTGTGTCTGTTCGTCTGACATGCCCAAGTGGAGTGCGATGGCCACGGAAAGCTCCGCCACGCGACGCTGATGCCCCGCTGTGTACGGGTCGCGCATCTCGACGGTGCGAGCCACCACTGCCGTGATCGCCTCGAGATCGACCTGCGCCCGTTCTAGGCGGGAGGTACGCTCGGCCAGCAGCTCCTCAAGCTGCAGTCGGTAACGTGCCAGCTCTCGCTGCGACTTCTTGGCAGCGGTAAGGTCGCGGAACGTGGTCTTGAGAAGCGTCTCGCCGTGCAGCGCGATGCTCGATGTGCGCGCCTCAGCTTCGAAAACTGCGCCATCCGCACGGACCACGCGCAGCTCGATCGCCGCGAGCGACTGCCCTCCCGCGATGAGCAGCGCCACGCGTCGCTGTACCTCTGCGACGTCATCCGGGTGAATGAAACGCGTGATTTCCACGCCCCCTGCGCCCTCTTCGCTCGGCACACCGAAGAACTTGTAAGCTGCCTCGTTGGCGAGCAACGTGTACTTGCCATCGTGGACAACGATCGGCTCCACCGAGTGCTCGAACAGCTGCCTGAAGCGCTCCTCGCTCTCTGCAAGCGCACATGCGGCATCCCTACGCTCCGACAGATCGATCGCAGCGACGTGGATCATCCTTCGGCCGCCCACCGTTACGGGCGCCGCGATGGTCTTGCCGTACGCTGTGCTGCCGTCCCGGCGTACGAACATCTCCTCGATGAAGGGGGCGACCCAGTCCTCAGTCATCATGCGCCTGACGCGCGCGGCAACCTCGTTCGCGGTTTCAGGGTGAACCAAGTCAGCGACGGGGAGTCCAATGAGCTCATCGGCAGAGTCGAATCCTAGGAAGGCAGCGACCGCAGCGTTGGCGAGAACGATGGTGCGGCCGTCGTGAACGACCACCGGATTAGGGGCCAGCTGGAACAGGCCCCGGTAGCGCTCCTCCGATTCGGTGAGCGCCTGGGCAACGTGGCGATGCTCCGTCACGTCAACCAAGAGGCAATGCGTGACGGCGTCGTCGGACTCATCGGACATGCGGCCGTAGATGACGACGCTTCTGACCTCGCCGGACTTGAGCTTGAGATAACACTCCCGGCTGTCGATATAGCCGTCTCGACGTATCTGTGCGAAGTTCTGGTCGAACTCCTCGTGGCGCTCCTCGGGAATCAGATCGAGGTAACTGATACCAACGGCCTCGTCTTTCGAATAGCCGGTGAACACGCACCACGGTTCGTTGACACTGACCAGCCGACCGTCCGCGTCCAGAGACTGAAACGGCAGTGGGGCATCGTCCCACACCGAAGCGCGGGGCATGGTCAGTCCAGTCATCCGGTGGTCCCTCGTTTTCGCAGCACGTTCAGTTCTCGAACCGCCGCCGCCTGGTCCACAGGGGACACTGTCGCCGAATTAGCGATTCGCTTCACAGCAAGGAGTCCGCCAGATGGCCCAATAGTCTCCACAGAATCTCAACATCTGACCAACACATCCGCGCCGTCAGCCCTGCGCGCACACCACGGCCACGGCTGTGTCCGCGAACAGGTTAGGCACAAAGCCAACCCTGCGCACCTCCGCCCGGTGCCAGTTCTCGGTGAGAAGCGGTATCTCCCGCTCGATGGTCGCGCCGTTGGCGGCCACGAAGTCGCGAAAGTCCTTGAGCGTCGTGTGGTGGATGTTGGGAGTGTCGTACCAGCTGTAAGGAATTGAACGCGAAACAGGCATGCGCCCGCGCGAAGCCAGATAGCCCCGCACCTTCCAGTAGCCGAAGTTGGGAAACGACACGATCCCCCGCTCGCCCACGCGAAGCATCTCGCGCAGCACGAATGCGGGACGCTTCACCACCTGCAGCGTCTGCGACAGGATCACGAAGTCGAACGCACCATCGCGATAGCCACCCAACCCCTCGTCGAGGTCGTTCTCCACCACAGAGAGGCCCTGCGCCACTGCGGCCGCGATATCTGCGTGATTGATCTCCACGCCCCGGACCTGGCAGCCCCGCTCATCACGCAGGTGCGCCATCAGCGAGCCGTCGGCGCAGGCGAGATCGAGAACCCGGCTGCCCCTGGGTACCAGGCTGGCCACCATCTGAAGGTCGGGACGCAGCTGATCATGCGCGCTCATTGGCGCTCACCGCCCTTCGCGCTCTCATCGGCATGCACGCGCGCCAGGAACGGCTCGACGAAGCGGTGCTGCTGCTCGGGCTCCAGCAGAAACGCGTCGTGACCGTAGGGCGAGGGTATCTCGGCGAAACTGACCTCGGCGCCTACGCAACGCAGCGCATCGACCAGCTCGCGGCTCTGGTAGGTGGGGAACAGCCAGTCGCTCGAGAACGAGAGCGCGAGGAAGCGCACGGGCGTGCCCTGCAGCGCCTCGGCGAGCGAGGACGAGCCCTCGGCCAGATCGAAGTAGTCCATCGACTTGGTCATGTACAGGTACGTGTTCGCGTCAAAGCGCTCGGTGAATCGCTTGCCTTGGTAGGCCAGGTAACTCTCGACCTCGAACTCGGTGACGAACCCGAAGGCGTGCTCCTCGCGGTTGCGCAGCCGCCGCCCGAACTTCTCGTGCATAGACTCGTCCGAGAGGTACGTGATGTGTCCGATCATGCGCGCGACGGCCAGCCCATGGCGCGGCACTCCGTGCTCGTAGTAGTCGCCCGCCAGAAACGACGCATCGCCCAGAATGGCGGTGCGGCCCACCTCGTTGAACGCGATGGCTTGGGCAGCGAGTCTCCACGTGGTGGCAATCGCAACACACGACGCGACGCGGTCCGGGTAGCGTCTGGCCCACGCCAGCGCCTGCATGCCGCCCATCGAGCCGCCCACAACCGCGAGCAGCTTCTGAATGCCCAGTTCGTCGAGCAGCGCGGCCTGCACGTCCACCATGTCCTCGACAGTGACAACAGGAAAGCTCAGGCCATACGGCTTACCGGTCGCGGGATCGGTGCTGCTAGGACCGGTGGTACCGGAGCAGCCGCCCAACACGTTGGTACAGATCACGAAGTAGCGGTTGGTATCGATCGTCTTGCCCGGACCCACGAACGGGTCCCACCAGCCAGGCTTGGCCGCCGAGGCGGGCGCAGCGTCCGGATCGCCGGTGGCGGCGTCGGCAGGACTCCAGTCGGTGCCGTCACCCGGCTGCCAGCCGGCCGCGCGCGCATCCTCCTCGCGCCAACCCGCGACGTGCGCATCACCAGAGAGCGCGTGGCAGACCAGAATCGCGTTGTCCTTCGGTGCGTTCAGCGTCCCGTAGGTCTCGTAGACCACGTGCACCTGGGACAGCACGTCGCCTGAGGCAAGCCGCACGTCGCGCAGTTCGAGATCACACGACGGGACGACGCCGGCCGAGCCGACCTCATCCCAAGGGTCTTTGTGCGAAGACGGCGTCATCCTCTACACCTGCGCCAAGGCCTGGTCGAGATCGCCGATGATGTCGTCGATGTCCTCGATGCCTATGGAGGCGCGGATGAAGTCCGGGCCGATTCCAGCTCGCACGAGTTCCTCTGCATTCAGCTGCGAGTGCGTTGTCGAGGCTGGGTGGATCACCAGCGACTTGGCATCGCCCACGTTGGCGAGATGGCTGAACAGCTCCACTGACTCGATGAACTTCTTACCGGCGTCCAACCCGCCCTCGACACCGAAGACGATCACGCCGCCATAGCCGCTCGTGAGGTACGTGTCGGCGTTGGCCTTGGTGGGGTGGGAGTCGAGCCCCGGATAGGTCACCCACGCGACCTTGGGGTGCGCTTCGAGGTGCTTGGCGACCGCGAGGGCGTTGTCGGAGTGACGCTGGACGCGAAGCGAGAGCGTTTCGATGCCCAGCAGGAACTCATGCGCGTTGAACGGCGAGAGCGTCGAGCCGAAGTCGCGCAGCAGGTTCACGCGGGCCCGGATCGAGAACGCGACGTTGCCCAGACCCGGAAAGTCGCCAAACGTCTCCCAGAACTTCAGGCCGTGGTAGCTCTCGTCCTCCTCAGTGAACTGCGGGAAGCGGCCGTTGCCCCAGTCGAAGTTGCCGCCGTCGACGATGATGCCGCCGATGGAGGTGCCGTGACCGCCCAGCCACTTGGTCGCAGACTCGATCACGACTGCAGCGCCGTGCTCGATAGGCCGGCACAAGTACGGGGTGGCAAACGTGTTGTCGACCACCAACGGGACGCCCAGCCCGCGACCGGCCGCAGCGAGCCCGGCCAGGTCCGGCACGTCGAGTCGCGGGTTGCCCACGGTCTCGACATACCACGCCTTGGTGGTCTCATCGGTCTCGCGCACGAAGCCCTCGATGTCGGTGGGCTCGACGAAGCGCACCGTGATCCCCAGGCGTTTGAAGGTGTGCAGGAAGATGTTCCAGGTGCCGCCGTACAGCGACGTGCTCGAGACGATCGAGTCGCCGGAGCCGGCCAGGTTGAGCAGCGTGAGTATCTCCGCGGCGTGACCCGAGCTCGTCGCAACCGCTCCGCTGCCTCCCGAGAGGGCGGCAACGCGAGTCTCGAACACGTCGGTAGTCGGGTTCATGATCCGCGTGTAGATGTTGCCGAACGCGCGCAGGCCGAAAAGATCCGCTGCGTGCTCGGTGTCCTTGAAGTTGTAGGCAGCAGTCTGGTAGATGGGCACGGCTCGCGCGCCGGTGGTGGGGTCTGCCTGCTGGCCGCCGTGGATGGCGACGGTGTCGAAACGGGGGGCGTCAGATGCGCTCATGAGTATCTCTCTTTCCGAGTCCGTGATGCTGATGATGTTACAGATGGCCCAACCGCGCTAGCGGAGGGCGGAAAGCCGCCCGGATCCGGCACATGCGCCGAAAGACCCGGGCTGGGTCATCATCATCTCCATCATCATCACGAACGCGTACTTGTAGACCATGATCGCTCTGTCGCACCTCCCTTGGTGAGCACTAGGGCGCCCGAGGGCACCGCGACGTGTTAGGTGCGAAGGTTAGCCGCTTGGGCGCCGCCTCGTCAAGCTCATTCAACCACCAAGTCAGTGCCCTGAATTGCCCCTGAACTGCCAAAGTCCGTGCGTACCGCCCTCGCTCAACCCGCGCCCGCCCGCGCTACACTGGCCGAGAAGACCTTCTCGGCGATGGACGGAGCGACTCAAGATGAAGAAGCGGATCGGAGCGGTCGAGCGGCTCTTCCCCATGCCGTGTCCGCTGGTGGTTGGCGGAACCATGGAACATGCGGACACGCTCGCAGTGGCCTGGATCAACGTCGTAGCATCCACGCCCCCCACCATTGCGATGGGACTGCGCGAGTCGCGCTACACACTCGAGCTCATCCGCAGCACTGGCACCTTCACCGTGAACATCCCCAGCGCCGACATGGCACAGGTCGTGGACTTCTGCGGACTGACGTCGGGCCGCAAGACAGATAAGTTCGCTGCGACCGGGCTGACGCTGATTCCCTCGGCGGTGGTGGAGACCCCCCTCATCGAGCAGTGCCCGTACAACATCGAGTGCCGGGTCACCAGCGAGACGGTGGTGGGCAGCTACGTGCTCGTGCTGGGCGAGATCGTCGAAGCGCACGCCGACGAGCGCATCCTGCGCGATGCTGAGAGTGACTTGATCGACATCGATGCGCTCGACCCGCTGTGCTACCTCGCTGGCGTGCGCGAGTACCGCCGCCTGGGCGCAGTGGTCGCCCCCGCGTTCGAGGCCGGCAAGGGGCTCGTGGACGAAACGACGTAGGTCGCACCCGGTCTTCTCGGCGATCCTTGTCTGGTCACGGCTCGACCTGCATCAAACTCCCTACCGATTACCTCAGGTTAGTGCACCCGGCGCCTCACGGACCGGTACCGCACGACCAAGGCAGCCGCCACCCCCGCAGCGAACAGTGCGGCCAGGGCCTTCGCAGGGTGAACCGGGTGAGAGCGAGGGACCGAGTCCCTCAGCACCCGAATGCCGGTGGCATGCACGTCGAGATCGCCCCCGTGCTGTTCGCAGGCCACGTTGTAGACACCGGTGATTTCAACGATGCTGCCTGTACGTCCCCAGTAGCCATATCCGTCGATACCTTCGACACCTGCCTGCGACGTGAACACGCCGATTGCAACAGCGCCCTCAAGCACGTTGAGCCAGCGACTGTCGCCACCCGCCCTGAGCGCTTCTCCGATGGCCTCCCCGCTGAACCGTACGGTCTTGCCGTCCAAGCCTGGTTCTCCCTGGGAGAGGCGCGTGGTGTCAACTGCGACAGGCACCGCCATCAGAGTGGACGGATGCGCGAACAGGAGTACCGCTACGAGGATGAGCATTCGTACCGCGCGCATCTAGTTCCTTCCAAGCTTCCTGGTGAGCGAGGTCACGGTGCCCAAGATGAGCACGAGCAGCGCCAGGAACTCGAGGCGCCCGGCCCACATCTGCAGCATGTAGACGATCTCAAGCCCCAGCGGCATGCCGGGTCCGGTGATGCCCGCCGAGAGACCCACGTTGGCGGTCGCGGATACGGATTCGAACAGCGCCAAGTCCGCGGGGAAGCCATACGCAGCGCCCACCAACGCACCCGTCACGTAGGTCACGAAGTACAGGATGAACACCAGCATCGCTGAGGCGATCACTTCCGGCGTCAAAACTCGATCGGTGAGGTGGTGATACTTCGTATTGAGTACTGCACTCTCGGGGGCAAGGGCCCGTTTCACCCAATCGACTATCGACTTGAAGATCAGTCCCAGGCGCAGAGCCTTGATGCCACCGGCAGTCGATGACACCGCCCCTCCTGCCGCCATCGCAAGCACTACCGACAGGAGCATCGCTTCGCTCACGTTGTTGCCCCACTGAGCCGCGTAGAGCGTCTGATGGCCAGTACCCGAGTGTGCGGAGATGATGTGATAGACACCCTTGCGCACGATCGCCAGCGGCCCGTTCAGATAGGGGGCCAACGCCATGCCTGCCGCCGTGAACGTGACGAGTATCGACATGTTGATGGCAAGGGTTCTCGTCTCGATGTTCTGGAATATCTCGCGCAGGTCACCGCGCCACAGATCGGCACGCAGGTTGAAGTTGAGGGTGCCGGCCAGCATCAACAGCACGGTGATGAACTCGAAGACCCCTGAATGGTAGAAGAGGGCGTTTTGAGACTGCGGCCCGAAGCCGCCGGTGTCGTAACAGGCGACCGTGTTCCAAAACGCGTGAAGCGAGGCCCGCACGAACGACATTCCGTGCAGCAGGTTGAACACCAGCAGCGCAACCGTGCCCAGAGTCACCATGACCGCAGTGACGAACCAGATGAACCGGGTCGTGTGAACCACGTTGGGTAGGATCTTCTCGTCGCGACCCTCGGCGGCGTACAGCGACACAGATCCCCCGCGCTTACCCAAGGAGAAAGACAATGCGGCGACGACGATACCCTGACCACCTATCAGGTGTGTGAGATGCCTCCACATGCTGTGCGCGTAGCTCATGTGATCCAGATCGACTGCGACCGTCAGACCCGAAGTGGTGAACCCGGAGACCGCATCGAACAGCGCATCGACGTAGCTGAGGTAGTTGCCGGACAAGACCAGAGGGACCGCCGAGAGGCCCGCTGCCACAACCCAGCCCAGCCCCGCGATGAGCATCGCTTGGCGACGGTTCACGTTTGACGGCTGAGGCAGCGTGAGAACCATGGCGAGCCCGACTACGGCCGTGATGCCTGCGCCCAACAGATAGTCGAGTGCCGGATCCCACTCGCGCAGGATCAGCGCGGTGGCAAACGGTACGAGCATGACGACCGCCAGGCCCATCAAGAGCATCCCGAGGTAGTGGGAGACCACCCGCATGTCAGAGACGCGAAGCGGAACCCACACGGCCTATGCCACCACCCATGCGACGAGGAGAGCCAGAGCGATGAGCGCAGCGACAAACCCGCAGAGCACAGCGACCTCCATCAGCAGACCGCTGACCCAGTGCTTGTATGGACTATGAAATCGTCGTTCCATCGGCTCCCCTGAGTCACTACGCTCCGACAGAGGATACTCGGTTCCATCCGCCGGACAAAACATCGTGGGTGAAGCACGCGCGCCGCGGGTATCATGAGCCCATGCGAGACCGGCGCCTCCTCATCATCTTCTTCGTCGTACTGGTGGACATGCTGTCGTTCAGCATCGTTCTGCCACTTCTGCCGTATCTCGCGGATGAGTTGGGTGCCACCGTCTTCCAAATCGGGCTTCTCACCGCGATGTATCCCATCTTCCAGTTCATCGGTGCGCCGATTCTGGGTCGGCTCTCGGACCGTTTTGGACGCAAGCCGATTCTGATCTTGAGCATCGCGGGCACGGTGGTCGGCTTCATCGTGCTGGCAAGCGCACGTTCGCTGTGGATCCTGTTCATCAGCCGTGCCCTCGACGGGCTGACCGGCGGCAACATCTCCGTCGCCCAGGCGTACATCTCTGACGTGACGAAGCCCGAGGAGCGCGGCAAGGCGCTGGGAATGATCGGTGCGGCCTTTGGTCTGGGCTTCATCCTGGGGCCTGTAACGGGTGGGCTGTTGTCCGGCATCAGTTACGCGGCGCCCGCATGGCTGGGCGCGGCGCTTGCAGCAGTCAACATAGTGCTGGTTGCCACGATGCTGCCTGAATCGCTGACCGAGGAGGACAAGGCCCGCCTGAAGCAGAAGGCGCGACACTGGCTGGACAGCACGGCGCTGGTTGCCGCCCTACGGCACAAGCGCGTGGGCCCGCTGCTGGGCGTGCGCTTTCTCATCGGCGTCAGCTTTGGCATATTCGAGAGCGGCTTCGCTCTGTGGGCGATTGCGGCGCTGGGTCTCTCGGCGCGCACCAACTCGTTCGTGCTCGCCTACGTGGGCATCCTCAGCGTGTTCATGCAGGCATTCCTGATCGGCCGACTGACCAAGCGCTGGTCTGACGACGGGCTGCTGCTCACGTCGCTGTGCGTCTCTGCGATAGCCCTCACCGCGTGGGGCTTCTCCCCCACCCTGCTGATCCTCGTCGCCATCATGCCGCTGCTTTCGTTCGGTCTCGCGGTGAGCAACACGATCTCGACGAGCGCGCTCACCAAGTCCGTTCACCACGACGAGGTGGGCGGCATCCTAGGCGTCAGCACGTCCATCCAGGCGATGACACGTATCCCCGCCCCCATCATCGCGGGTGCGCTCATCGACTACACGACGACCTGGGCGCCTGGCGTGTTGGCCGGCGCCGTGACTGCTGCAGCCGCCCTGCTCGCCTATCTCACGCTGTGCTGGCGCCCCGGAGCATCGGGCTGCATTGAGGAGCCCGCGTAGAACGCAACAGGCCCGTTGGCGTGATGCGCTGCCAGCGGGCCTGTGAGCGGTAGTGCCCGAGGTGCCCCTACGCCGCTGCCTGCTTCCTGCCGTCCCGCTCGATCGAGATGGGCATGACCCGAGGCGCGGGGGGCTTCGTTCCGAAGGTGAGCGCCGCAGCCGCCAGACACAGACCCGCGGCGATCGTATACGCCACGCCGTACGAGCCGGTGCTGTCTACGATCGATCCCGCCGTCAGCGAGCCGAAGACCCCGCCTACGCCCCACGCGGTGAAGACAAGGCCATAGTTGACGCCCAGGTTCTTGGTCCCGAAGTAACCGGCGGTCGTCGAGGGAAACAGCGAGAGGTTGGCGCCGTAGCAGAAGCCTACGACCGCGGCGACCGGGACGAGCGCAAGTGGCGTGGCGGACACTGCGAGCAGCCCCATCATCGCGGCCTGAAGTACGAACACGCCCAGCATCGTGCGGATGCCACCCAGCTTGTCGGCGACGATGCCCGCGACCACGCGACCCGAAGCGTTTCCCACGGCGAGCACTGCGACGAGCACGAAGCCCAGATCGATACTGGTCAGCTGGAGCGCGGCGATCTTGGCCATATGGCCGATGATCATCAGACCCGCGAACGAAGCGAACGCGAACATGAACCAGAGGAGCACGAACTGGCGCGTGCGGACCATCTCGGTCCACTCGTGGTCAGTGCGCACGGCGGCCGGAGCATCAGGCGAGTCGGCGGTTGCTGCGTTCTGCTCGGCGGGGGTGTATCCAACGGGCGGGTTGCGCAGGAGCTGCGCGAGGCCCACCGTCACGATGAAGAAGGCAACTCCCAGGATGCGGAAGGTACCGGAGACAAGCTGCGTGTGCAGAAGCCAGGTGGTGAGCGGCGCGATGTAGACGCTCGCGAGACCGAAGCCGGCAACGACCAGCCCCGTGATGAGGCCCTTGCGGCTAGGAGGAAACCATTTCACGGCAGCAGGCGTCGCGGATGCGTAGCCCAGCCCGATTCCGATTCCCGTGAGCACACCGAATCCAGCAGTGATGGGTAGCGCGTTGCCCGACGTGGCGAAGCTCGAGACGATCATGCCGATTCCACACAGCGCCCCGCCGATGGTGGCGACGATGCGCGGGCCGAAGCGATCCTGGGCACGACCGGCAAACACCATTGCGATAGCAAACACGCCCATCGCAAT
>JBBREQ010000075.1:0-11688 GCA_038202795.1 Coriobacteriia bacterium | reverse complement strand
GGTGAGGGTGATGCTCATCCCGTGGGCCATGAGCTGATCGCGTGTCCTGGATATCATGAGATCGACGATCTGTTCGATCTCATCGGATGAGAGATCGTGGAAGACTATGACTTCGTCGACCCGGTTGAGGAACTCCGGTCGGAACACCGACTTCAGCTCCCCGGTCACGCGCTGCTTCACGTCCTCGTAGGTCAGACCCCCGCCCTCTCGCACCGGCCCGAAACCAAGCGAGCTGTTCTTCACGATGTCACGTGCACCAATATTGCTGGTCATGATGAGTATCGTGTTCTTGAAGTCGACCCGGCGCCCTTGGGCGTCGGTCAGCCTGCCCTCTTCGAGTATCTGCAGCAAGACATTGAACACGTCTGGATGCGCTTTCTCGATCTCGTCGAACAGCACCACACTGTAGGGCTTGCGCCGCACGAGCTCAGTGAGTTGACCGCCCTCATCGAACCCCACATAGCCCGGGGGCGAACCGATGAGACGAGATACCGTGTGCTTCTCCATGTATTCGCTCATGTCGAGCGAGATGAGCGTTTCCTCGCTCCCGAACAGGAACTCCGCAAGGGCCTTCGCCAGCTCCGTTTTGCCCACACCCGACGGGCCGAGGAAGATGAATGAGCCCGCGGGACGCCGCGGATCCTTGAGTCCCGCGCGTGCACGCCGAATCGCCTTGCTGACCGAGGTCACGGCCTCGCCCTGCCCGACGATTCGCTCGTGCAGCACATTCTCCATACGCAGCAGCTTAGCGGTCTCCTCCTCGGTGAGCTCCGTGACGGGAACCCCCGTCCACATGGAGACCACTTCGGCTATCTCCTTCTCGGTGACCTCGACGCCACGACGGTTGTCGGGCTTGAGCCATTCCTCCTCCATCGCGCGCTTCTCGGAGAGGATCTGTTTCTCCACGTCGCGAAGCGAGGCCGCCTTCTCGAACTCCTGCGCCTCGATGGCCGATTCCTTCTCGGTACGAACCTTGCGCAAGCGATCATCGACCTCTCGCACGCCGGGCGGGGCGGTCATCATCTGGATGCGCATCTTGGCACCCGCCTCGTCGATCAGGTCGATCGCCTTGTCCGGCAAGAAGCGATCCGCGATATAACGGTCAGCGAGAGTCGCTGCAGCCTCGATAGCAGCGTCGGTGATCATCACGCGATGGTGGGCCTCGTAGCGGTCGCGCAGACCACGGAGAATCAGAATGGTCTCCTCGACGCTGGGCTCCCCCACCTGTATGGGCTGGAACCGGCGCTCGAGCGCCGGGTCCTTCTCGACGTACTTTCGAAACTCGTCAAGCGTCGTCGCCCCAATGGTCTGGAGCTCTCCACGAGCGAGTGCCGGCTTGATGATGCTCGCCGCATCTATCGCTCCCTCAGCAGCGCCCGCGCCGACAAGGGTGTGCATCTCGTCCACGAACAAGATGATGTCGCCGCGTTCGCGGATCTCCTTGATTACCTTCTTGAGGCGATCCTCGAACTCGCCCCGGTACTTCGAGCCTGCGACCAGTGCGGCTAGGTCCAACGTATAGAGCTGCTTGTCTTTGATGGTCTCGGGTACCTCATCTGAGGAGATGCGCTGTGCGAGACCTTCTGCCACCGCCGTCTTGCCAACGCCGGGCTCGCCGATGAGTACCGGGTTGTTCTTGGTGCGGCGCGACAGGATCTGCATGACCCGCTCGATCTCCTTAGCACGGCCGATCACCGGGTCCAGTTTGCCTTCCCGCGCCTGACGGGTGAGATTGCGACCGAACTCATCCAGTATCGATTGACCACCTTGGCCGCCACGTCGCTCCTCGCCGGGCTCACCGGTCTGCTTGCCGTAGTGACCCGAAAGCAACTGAATCACCGCAGAGCGCACCTTCTCAAGATCCGCGCCCAAGTTGAGCAGAACCTGGGCAGCCACGCCCTCGCCCTCACGGATCAGCCCGAGCAATATGTGCTCGGTGCCGATGTAGTTGTGTCCCAGTTGCAGCGCCTCACGTAGGCTCAGCTCGAGCACCTTCTTCGCCCGCGGCGTGAACGGAATGTGGCCCGTGGGTACAAAGGTCCCTTTGCCGATCAAGTCCTCCACTTGAGCGTGAACATCCTCAAGCGAGATGCTCAGTGACTCAAGCGCTTTGGCTGCGATGCCGTCTTCCTCGCGAATCAGCCCGAGCAGAAGATGCTCCGTGCCGATGTAGTTCTGGTTGAGCATGCGCGCTTCTTCTTGGGCGTAGACAACAACCCGGCGCGCCTTCTCGGTGAATCGCTCGAACATGAGGCACCCTCCGTAAACGGCCTTCCGAGGCCGACTGTGTACTAGTGGGAGTATACCCGTCGAACTGACACGTCGTGTCAGCCGGGGAATACGGAGCAAGGCAGGTGCCAGCAGATATGAGTGCCGAGGACTCAGGTCTGGGATGCGGAGACATCTCACGCTGAGACGGGGCGGCCAGAGTCAAATCAGAGTAACTCGGGCCTCATCTGGGGGAACAGCAGGACATCACGAATACTCGCCGAATCGGTCAGGAGCATGACCAGCCGGTCAATCCCGATCCCCAGCCCGCCTGCGGGGGGCATGCCATACTCCTGCGCCCTCAGGTAGTCCTCGTCGACCCACATTGCTTCGTCGTCGCCGGCGTCTTTCGCAGCGGCCTGCGCCTCGAAACGGGCACGTTGGTCGACCGCATCTACGAGCTCCGAGAAGGCATTGGCGAACTCCCGGCCGGTGATAATCAGCTCGAAGCGGTCGGTCAGCTCCGGGTCCTCGTCATTGCGACGAGCCAGAGGCGATATCTCGGCCGGATACATCGTTACGAAGGTGGGGGCGACGAGCGTGTGCTCGACGAGCTTCTCGAAGAGCTCAGTGAGCATCTTGCCAGGGCCCCACTCCTTCTCTACGGCAACGCCGTGCTGCTCGCACAGTCCGCGCAGTTCCTGTACCGGCGTATGGACACTGACCGGCACTCCAGCCGCCTCGCTGGTCAGCTCAGCCATCGTCGCGCGTCGCCACGGCGACACAAGGGAGACCTGTTGACCCTGGTATTCCAGGTCCAAGGTGCCCAAGACCGACTGCGCCGCGTGCGTGATGATTCCCTCAGTCAAGTCCATCATCGACTGCATGTTCCCGTATGCCTGATACGCTTCCAACATCGTGAACTCGGGGTTGTGCCGAGGAGACATGCCCTCGTTTCTGAATGAGCGGTTGATCTCGTACACGCGCTCGAAACCACCCACCAATAGTCTCTTGAGATAGAGCTCGGGCGCGATTCGGAGGTAGAGGGGAATATCGAGCGCGTTATGGTGGGTCACGAACGGACGAGCGGTCGCCCCCCCGGGAATCGGCTGGAGCATCGGCGTTTCGACCTCGAGGTAGCCCTCGGCCTCCATGTAACGTCTGATCGACGCGATGATTCGAAACCGTGTCTCGAACACGCCGCGAACCTCGGGATTGGCGATGAGGTCGACGTACCGCTGGCGGTAGCGCGTCTCGGTATCGGTGAGCCCATGGTACTTCTCGGGAAGTGGTCGAAGCGACTTGGAGAGCAGCATGATTCGCGTGGGCTGAACGGACAGCTCGCCGCGGCGCGAACGGAGCACGGTGCCCGTCGCGCCAACCCAGTCGCCTAGATCCAGGTCCTTGGCGAACGCAAAGTCCTCATCACCTAAGATATTGAGTCTGCAGAACAGCTGTAGGTCGCCTGTCCCATCCCTCAACACCAAGAACGCGAGTTTGCCCTGGTCGCGACGGGCGACGAGACGGCCGGCCACAGAAACCACGTCCGTCGTCTCCGTACCGTCCTCGAGGTCCGCGTAGCTCGCAGTGAGTTCTGACACCCGTGCTGTCAGCTCAAAGCCGTTGACGAAGGGTTCGATGCCGCGCGCGCGCAACGCGTCGAGCTTCAACCGGCGCACCAAGAATGGATCGTCCTCTGGCGTGGTGATGCCGGGTTCATCAGTCACGGTCATCTACCGCTTGAGTGAGCGGATGACGTACTCGATCACGGTGCCGCGCGGCGTGGTCACCTGCACCGTCTCGCCCTTCTTGTGGCCCATGATCGCCTGACCCACGGGGGACTCATTGCTGATACGGTCGTGAGTCGGGTCAGCCTCGGCAGACCCGACGACCTGATACAGGTGAATCTCCCCCGACTCGACGTCTTCGAGTTCTACCTTGCAGCCCAGTGTGACCTTGGAAGGCGTGCTCTTGGGAGCGCTGATGATCGTGGCATGCGCGAGAATCTGATTGACCTCGATGATGCGGCTCTCGACCCAAGCCTGCTCGGTCTTGGCATCGTCGTACTCGGAATTCTCGGAGATGTCACCGAACTCCTTGGCTTCCTTGATGCGCTCTCCGACCTCGCGCCGACGAACCGTCTCGAGATGCACCAGCTCCGCCTCGAGTTTCGCCTGGCCCTCGGGAGTGAGCGCGATTTCCTTCTGCATACGTGTGCTCTCCTGTCCGCCGCTCGTCAGGACCGGCACGGTTCTCTCGTAGCGCACGGGCTGCCCCTTTGAGAGCGAGCAGCCCGCCGAAATGTCCACGAAAGTATAGCCGATGATCTGCCAATAGCAAGCAAGATGTCTAAGACGGCGCGCCTGTCACGCAGGACTAGACCGGGGTCTTGTCCTCGGACTTCTTGACCTCGTCGACGGCGTCCTCGTCGGGCTTGCCCTCGGCAAGCTCCTCAGGCTCCTCGTTCTTGCCCTCGAGACCGTCCTTCACGTCCTTCATCGCTTTGCCGAACATGCGAGAAAGCTTGGGCAGCTGCTTGGGTCCGAACAGCAGCAGCACAATCACCAGGATGATCACGAGCTCTTGAATACCTATGCCACCTCTGAACATCTCTGCGTCTCCTCTATTCGAAATCGAAAACGGCACGACGCGAGCCGGCCGATTGGACACTCGCGTCAGCGTACCACCAGTACCTATGCCCCCGCCACGCTCTCCGCGCGCGAAAGATAGTACAGCGTGTGCAACAACTCCCGCACAGGGTCAGTGTTGTGCAACGTCACCGATTCAGGTACCTCCACGAACGAGGGTGAGTAGTTCAGCAGAACCCGAATCCCCGCTGCACACATCAGGTCGGCCGCGACCTGCGCCGCCTCCGGCGGAACGGCTATCACGCCGAAGCGAATGCCCTGCTCAGAGACCACTCTGGGCAGCTCAGAGACATCCCTTACCAGTAGATCGCCTATTCGGTCACCCACTTTGCCCGGGTTGTTGTCAAAGACCGCGGCAACCGCGAAACCTCGCGCACGCAGGCCGTCATACCCCGCAATAGCCGAGCCTAGGTTGCCGGCGCCAAGGATCGCGAGCCTGTTCACATGGTGTGATCCTAGAATGCGCTGTATCCGATCGACCAACAGCGGGATGTCGTAGCCCACTCCCCGTTTCCCGAACTGACCGAAATAGGCAAGATCCCGCCGAATCTGGGCTGCGTTGACTTCGGCAAGCTCTGATAGGCGGGCGGACGACACCGTCTGCAAACCCTCGCCCCGGAGGTGGAGTAGCGCGTTCAGGTATACGGGGAGACGCTCAATCACCCCTTGGGGAACACGTCGTTGCGTGTTGATAGCGGCCATGCGACTGGCTCCGAATCGCTGCCGGACGATTCATGCTGTGCGCGAGTGCAAGCGTAACAAAAGTTACAAGGTTGGACAACTAGAACTGGGCCGAGGCATCCCGATCAGTCCGACGCCTGCTCAAGCAGGCTGAGGACGTCTGCGCGGGTGACAATCCCCACCATGCGTCCCTCCTCAACCACGAGCAGAGCACCGGGTCTATCCCCCGCGAGCCTTTTGATGAGCAGCTCAGCCGATGCGTCTGCGGCAATCACCAGTTGGGGGAGATCGCGATTGACCACATCGTTGACGCGGACGTAGGGCCAGTCTGGCTGAGCGATCGTCTTTACTTCAGACAACGTGACCAAACCCGTGATCGCACCCTGATGCATCACGGGATACCGACTGTGATGACCACCAAGGAAATGCGACTGCACCAGCATCTGCAAGGTCATGTCCCCATCGACGTAGGCCGGCGAGGGCGACATGATCGACTTCACCACAACCCCTTCGAGCCGCGAGCGTATCTCCTGCTGTCGGTACGACTGACCGGCCAGCGACGCAATGAACCAGCCGATGAGCCCGAACCAGATGAGCCCGGTGTTCCCACCCAACACGCCCACAACCGCGAACGCCACCATCGCCCACCCGATGAACTGGCCTGATCTCGACGCCCAGCGCGTCGCCTTCAGGATGTCGTGGGTGAGCGCCCAAAGGATCGACCGCAGAACACGACCGCCATCCAGCGGGAAGCCCGGCAGCAGGTTGAATAGGCCCACACCGAGATTGATGGCCGAAAGGTACTGGAGCGGTGCCCACACCCACCACGCCAGTCCCCACGTGACCGCGACTGTGTAGGATGCGAAACACACAGCCGCAATCACGAGGCTCATCGCGGGGCCGGCCGATGCCATCAGAAACTCGCGTGCAGGGGTCTCAGGCTCCTCATCCATCTGGGCCACGCCACCGAATATGAACAGCGTGATTCTGTCCACCTGGCCTCCCGAGAGCTTGACCACGAGTGAGTGGCACAGCTCGTGAGCGAGAACGGACGCGAAGAAGGCCAGAGCAGTCAGGGCACCGACCAGAGCGAACAGCCAGGTCGGGGAGCCTTGTGCCTGAGGTATCGATGGAAAGTAGCTCGTCGTCAAGCTGAATGAAACCAGCAAAAAGATGACAAGCCAGCTGAGATTGATCTCAACGGGTATGCCGAACAGCTTGCCTACACGAAAGGACGGTACATCAAACATGCGGACCCCAAGCTCGACAGCGTATCTTCTGGTCTTCTCTCACGTGCAGCATCTAGAACGCAGCGCCCTCCAAGGCCGACGCGCAGACGCACGCCCTACTCTCCGGAAGCCGCGGGATCATCGTGTGGATGAGGTTCTTGACCTTGCTGTTGTTTTCGTTGAACACACGGATGACCTCTTCGTTGGTGACCGGGGCGATACCGTCCATGCCTGCGTCGAAGTCAGTGATGAGCGAGATATTGACGTAACAGATCTCAAGTTCTCGTGCGAGGTAGCATTCTGGATACTGGGTCATGTTGATGACTTCCCAGCCCTGAGCAGCGAACCACTTGGACTCTGCGCGCGTTGAGAACCTCGGCCCCTGGATCACGACAACGGTGCCTGTGCTATGCGCGGTGATTCCCAGATCATCAGCCGTGGCCTTTGCAACTCTCCGCATGTCCGGACAGTACGGATCTGCCGATGACACGTGAGTGGTCACGGGGCCGTCGTAGAACGTGTCCTTGCGGCCGCTCGTACGATCGACGAACTGGTCGCAAATCACGAAATGGCCCGGCTCGACGTGAGGCTGAAGCGAGCCGCACGCGTTGGGCCCGATCACGCGGGCAACGCCCAGCTCCTTCATTGCCCAGACGTTCGCCCTGAAGTTGATCATATGAGGGGGAAGCTGATGGTCCTTGCCGTGCCGCGGCAGGAACGCGACAGAGCGCCCCCCGATCTCCCCAACCATCACCGGCGACGAGGGCGCTCCAAACGGCGTACTCACTCGGTATTCCTTGGGATTGTCTAACAGCTCGTAGAATCCGCTGCCGCCGAAAACGCCGATCTCCACTTGAGGAAGCCGAGTCATCTGGAACTCCTTTGGCACGTCGTTGGGTAGAACGGTCCGGCGCGTCTGCCGTACCACGATTCTAGACGATACCCGCATAGCGCACTCGACCTACTGTTGCGACAGCTCAACGCGTCTGGTTCCGCATCACGCCAGCTGTCGCGCGGGCGCTGTCTCAGCAGCTTCCGCGCTGGGCCCCTGCCATTGCGGCCCAGCGTAGAGCTGACGCCGGAACGGATTCTGATCGTCGGTCCACGGCTCGTCGGCCAGGACCGCGCCGTGCAGCGCGTCGGAGAACCCGGCCAGCTGGGAGTCGATTCGATCTGCCTGTTGCAGCGCCAGAGCCTCCAGCGTCATGGGCCTCTCGGCGGGAGCAACGTCGCCGTGGTGTGAGAGAACCGCGTGCTGCAGTCTCGAAAGAGCGGCGGAACCGAGGCCTGCGCTGCGCGCCACGTCGTGCACGCGAAATGCACTGAGTGCCGGATGCCCGATCAGCCGGCCCTCGTCAGTGCGAGCGATCGTGGCGTCGAACCGCAGGGCATCAACGACACCGACATCATGTACCAGCGCGGAGGTAATCAGCAGATCACGATCCAGGGACTCGTACTGCTCGGAGAGCTTCGTGCAGAGTCCTGCCACCATCACCGTGTGCTCGAGCAGCCCGCCGAGATGGTCGTGATGCCCCGACTGAGTCGCCGGGCACTCAGAGAAGCGTGCGAAGAAGGACTTGTCACTGAAGATGCCCCGAACCAGGCGCCTGAGGCCCCCGTCGCTCACAAGCCGCGCGAGCGCCGCAAACTCGCTGGACAGCTCATTGGTGGGTCGACGCCCGACAGCGATCAGACTCTCGCGATCCCACGTGGCTGCAGGAGTGAGCTGATCGACAGAGATGCGTCGGACCCCTTTGAACGAGGTGACGGTACCGCCGACAGCTACAACCGTTCCTGCGGGAATCTCAACCGCCGCTCGACTCGGTCTGAACAAGACGCCTGGGATAGATCCCGTTCTATCCGCGAGCGCGAGCGAGAGGAAGGCGTCACCAGTCCGCGCAACCCGTAGCTCCTTGGTGCGCATAAGATAGGCCCCGTCCACTCGAGCCCCCTGCGCCAGTTCGGCAATGTAGTGTGCCCGTGCCATCGCATCCTCCCGCTCGCTACTCCATCACCACAGATGATACGAGTCGGGTCTGACACGACGCCTTGTCTCTACGAGACTGAACGCAGTTGGACGGCTGCACCGGATGCAACCCCATACCTTTCAGCCGCACTTGAGCGATTGAGCGCCAGCGTCAACCATCCGGAAGAGTCCACCAGCGCTATCGGCGCACCTTCGGCGACATCGGCAAAGGCGCGGCCAACAGGAACGATCAGCGTGTTGTGTCCGACCGTCACCTCGAGCTCACTCGCCCTCAGACCCAGGGAATCGAGCTGGTCGGCCGGCACATTGAACCGCAACGACCCGAACCTGTCCGTCTCGAGAACCTCACCGTAGACAAGTCCGCCTTCCTCTCTACACAGGTCGAACGGAGCCGCTGCAAGCTCTGACTGGTCCGTCAACCGGCCGAGGGACTCGGGCGCCACACCGCAGGCAAGCGCGGCAGCCACAGGGGCAAGTACATCCCTCGCATGAAACGTCGCAAGTGGACTGCGAAAGTCGATCTTCCCGGGATCGATGACATACGCTTGGCGGATTCCTCCAACACGGCGAGCGGCCGGGATGAGCACGCCGTTATCGGGGCCCACGAGAAGCGTACCCGAGCCGGCTACGATACACAGATCCCGTCGCCCGGGTCCCACACCGGGATCGACCACCACGAGATGGATCGCGTCGGGAATCTGGTAGACCCCTGCAGCAGCCGTCGCTGCGCCTTTGCGTATGTCGAATGCTGGAATCTGGTGTCCTAGATCGACTACTCTGGCCTGCGGACACGCGCGGTGGATGACGGCATGGCAGACCCCGACCCACGTGTCGTCGAGTCCGAAATCCGAAACGAAGCAGATGATCGACTGCACAGCATCCCTTTCGTCGAGGCAACTAGCGAACAAGACCGATTGGACTACTATGGTAGTACCCGACCCGAGAGGTTCGAACGTGCATCGGCTCAAGCAAGTTGTCGCACTCGTCGCTGTTGGCTTGACCGTGGCGACCACCGTCGTGGCATGCGGGCCCGCCGAATCCTCCTATGCTGAATCCACGATTGGATACACCAGGTCGAATCTGGACCCTCTGTTCGAACATGCTCGCCAATCCGAACTGCTCGGCCGTCCGGCCTCGGATTCGCCTACCCTCAGGCATCGCTCGCTTGTGGCGATTCGGAGCGAGGGGAACCGCGGGGCAGAAGCGGCCGACCTGATTACCGACACGTTCCCGACTGACACGCGCGGGATCCCCGTCTACGTCGAGCGGGCGGAGTTCGATGGCGCCCCCGCCTTGATGATTCTGGAGCTCACGGGGCCGAGCGGCGGCCAGCTCGATGATGTCAGGCTCTGGGTGATTGACGCTTCGGGAACCATCGCCTATTCGGAAGTCCGCTAGATCACTCCTAGGCACACAGGCGCACCCGGTACTCCTCCAGTACTTCAGGCGGCACACGGTCACCCCATCCTCGCTCAATCTCACGCCACACCGCGCGGGAATCCCTCCCCGCCATGGTGAGGTCTTCGACAACCGCCGACAACACAAGCCGTGCGCTGGCGATAGATGATCCGCCCACTGCGACCAGCCTACGCCGCACGACGGCCCAGAAGTAGTCCGAACGACGGCGCGGTGCGCGAACTGCCTCCAATCTGCGGCTCTCCAGCGCGCGCAGAGTGGCCCTGGCTGCGTACAACGCGATGCCTGCGGGGACGTCGTGGTGGAGGCACGCCTCCCGCGCGAGCGAATCCACATGGTCTCGCGTCGATGCCGGAATCGATGAATGCATGGCAACTCCTCCCTGGACCGGACGCCTGGGAGGAGAGTAGGGTAGGGGTCTGACAGCGCGCTCAGCTGATCGGGAATATCGCCGACATACGCGCGCGATTCACGGCGATATAGGGGGGCCTGAAGAGCTCACGCCCGGTCGATACGTCGTAGACGACAGCGTCTGTCACGGCGATGAAGTCCTTAGCCTTCGAGTTCATCGAATCAGTCAACCGACTGCCCTCGAGCACATGGATGTCGCCCTCGACGCGCCAGCTCTCTACCGCTAGAACGCACCGCACCTTATCTTTGGACGTATACAAAGTGCTGCCTCCCCGTGTGAGCGTTGCCAGAGAGAATCTACCGCAAAACGGCCGCGGCGGCACGCTCGCGGGTCAGGATCGCACGATGCCCTCAAGAACCACCCGAATGTATCCCGCGGCCGCGATCTCCGCCACGGCGGCGAGGACAGCGATCAGGACGGGGACAAGCACGTCTCTGAGACTCCCGCCCTTCCGGTCGAACGGCGGCAGCATGGCGACCATGACCAAGTTGATCGCGGCCAGTGTAGCGACCGTGGAGACGGCCACGATCAGTGGGTAGACCACTCCCAGGAACGGGGCGCCGTAGCGTACCGCCGCAAACGAGAGCGGAACGGCCGCGAACCACACGAGCAGCCTCCACGTGGGATCGAGAACCCTGAGGGGCGACTGGGTTCGCCAGAGCTCATCTTGGAGCATGGGAAAGACGATGGCTGCTGCCGAGAAGCCCACGCCGAGGCCGGTGATGAGCCTGACGCTGTTGGTCGTCTCACGCAGCCCGGCGTACGAGGAGACGCCATCGAATCCCATCGCAGCGAGGAAGACCCCCATCAGCACCCAAGCAGCCACCGGCGGAAACTCGCGGGGACGCTCACCCGCGTGGATGATTGCTATCACGATGAACGCAAGGACGAATCCGAGGTAGATTCCCGTATCGCGCGCGCACACGGGCACCTGTACTCCGCCGCCGAAGAACGAACGCTCCGGTAGCTGGTGGCACAGCCCGTATCCCATCCAACGCAGCAGGTCTTGAAGCACGAGTCGCCGCCCTTGAGACGAAGAGCGGCGGGGCGCGCGAGCGACCCGCCCCCTTAAGCCAGATGGTCGGGAGGGCGGGGTTCGAACCCACG
>JBBREQ010000074.1:0-11846 GCA_038202795.1 Coriobacteriia bacterium | reverse complement strand
AGCAGATGCTATCGAGGCGTACGAGCGAATAGCGGCCGTGTATCACGGCGATCTGCTGGAGAGTGACCCGTACGAGGAGTGGGTCGCTGTCCTACGCGATCGCTACCGGTTCGAGTTCATCGGGGCCATGCTCCGGCTGGCCGAATTGCTTCTGGATCGCGACGATCCTTGTCAAGCGTTGGTGCACGTGCGGCGCGCGATCCAGACCGACGCTCAGCGCGAGGATCTGTACCAGATGGCGCTGAGGTGCCACATCGC
The DNA here is from genome assembly GCA_038202795.1 of Coriobacteriia bacterium. Classification (GTDB taxonomy): domain Bacteria; phylum Actinomycetota; class Coriobacteriia; order Anaerosomatales; family PHET01; genus PHET01. The sequence continues at coordinate 11,588 of JBBREQ010000074.1, read as the reverse complement.
CGCCGGTCAGCGGAGCGCTGCCGTCGAGACCTACCTGACCTGCAGAACACAGCTTGCCGAGGAGTTCGGACTCGACCCATCGGCGGAGACTGTGGCCCTCTACCAGCAGATTCTCGTCATGGAGGACCGCCCAAGGACTGACGACTACGGGCTTACCTGAGAATCCAGCGGGCCAGTAAGAGCGTGGTAAGGATCTGGTAAGGACCTTGCGCTACGGTGATTGTGCGCCGGATGACCTTCGGTGCAAGCAGGACTCCGCCAGGCGCCCGTTTGACGGGTACTGCGCGAGGGGGCACGACTCCGTAAAGGTGTGGAGCGGGAGAGTTCCAGAGGGGCACCAACCGAGTCGTCAAGATCCCCGAGTGTGCCCGACGTGTCCTGCATGTTCTTCCAGTGGGGCCGGCGTCAGTTCGTGGCGCCGGCCCCCGCGCAGCCCGGTCAACGTGCTCGCAACAGTGGGCCTGCGACGCGGCGGGCCAGCTGGCCTCCTGTGCTAGAATCGGAACGATTTCGCCGCCTGAAACCCCCGCCTCGAGAAGGTGTAGTCTGCATGGCCAATTTCCTCCAGAAGATCCTCACTCTGGGTGAGGGTAGGCAGCTTCGCGCCTACGAGGGCATCGTCGTCCGCATCAATGAACTCGAGTCCGAGATCGAGCAGCTCTCAGACATCGACCTGCGGGCCAAGACCGCCGAGTTCCGCCAGCGTCTGGATGCGGGCGAGGAGCTCTCGGACCTTCTGCCCGAGGTGTTCGCAGTCAACAGGGAGGCCGCTCGGCGCGCCAACAGCATGCGCCACTTCGACGTGCAGCTCATCGGTGGCATGGTGCTCAATGACGGCATGATCGCCGAGATGAAGACCGGCGAGGGCAAGACGCTCGTGTCCACGCTGGCTGGCTACCTGAACTGTCTGCCGGGCAAGGGCGTGCATGTGGTCACCGTTAACGACTACCTCGCTAAGCGCGACAGCGAGTGGATGGGCCAGATCTATCGATTCTTGGGTATGGATGTCGGCCTGATCCAGTCGCAGATGGATCCGTACAAGCGCACGCCGGCCTATGGCGCCGACATCACCTACGGGACCAACTCCGAGTTCGGCTTCGACTATCTGCGTGACAACATGGCCGTGCGCGGCGAGGAGCGCTCCCAGCGCGGCCACCACTTCGCCATCGTCGACGAGGTCGACTCGATCCTGATCGACGAGGCGCGGACACCGCTCATTATCTCGGGTGCGGGAACCAAGTCCAGCGAGGTGTACAAGCAGTTCGCGAAGATCATCCCGCGTCTTCGCCCTGATATAGACTTCGAGTTCGACGAGGCCAAGCGCACTATCGCTCCAACTGAGGACGGTATGCGCAAGGTCGAGCAGGCGCTGGGTATCGAGGACATCTACATGGACCCCTCGGGCCAGATGGTCAATCACTTCCAGCAGGCGCTCAAAGCGCAGTTCATGTTCAAGCGCGACGTGGACTACGTGGTCACCGATGGCGAAGTCATGATCGTCGACGAGTTCACCGGTCGTCTCATGTATGGCCGGCGCTACTCGGAAGGCCTGCACCAGGCCATCGAGGCGAAAGAGCGCGTGCACGTGCGCGAGGAGAACCAGACGCTGGCCACCATCACCTTGCAGAACTACTTCCGTATGTACGAGAAGCTGGGCGGCATGACGGGTACCGCGGTAACCGAGGACAAGGAGTTCCGCGAGATCTACAACCTACCGGTCACGGTCATCCCCACTAACCAGCCCATGATCCGAGACGATCGCAACGACCTCGTCTACCGCACCGTGAATGCGAAGTTCAACAGCGTGGCCGAAGACATCGTCCGGCGGACCGAGGCGGGACAGCCCTGTCTGGTGGGCACCATCTCGATCGAGAATTCCGAGAAGCTCAGCCGCTTGCTCACGAAGCGCGGCGTCAAGCACAACGTGCTCAACGCTAAGTTCCACGAGCAGGAGGCCCACATCATCGCTCAAGCGGGCCGGTTGGGCTCGGTCACCATCGCCACCAACATGGCGGGACGTGGTACCGACATCATCTTGGGCGGCAATCCGGATGCCATGTGGGAAGACATCCTGCGCGAGCGAGGAATCGACCCGGCCGAGGCCACCGACGAGCAGCGCGACGATGCACTCGGCGAGGCCAAGCGCGTGTGCACCACCGAGCACGTGGAGGTGGTGGAGGCAGGCGGCCTGGCCGTTATCGGCACGGAACGTCACGAATCTCGCCGTATCGACAACCAGCTTCGTGGTCGTTCGGGCCGCCAAGGTGACCCCGGAGTGTCGCAGTTCTACCTGTGCCTCGAAGACGACCTGATGCGCCTGTTTGGCGGCTCTCGGATGGATCGCATATCCAGCTTCATGGAGAAGAGCGAGATTCCTGAGGACATGCCTATCCAAGCGGGCCTTGTATCCAAGGCGGTCGAGAGCGCGCAGCACCAGATAGAGGCCATGAACTTCTCGGCGAGAAAACACGTCCTCGAGTACGACGATGTGATGAACAAGCAGCGCGAGGTCATCTACGCCGAGCGGCAGCGCGTGCTGGACGGCAAGGACATACACGACCGCGTCGAGACGATGGTGGGCGAACTCATCAGCGCCGCGGTCTTGGCTCTGTGCCCCGAGCGCACCTATTCGGAAGAGTGGGACTGGGAAGGCTTGTCGGCCTGGTTCCGTGAACTTACGAGCATCGAGAGTGCGGTCGACGAGCTGCAAGGGACTGTCGACAACCCGCACCTGCTTGCCGACGCCCTCACCGAGAAGGCACTCGAGGTCTACGCGCGCAAGGAAGTCGAGCTGGGCGCGGACTCGCTCAGGGACCTCGAGCGAGCAGTGATGCTGCGCGTGATCGACGCGCGATGGATGGAACATCTGCAGGAGATGGACTACCTCAAAGACGGAATCGGGCTGCGCGCGATGGGTCAGCGCGATCCGATCGTCGAGTACAAGAACGAGGCCTACGACGCGTTTGGGATTCTGGTTCAGTCCATCAACGAGGACTTCCTGCGCACGCTCATGCACATGCAGGTGGTCATCGAAACTGAGCCGGAGCCCGGCCTTTTGCGCAACGTACAGTACTCCGCGCCCACCGAATCCTCGATCTTCGCCGGCGCGACGCAGGCCGTCGCCGCCGCCGGAATCGAGGGACCCTCACCGGACGCGATAGCGGCCGCCGCAGCCGTTGCCGGTTCCGGCAAGGCGGCGCCGATCACCAAGGATAAAGCCGACCCGTTCGCCGATGTGGGGCGCAATGACCCGTGTCCGTGCGGTAGCGGCAAGAAATACAAGAAGTGTCACGGAGCAGGTGCCTAACCAGAAACCATGATAGAGAACCGATCCAGTGACATAGAACAGCTCAGGGCTCGGGTCGCCGGCATGGCCGAGTACCTGCACATCGAGGCGAAGCGCCAGGATCTGGCAGCGCTCGAGGGCAAGTCCGGCGAGCCGGGCTTCTGGGACGATCAGTCCACCGCCCAGGCAATCATGGCCCAGGCGTCAGGCCTGCGAGACGAGATCGAAGCCTACGAAGCAGTCGTCTCGGCGCTCGATGATACCGAGGCCGCCAACGAGCTCGCCGTTGCCGAGGACGACGAAGAACTCGCGCGCGAGGTCGCTGCGGGGCTTAAGGACATGGGCCGCAAGGCGGACAGTCTCGAGGTTGCCTCGTGGTTCAACGGCGAGTTCGATGCGGGCGATGCGATTCTCACTATCACTCCCGGCCAAGGCGGACTCGAGGCGCAGGACTGGGCGGAGATGCTTTTGCGCATCTACACCAAGTACGCCGAGAGCAAGAAGTGGAAGATCGACCTGCACGATGCACCCCAGGGAGTAGAGCTGGGCATCGATCGGGCGGTCTTCACCGTGCACGGGCGCAACGTCTATGGCATGCTCAGTTCCGAGATGGGGGTGCACCGCCTCGTGCGCATCAGCCCCACCGATGAGAAGAAGCGCAGGCAGACCACCTTTGCCGGCGTGGAAGTCCTTCCCGTGCTGCCGGACAACGTCGCGGTGGAGCTCCTCGAGGAAGATCTGCGCATCGATGTGTACCGATCCAGTGGGCCCGGCGGTCAGAGCGTCAACACGACCGACTCTGCGGTGCGCATCACCCACATCCCCAGCGGGTTGGTCGTCACCTGCCAGAATGAGAAGTCGCAGCACAAGAACAAGGAGTCGGCGATGCTGATCCTCCGCTCGAGACTCTACGAGCTCGAGAAAGAGAAGCGCGACGCGGAGATTGATGAGCTCAGAGGCCCCAAGCGGGAGATCACGTTCGGGAGCCAGATCCGCAACTACGTGCTGTACCCGTACCAGCTGGTCAAGGATGTTCGTACGGGAATCGAGACCGGCAATGTAGACGCGGTTCTCGGCGGGGACATCGAGGACTTCGTCGTGGGCTACCACCGCTGGCGTGTTCACGCCGAGCAGGCCGCAGAAGTCGGCTCCGTGTCGAGCGGGGCGTAGCTTCGTGCGCCTCCTGGCAGACCTGCATACGCATACCATCGCCTCGGGGCACGCCTATTCGACCGTCACCGAACTCGCCCGAGCCGCGCGCTTCAAGGGGCTCGAGCTCATTGCGATCACCGATCATGGTCCGACGGTCCCGCAGGGTGCCCACCCTTGGTACTTCTGGAACTCCAAGGTGATACCCAGCGTGCTGGACGGAGTCCGCATTCTCAAAGGGTGCGAAGCCAATCCCTCGATGGATACCGACAACGGCATCGACCTGCCCGACGAGCTTTTACGCCTGCTGGATTTCGTCGCGGTGGGATTCCACCCGCTCACCGGATTCGACCAGTGCAATCGCGCTCACAACACCAAGGTGTTGCTTCGGGTGATGGATAACCCGCTGGTCGACATGATTTCGCACCCGGGCAACGATGATGAGTTCCCGCTGGACTTGGACGCAATCGTCGAGTCGGCCGCCCGCAACCGCGTGATTCTTGAGCTCAACGACCACTCGTTCGCCGCAACCAGCGCGCGGTCGTCCAGTAGTTCGCGCGAGCGCGAGTTCGCGCAGGCCGCGTTCGCTGCGGGAGCCCCCGTCGCCATCGGGTCTGATGCGCACTATGCCCTCCATGTGGGTCGGTTCGACACTGCGGCTGCCGCAGCGGTCGAGATCGGCCTGACCGAGAAAGACCTGATCAACCGGGACGCTGCCTCCGCCCTCGCATTCCTCACGGCCAAGCGCGACCGACCGAGGCTCGACACGGGCGGGGAGTGGCAGTGGCCCGATGCGGTGCTGTGCGCAGACGCCGAGACGGAGGTGGACCGCCAGTGGTAGTGCAGCGCGTCCTGAAGAGCCGTCGACTCCGCGCTTTCTCACTGATGACCGTGGGCATCTTCATGACCGCCTGGGGGCTCGACGCATTCCTGATTCCCAACCAGATCGCGGCGGGCGGTGTGTCCGGTCTCGCTACCGTCACCTACTACTGGAGTCTTGAGAACCTCGCATTCGCGGTGCCCGTCGGCGTTGGGATGCTGGCCATGAATGCCGTCCTGCTGGCCGTAGCATGGAAGTTCAGAGGGCTGACCTACGTTGCCAAGACGCTCTACGGTGCCGTGGGGCTCTCCATTCTTGTTGAGGTACTCGCTCCACTCACGCCCGCGTTGGCCACTGACGACCTGCTGCTCGCCGCGCTGTATGGTGGTGCGATCGCGGGACTGGGCATGGGGCTCGTGTTCAAGGCCGGCGGCAACACCGGGGGTACCGACATTGTCGGCCAGCTTCTGGCCCGCAAGGTGCCCTTTGGCGTGGGCCAGATCATGCTGGTGGTGGATGCCGGCGTAACGTTGCTCGCGGCACTTCAGTTTGGACCCAAGCTCGCGCTCTACGGTGTGGTCGCCATCTTCGTCACCACCTCCACCATCGACCTGGTCCTCGAGGGCATCTCGGTAGAGAAAGCCGTTTGGATCATCTCGGACTTCGCGGACCGGATCGGTGAGTCCATCAATCTCGAGCTCGGCCGGGGCGCGACGCGCCTGGAGGCCACGGGCGTCTACACAGGCGAGCGGCGTGGGACGCTTCTCGTGGTTCTGTCGCGCAACGAACTCGACGATCTCAAAGCGCTCGTGGGCGCCATCGATCCGCAAGCCATGGTGATAATCTCAAACGTGCACGAGGCGATTGGCGAGGGCTTCCGGGAGATGAAGCGAAAGTAGATGGCCGACACTGACGTAGTGATGGGAGAGCACGGATGCCCGATGTTGAGCTGATACAGGAAAAGGCGGCGCTCATGCGCCGTGACATCGTGGAGATGATCGCCGAGGCCCGAAGCGGTCACCCCGGAGGTTCGCTCTCCTCGGCGGACATCGTCGCTTGTCTGTACTTCGGCGGCGTCCTCCGTCACGACCCGTCGAACCCCACGTGGCCCGAGCGCGACCGCTTCATTCTCTCCAAGGGCCATGCGGCACCGGTTCTCTACGCTGCGCTCGCCGAGGCAGGGTACTTCGGTCGCGATCATCTGGGCACGCTCCGCAAGCTGGGTTCGCTGCTCCAGGGTCATCCGGATAGCAAGAAGACGCCTGGCGTTGAGGTCTCGACCGGCTCGCTGGGACAGGGCCTGTCGATCTCATGCGGGCTGGCCGCAGGACTGGGCTCGAATCCCGGAGACGACCGTCAGGTGTTCTGCCTGATGGGCGACGGCGAGCTCCAGGAGGGCCAGGTCTGGGAGGCCGCGATGTTCGCGTCGCATCACGGATTGAGCAACCTCGTGGCGATCGTCGATGACAACGGATTGCAGATCGACGGTGCGTGCAGTGAAGTCATGTGTCTCGGCCAGATCGCCCAGAAGTTCGCGGCGTTCGGCTGGCACAGCATCGAAGTGGACGGCCACGACGTGTCCGCAGTGTGCGACGCGTTCGCCGACGCCCGCTCGCACGACGCCGGGCCCGTGGTCATAGTCGCCCGCACCCAAAAGGGCAAAGGCGTCTCCTTCATGGAGGGCAACGCCGGTTGGCATGGCAAGGCTCCCTCTGCCGATGAGACAGCGCGCGCGCTTGAGGAACTGTCGACCGTCGAGAGGAGCGCCTCATGAGCAAAGCTACGCGTGAGGCGTTCGGGGATGCGCTCGTCGAACTGGCCAGAGAAGGCGTTGACGTGGTCGCTGTCGAAGCGGACCTCTCCAAGTCGACGACCACTGCCAAGTTGGCAGACGCCTTCCCGGAGCGCTTCTTCAATGTCGGGATAGCCGAGCAGAACATGATCGATGTGGCCGCAGGCCTGGCAGTGAGCGGCAAGGTGGCGTTCACCGGCAGCTTCGCGGTGTTCGCTACGGGCCGAGCGTACGATCAGGTGCGCAACACGGTGTGTTACTCGCTTCTCGATGTGAAGCTGGCGCCGACGCACTCAGGAGTCACCGTGGGTCCTGACGGCGGCAGTCACCAGATGCTTGAGGACCTGGCGCTCATGCGCGTGCTACCGGGTATGACGGTGCTCGTGCCTGCAGACTACAACGCCGCAAAGGCGGCGCTGCGTGTCGCAGCGCTCACCCCCGGCCCGTTCTACATTCGGTTGGGACGGGTAGGCGCACCCGAGGTCTACCCGGAGGGCTTTGAATTCGAAGTCGGTCGCGCACACGTTTTGCGCGAAGGCACCGATGTGACGCTGGCTGCCTGTGGGATCGAGGTCTCGGAGGCCCTCAAGGCTGCCGAAGCGCTCGCACTCGAAGGAATCTCCGCCGAGGTCATCGACGTGGCCACAGTCAAGCCCATTGACGTCGACACTCTCGTCAAGAGCGTGTCGAAGACGGGCCGGATAGTGACCTGTGAGGAGCACAGCGTGCTGGGGGGGATGGGATCCGCGGTCTCAGAGGTCCTCTCGGAAGCGTGTCCTGTGTTCACTCGCCGGGTGGGCGTGGCCGACACCTTTGGTACGTCCGGCGAGCCCGCCGAGCTCATGGAGCACTTCGGCCTGACCGCTTCGCACATCGCGGCTGCGGCCAGGGAGCTTCTCGGCTGACGGGACGCTTTCACACAACCTCCACGCTCGTTTCAGGCTTCGTGGATGCTCGTTTGCTATCATCAGGCAGGGAATCGTCGCATAGAACTGGAGCAACCCTTGAGTGATTTGACCGGTCAGACTGCTACTCAGGTGTCCCCTGAGAGCGTCGCTGCGTCCGCACGCACCGGGCCGACAATGATCAGCCTGCGGGGCGTCAGCAAGTTCTACTCTCCCGAGAAGCCGGCGCTCGCCGACTGCAACGTCGAGATCCACGCGGGTGAGTTCGTCTTCATCGTGGGGCACTCGGGCTCGGGAAAGTCCACCTTCATCAGACTGCTCCTGCGGGAGCTCCTTCCTACGCGCGGGCAGATCATCGTCGCGGGTCAGGATCTGGTGAAGCTCAAGAACTGGAAGGTGCCCTATCTGCGCCGCAACATCGGATGCGTCTTCCAGGACTTCAAGCTTCTGCCGAACAAGACCTCTTTCGAGAACATCGCGTTTGCGCTGGAGGTCATTGGAAAGTCACGTCACGTGATTCGCACACAGGTGCCTGAGGTTCTTCGGCTCGTCGGACTTGAGGACAAGATCGAGTCATACCCCGACGAGCTGTCCGGCGGCGAACAGCAGCGTGTCTCGATTGCGCGCGCGTTCGTCAACCGTCCTCCGCTGCTTCTCTGTGATGAGCCCACGGGAAACCTGGACCCGCAGACCTCGTTGGGCATCATGAAACTGCTCGAGCGGATCAACAAGACCGGCACGACCGTGCTCGTTGCCACGCACGACCGAGATATGGTCGACAACATGCGTCGGCGCGTTATCGCCCTTGAGGGCGGCCGCGTTATCCGCGACCAGGACCGAGGGGTGTATGGCTATGTCGATTAATGTCGGGTACTTCGCGCGCGAGTCGATCCAGAGCTTTCGACGCAACTGGGTCATGAGCCTGGGCGCCGTAATCACCATCTATCTGTCACTGTTGCTGGTGGGTGTGTTCATCGCCACCGGATTCGTGGTCAACAGTGTGGTCGAGAGCGTCGAAGACAAGGTCACCGTCCAGGTGTTTCTGAAGGATGGGGCGGCGACAGAAGACGTGAACGCACTCCAGGCAGTGCTGCTTAAGGATCCCCTGGCTGCGGGTGTGGACTACACGAGCAAGGACGCGGCCTACAAGAAGTTCCAGGAAGACATGAAGGAGTCCCCCGAGATCATCGACCAGCTCGAGGGCAACCCGCTGCCGGCATCGCTCGACGTCACGCTCAAGGAGCCCAAGACCGTCGAGCTGATGGTGGCCAAGATCAAGAAGGATCCGCTGTTTCTGGTGGTAGCCGACAGGCCGGACAACCCCGACAAGTCGCTGCGATACGGCCAGGGCGTAGTCAACAAGTTGTTCGCACTGACACGGGTCATCCGCATCATCGAAATCGTGTTTGTGGTCATGCTCGGTGTGGTGAGCCTCATCTTTATCAACAACACCATCAGGCTTGCAATCTACGCTAGGCGCAAAGAGATAGGCATCATGCGTCTCGTGGGGGCCAGCAACTGGTTCATTCGCACGCCATTCCTCATGGAAGGCGTCTTGCAGGCGCTGATCGGCGCGTCGTTGGCTATCGTGTCCGTCGTAGGTCTGCAGGCGGCTATCGTGCCTCGGCTCAAGGAGGCACTGCCGTTCTTGGCGGTGACACTGTCCGGGGCTGCGACCACCCAGATCGCTCTATCGCTGATCATCGCCGGAGTGTTCATCGGCGTGGGCGGGTCGTGGTTGGCAATGACACGCTATCTCAAGGTCTAAGTGCCGCACCGGCACATTTCCACGAAACAGGGTGAAGGAATGAACACAGGTCTCAAGTTCGCGCTGGCTGTTGTGTTGGCGTTCATCGTTGCGGCGAGCGGATTCATCGGCGGCTTCGCTGTAGCCAAGGTCGGCACGCCTTTTGGCGCCGCACCGGAGGTCATCGAGGTCAAGGATGGCCGGTCGTCGGTAGGCGAGCATGTTGACGAGATCGACCGGCTCCTCAAGACCGAGGCGCTCAAGCCGGCCAACGAGACCTCCGCGACGGCCGGGGCGGTCCAGGGCCTGCTCGAGGCCAACGGGGACAAGTACGCGAGCTACTTCGACAAGAAGCACTACGAGTACTTCAGCGAGGACATGGCTGGTGAGTTCGGTGGCATCGGTGTGCTTCTCGGCGAGAAGGACGGGACCGCTTACATTGTCGAGGTGTACAAGGACACGCCTGCACAGCGCGCTGACATCAAGGCCGGTGACCAGTTCAGCTCGATCGCCGGAGTGACGCGCAAGAAGTGGACGAACGAAGAGGTCGTCAAGCGCGTGCGTGGCGAAGCCGGCACCGAGGTGAAACTCACCATGGTGCGCCCTGGCAAGAAGGGTGTGGGCGGCAAGACCTATACCGTCGATGTTGAGCGAGCGATGATCCAGTATCCCAACATAGAGTCCGAGTTGAGGCCGGGCGGTGTCGGTTACATTCGACTCGGTCAGTTCAACGCTCAGGCGACAGACGACGTCACGGATGCGGTCAAGGCCTTGGAGAAGAAGGGCGCACGTTCCTTCGTGCTCGATCTGCGCGACAACCCCGGCGGTGCTCTGGACCAGGCCATCGGCGTGAGTTCGCTGTTCGTTCCCAGCGGAGTCGTTGTGCGTGTTGCGGAGCGTGGGAAGCCCGAGGTGGAGCATCGCACCACGACACGCAAGATAACCGACGCCCCGCTGGTCGTTCTCATCAATGGCAACTCGGCCTCGGCGAGCGAGATCGTTGGAGGCGCCCTGCAGGACTACGGTCGCGCCAAGCTCGTAGGCGAGAAGAGCTTCGGCAAGGGGAGTGTGCAGACCATCAAGGAACTGTCCTGGGGTGGGGCGGTGAAGTTCACTATCGCCCACTACCTGACACCCAAGAGCCGGGTCATCAACGGCAAGGGCCTGACGCCGGATATTGCGGTCAAAATGGAGCCGGAGAAGCAGGCGGACGAGAAGACCGACATCCAGCTCAAGCGGGCGGTCACTGAGGCACGCAACGCTCAGTAGGCGTGCAGTGTCGAGTGAATCAGCGAGGCCCCGGCTCAACGCCGGGGCCTCGCTTTGCGTACGGGGCAACGCCACCGCTCACTCGTCTTCGTCGTCCTCATCGAACAGAAGCAGCGTCTCGAAGTCCGGAACGTCCTCTTCGAGTAGCAGGTGCGGACGGGTGGTCTCGCTGCCTGGCTCTTCACTCTCCAGCGCGACCAGCTCGATGCGTGTTCCATCGCCGTGCAGAACGAAGCGCCACGCCTCGTCTGACTCATGGTCGAAGTCCAGGTACCTGAACGACGCGACGTTCAAGAACAGGCACCCATTGACGACCAGTGTGGCCGACTCCGGATCCGCCATCAGCTTCACGAGCTGAGCCTGCCCGGCATCGACCACCTCGCCATCGACGAGGTAGCGGTAGGTGAGGTTCTCGAGCGTCTCAAGCGCACGAAGCATGTCTCGGAAGTTCGAGAGCGTGCCTCTGCCCACGAGACACGGGGCGAGCGGTCGTTGTGGATCCATGGGCGTCTCCGGCTGGTCTCGCGGTTCGTGTTCCGAGATTCTAACACCGAGCGACCCGCGCGGTCATGGTGTCCGCTCTGCGGTAGACTCGAAGCGACAGACGGTGGAGGGAGCAG
>JBBREQ010000073.1:0-11986 GCA_038202795.1 Coriobacteriia bacterium | reverse complement strand
CGATCGGGTCAGCTCGCCGTCAAGCGGGATGGTGTGGTAGTCAAGCATCCTGCCTCCGAGTTCGATCTCTGCGCCGTAGCCGAATCTCATGACAGCGGCGTGCGCGGGATTGAATGCGGTGTAGCGCAGGTCGCGGTCGACGGCGTAGACGGGCGTCGCAAGGGTGTCCAGGATTCCCTGGCTCCCGTCGCAAGGTGCTTCCTGATGCTCCGAGTCTGTCATCGCGTCCTCCAACCGCTGCGAGCAATGTGGCCACCCCATTTTGGGCGTTCTGGCGCTAGAACGCGACCCTGAAAGTCACAACACGTGATTCTTGTTTGGCACGAGGCCACCACGGAACGCGGTCCTGCCGGGTGACGCACGTACAGCATCAGCACCATCTTCGATGGCGATTGCCGAGCAGGGTTCGCTGATGCGCCGGGCTTCGCCTCCACCGTTGGGCATAATCCTATGAGGCGGTTTTGCAGTCGCTAACCAGACGCTCCACCGGACAAGGTCGTGCGTTGAAGCGTACACCGTCGTCCGAAATCAAACTGAGGAGAGGCCGTGAATCGCGAGTACATCGAGACCGTTCAGGCCGTTGCCGGCGCCGCAGGATCCGTGTGGTTGGCGGCCGATGCCGCTGAACACCCGACACTCGACGGCGACCACACCGCCGATGTTCTCGTTGTCGGGGCCGGCATCACCGGAGCGCTCGTCGCACGAAAGCTCGCCGGCACTGGCAGGCGCGTAATCTTGCTCGACCGACGGCGTATCGCGTCAGGCACGACTGGTCACTCGACCGCCAAGGTCACCGCCCTACACGGCAACTCGTGGCGCGACCTGCTCAGGAACCACGCGGATGGTGAGGTGCGGTCGTGGGCGTTGGCAAACCTCGCGGCCGTGGACGAGCTTGCGACCATCGCTGCAGCTCTCGGATTCGAGGACCTGCGGCGAGTACCGGCCTCTCTTGTCGCCGGAGACGACGCCACCAGCGCCGCCTTCGACGAGCAACTCGCAGCGCTCGTGTCGGCAGGGCTGCCCGCCACGGCCTCAATGGCACCCCTGCCATTCGATCGTCCCGCGGCAACCGTCGCCAGTCAGGTGCTGATTGACCCGGGCGCATTCGTGGTCGCTGTGATTGCGGCGCTCGGCTCCAACGCCACGGTATTCGAGGGTTCGCCGGTCCGCTCGCTCGACTACCACGATCATGGCTGGCGTGCGACCTGTGACCACGGCTCGGTCAGGGCCCCAGTCGCGATTATGGCCGACCACTTTCCCGTCCACGACACCGGTGCCTTCTTCACTCGGCTGTTTCCCTACGCGCATTACGCTGTCGAGTTCGTGCCCCGCGAGACCATCCCGGACGGGATGTGGATGCAGTTCGGCGGTGAGGAGATCACCCTTCGCCCCACATCGGACTCGGAGGGCACCTGGATCGCCGGTGGGAAACGAGTCCGGGTCGCCTCTGGCGACGACGAGCGCGAGGTGTACGCGGGCCTTGTCGCCTCCGTGGTAGCCGTCGTGGGCGAGTGCGAAGTGACCCGACACTGGTCGGCGCACGATCACGAGACTCCGGATGGGCTGCCCTTCATCGGCGAGGCTCCGCTGGGACGCAACTTGTACATGGCCGCGGGATACGCAGGCTGGGGCATGACCAAGAGCGTCGTGGCCTCAGCGATCATCACCGATGCAGTCGAAGGGCGCGCGCACCCCTTGGCCGAGACGGTCTCACCGTCGCGCGCGCCAGGGCCTGGTTCTGCGGGTTCACTGATCGAGGAGAACGCCATCGTCGGTCGCGAGTTCATCGGCGGTCATCTGACATCGCGGAACGATAAGGTCCACGAGGACTCGGTGGCCGGACGCACGTGCACCCACCTGGGATGCGGGACAAAGTGGAACACGGCTGAAGGGACTGTCGACTGCTCGTGCCACGGATCGCGCTTCGGCCGCCACGGCGATGTGATCTACGGACCCGCGGCGAAGGACATTGAGACCAAGTAGCGGCCCGAGCGCGATGCCTCACCCGCTGAGCCCCGAAGCGTGGCGGGAATCACGGCGAAGGACCCACGAGCGCCACTAGCCTTTGGCGATGTTCACGGCGCGTTTGTAACTGCGGCGTCTGGTGCGATGCCGTCAACTGAGCTGGGCTCAGCTGGTTGTGCCACCCTCAAGAAGTGACAGTACAGCGTCCTAGGTCCGCTCATCCGTCGACCAGCCGATTTCATCGAGGCCTTCGACGTAGCGGGAAATCCGTTCACAACGCTCGGCAATATCGGCGAGGTACACACGGCGGTCACGCGACATACTTGACCTCGCGCATCACATGCTCCTTGAGAACCGGCTTCAAGGCGGCCTCACTCACAAGATCAACGGTCACGCCAACCAACTGCTCGAGATAGTGCTTGAGCCCCATGTAGTTTCGGAACGTGGGCCGCTCGAATGTCACCAGCACGTCGAGATCGCTATCGGCCGTGGCATCGCCACGAACGCGCGAACCGAAGACGCCGAGGCGCGCAACGCCATAGTCATGGCGAATCGCACTCGCGTTCTCACCAATGACCGCAATCATTTCGTCGCTGTTCGTCATGCGGCCTCCTGAGCAGATGCCCGCTGCTGACAGACAGTATATCGATACCACCGACAGCACGCGGGCCGAGGACCAACTCCGCCACGGCTCCCGCTTGTTCATTGCAGCATTCTCGGTCGGAAGACGCAGGAACCGGCCCAGAGGGACCGGTTCCAGAATCGTAGTAAATGGTCGGGCTGACAGGATTTGAACCTGCGGCCCCTTGACCCCCAGTCAAGTGCGCTACCAAACTGCGCCACAGCCCGACATGCCACCGAAGCGGCGAGTCGTTAGTCTACGACGCACAGCCTGCGGGTTCAACCCGCAATCGCTGACTATTCCTTACATTCTCCCTCGGCGCAGTACAGAATCACGCCCACGTCCTCGATCGTGATGAGCCCGCTTGCGATCATCGCGGACCAGAGCTCGGCCAGTGCGGCGATTCGAGCGGGTTCGTCAATGACCGCTACCATCACCGGACAGTCCGTCGACATTCTTCGGCCATGTTTCGCAACGTCCCTGCTCGCTGCACCGAAACCGGCCAGCCCGCGAAGCGCGGTGGCACCCGCGCAACCCTGAATGCGAGCCTGCTCTATGAGCGCTTGGTACAGAGGCCGCCCCTCGTACGTTTCGTCCTCGCCGACATACGCAGCGAGGCGCTTGACCTGCCCCTCCATCATTCTGAGCACTAGCTGTCCCCTTTCATCCGGCGCACGTCATGGGCTCGCATGGCCGACTCGGCCAGCCTGTCCCATAGCACGCGCGCGATGTGTGTCTTCGTCATCATTGGCAACTCCTCGGTTCGGTCGCAACCCACCAGCCACACGTGATTGTCCTGTGATGCGAACCCGACTCCGGACGACACGTCATTGGCGACCACGAAGTCGAGGTTCTTGGACTTCAGTTTGATGCTCGCATGGTGCAGCGCGTCGTTGGTCTCGGCAGCAAAGCCGACCAGGAGGCGCTGTTCCTTCGCGCGTCCCAACTGTGCAAGGATGTCTGGGTTTCGCACGAGTTCGATCTGGAGCGCAGCGGAATCCTTCTTGATCTTCTGCTCGCTTGCGGCCGCCGGGCGGAAATCGGAGACCGCTGCCGTCGCGATGACAACATCACATGCGTCGTACGCAGCATCAACTGCCCGCTCCATCTCGAGGGCGGTGGTAACACGTACGGTTGTCACGCCGGCCGGGTCGGGCAGCGAGGTGGGACCCGAGACCAAAGTCACCATCGCACCGCGGCGCTCAGCCTCGGCCGCCAGTGCATAGCCGGTCTTGCCACTGGACGCGTTGCCGATGAAGCGCACCGGATCGATAGGCTCACGAGTGGGGCCGGCAGTGATGAGGACGCGCACGCCGGTGAGGTCCGAAACGCGTCGTGCGCAGGCGAGCACCTCATCGGCGATCGCGGAGACAGCGGCCAGCCGCCCTGACCCGGTGTCTCCACAAGCGAGCTCGCCCTGCTCGGGACCGACGATGCACACCCCTCGAGAGGTGAGCGTGGTGACGTTGTCCTGCGTCACCGCATTGCGCCACATGTCGACGTTCATCGCGGGCGCAAGCACGATCGGGGCTCGTGTCGCGAGCGTGACGGTAGACAGCAGATCGTCAGCGCGCCCATGCGCGAGTTTGGCCACCACGTTGGCCGTGGCCGGTGCGATGACCACGACGTCCGCCTCCTGAGCAAGCGCGATGTGGTGTACGCGCGCTGAGGGCTCGTCCCACAGCGAGACTGCGACGGGCTCGCCCGTGAGCGCACGAAACGTCGCGGCACCCACGAAGCGCGCGGCATTCTCGGTCATCATGACCTTGACGCGGCAGCCTTCGCTCATCAGGTGGCGCGCCAGTTCACACGCTTTGTAGGCCGCGATGCAGCCGGTGACTCCCAAGAGTACGAGTGGTGTTCGGGGTTCAGTCATGGGGCAAGTATCTCACGACCCCCGCTCCGTGACCGTGCTCGTGGGGAAGATACCTCCACGAGACCGCACGCGCGGCCGGACGCGAGAGGAACGAAGACGATGAATCAGCCCGCACCGTATGGCCCTGAGGTTCGGATTCGCATTGGCGGTCCCGCTGGATTCGGGATCAAGGCGGCTGGTCGGTCGCTGGCTCGCCTGTTCGCGCACGCGGGCTACAGCTGTTTCGACCTGACCGAGTACCCCTCGCTGATCAAGGGCGGACACAACACGTATCACCTGCGCGTGAGTGCGCGGCCCATCTTCAGCCACGTCATGGCCACCGACATATTGGTAGCGCTCGATCGCGCGACCATGCGCGAGCACGTCGACGAGCTGACCGAGGGCGGCGCGGTGGTCTATGACCCGGACGACTTCGATCCCGACATCGACGACACGCACGGCCGAGAAGATCTCTGTCTGGTCCCGGTTCCTCTCACGAGCATCGTGCGTGACGCCGGCGGCATCAAGATCATGCGAAATGTGGCTGCTCTGGGTGCGACTCTGGGGCACATGGGTTTCCCGGCCGAGGGACTGTTCAGCTCGATCCGAGCCCAGTTCGCGCACAAAGCGCCCGAGATCGCCGAGCAGAACGTAACGGTCGCGACAGCGGGTTATGAGCACGCACAGCAAGCAAAGTGCGACTTCCCCTATTCGCTCGCTCCCGCAGAATCGCGGCCCGAGACGATCTCGGTCGACGGCAATGAGGCTATCGGCCTGGGCGCACTCGCAGGGGGAATCGGCCTGTACTGCGCTTATCCGATGACCCCTGCATCCTCACTGCTGCACTTCATGGCCAAGCATGGTGAGAACAGCGGGGTTGTGGTCAAGCACACCGAAGACGAGATCGCTGCCATGAACATGGTGGTGGGAGGCGCCTTCGGTGGGACGCGCTCGATGTGCGCGTCGGCCGGCGGCGGATTCTCCCTGATGGTCGAGGCGTACGGGTTCGCAGGTGTCAGCGAGAGTGCGTGCGTGGTGGGTCTGTTCACACGTCCGGGCCCGGCGACCGGCATGCCCACATGGACGGAGCAAAGCGACCTGCGGTTCGCACTTCACGCGTCGCAGGGGGAGTTCTGCCGAGTGGTTCTCGCTCCTGGCGATCACACCGAGGCCTTCGAGCTCACCTGGAAGGCGTTCAACCTGGCAGACCAGCTCCAGACACCGGTACTGCTTCTGGGTGACAGCTACCTCTCGGATAATCGACAGACGTGTGACTCCTTTGACGTGGCCGGAGTCACCATCGATCGCGGCGATCTGGTGACTTCCGGCAGCATCGAGGATCATACCGGTGCTACCGGTGTGGACGACCGCTACCTGCGCTACAAGCTCAGCGAGTCCGGTGTCTCTACGCGAGTGCTCCCCGGGGTCGCGGGCGCCGTCCAGCTGGTGAACTCCTACGAGCATGACGAGTCCGGGTACGGCGCACAGGGCGAATCGGCCGCAGTGCGCACTGCACAGAACCTCAAGCGATTGAGCAAGGTCGAACTCGCCGAGTCGCTTGTGCCGCCACCGAATCGCTACGGTCCGGACGAGGCGGCTGTGAGCATAGTGTGCTTCGGAACCACCAAGATGCCGGCGCGTGAAGCGATGGCATGGCTCGCGTCTGAGGACGTCGCGGTCAACCTTCTGCAGATCGTCACACTCGTCCCCTTCCCTGCCGAGGAAGTGACCG
Organism: Coriobacteriia bacterium; assembly: GCA_038202795.1. GTDB lineage: Bacteria > Actinomycetota > Coriobacteriia > Anaerosomatales > PHET01 > PHET01. Next base: position 5,812 of record JBBREQ010000073.1, on the reverse strand, counting down.
CGTTTCTGGAGGCTGCAGACGTCTCACTGGTCATCGAAGGCAACGCAACCGGTCAGCTGGAAGGCCTGATTCGCGAGCAGTGCCTCGTCGCTCCAGATCAGCATCTTCGGCTCTTCGACGGCAGACCGTTCTCGCCCGAACTCATCTACGCGACTATCCAAGGTCTCCTTGGCAACGAAGTGGCTCTGAGCGTCGCCGGAGCGGTGCTGCCATCCGAGAAGGGTGATTCCCGTGAGTGACACCGCGATGTTTAACACGGTCAACAAGCCAACGTGGTGCCCTGGCTGCGGCAACTTCGGCATGTTCGAGGCGCTCAAGCGCGCCTACGCACAGATGGGCTGGTCCAAGAAGGACTTCACGATGTTCTGGGGCATCGGGTGCCACGGCAACGGCGCCGACTTCCATGACGTACAAGGGTTTCATTCGCTACACGGAAGGGCGCTTCCACCTGCTACGGCGTACCGGCTCACCAGGCCCGACCAGGAGGTCGTGGTGGAGATGGGTGATGGCGACGGCTACGGCATCGGACTGGGACACTTCGTCCACACGTGTCGACGCAATGTGAACATGACCGCGATAATCCACAACAATCAGATCTACGGCCTCACCACGGGACAAGCATCCCCGACCACGGAACATATGATGAGGACGCCCTCTACGCCTTCTGGGGTGCTTGAACAGCCGGTGAATCCGGTAGGACTCGCGCTTGCAGAGGGTGCCACCTTCGTCGCTCGTGGCTTCGCGGGTGACATCCCCCACCTCACCAAGCTCTATGTCGAAGCGCTGTCGCACCGCGGATTCGCCGTGGTCGATGTGATGCAGCCGTGTGTGACCTGGAACAAGCTCAATACATTCGCGTGGTTCCGCGAGCGGGTCTACCTGCTCGAGGAAGAGGACTGGGACGTGACTGACCGCGCGGCGGCGTTGGCGCTCTCACTGACGACCTTCCACGACATGTCGTGCTCGCCGGAGACCTGTCGGGTTCCTTTGGGTGTGTTCGTCAAGGAAGAGGGGCGTGAGACCTACGAGGAACAGACCCCGGCGAGCGCTCAGCCCGGCTACACTCGAGCCGAGAAACCGCGCGATGTGAGTGCCTTGATGCGTTCGCTCTAGGTGGCGTCGGAGCGCGCTCCGACGCCACCGGACACGGTGGGGACCGCACTCACCCCGGGGGCTCTGAGCCCGCGAACGAGCCGGACGAACGCCGAGAGGATCACGGGGTCGTAGCGGCTGTCCGCGCCGTGCTCAAGAAGCGCGAGGGTCTCGTCGATGCTCAAGGGCGGTTGGTTCGCTCTGCCCGATGAGAGGATGTCGAATCGGTCGCAGATCGAAAGCACGCGGGCCTCAAGGGGAATATCGTGCCCTGCGAGCCCGTCGGGGTATCCCGTTCCGTCCCAGCGCTCATGGTGATGGCGGACGGCAGGAAGCACTTCGTCGATATTCGCTGGCGCTAGTATCATCTCGCCAAGGACCACATGCTCCTCCACCTCGCGGCACTCCTCTGCAGAGAGCTCGGAGTGCTTGAAGAGCACCTCGTCGCGAAGTCCGACCTTGCCTACGTCGTGTAGAAGCGCGGCCAGACCGATGACATGAACCTGTTCTTCGGGAAGGTCGAGCACGCGTGCGAGCAAAGTGGCGAGCTCTGAGACATTGGACGAATGTTCGCGCGTAGACGGATCGCGCCCGTCCACCGCTTGCGCCAGGGTGCGGACCGTCTCGCGCATGATGCGCCGGCGCATGCCCTCGTTGAGCTCGTCTTCGGATGCGGTCTTCACTTCGTCGAAGGCCGCTACGGGCTCTCCATCGCTCGCGGCCGCGAGCAGACATGCGGATTGAGCCGATGTCAGCAGCTCGAGCCCGGTCTCGCCGTGCTGCGGGAATCCCGCTACACCGGAGAACAGCTCGAGACCGGGTTCGGGTGCGCCTGCTTCGCGGTGGGTACGCAGCCATGCTCTGCGTGCGATGGTAGAGGCGTCGGCAACATTCAACCCTTCAAGAATCACAGCCAGCTGATCGGCGCTCAATCTGAATACCGACAGCGCGGAAGACGGAGCTGCTTCAGCCACGGCGGAGACGACCAGGTTGATCGCTGCGTCACGCGACGAGCGTCCGAACAGCGTGTCGAAGGTCGGAGCAACAGCGAGTGTCACCACCAGAACGCTTAAGGGTGTGCGTGCGTCACTCGCGCGCGCAACAGCGGAATCCAGTTCCGAGGCGAGCTCCTGGCGCCCCAACGGCCAAACGAGCCGATCAAAAGCGTCCTGCTTGAGGTTCTCGGTGCGGATCACGTCGGTGATCAAACTGCGTGCGACGACAGTCATCGCAAGGAGCGCCGCAGCTCCTATCAACGTACGGGAGACCACGGGATGAGGGTTGGTGAGCGCAATCCAACCCACGACGGGTACGCCGAGAATCATCAGCACGGGATGGATGTGCCCCTCCCAGCGCACAGCCTGTGAGGGAAGCAGACCGGGTTCGACGATCCCCTCTTCATTGGCAGCGCTCAGGCGGTAGACAGCACCAATACCCAACAGCAGGTAGCCGGCGCCAAGCACTGCAGAGATCCATGTGGGGCCATAGTCCCGAGATACCTTGAACGCGGGATACCAAACAGGCATACCGGCGAGCCCTAAGGCGTAGATGCCGATAGACGCAGCGGTGAACCGTTCCCAGGGTCGCCACCGGTGGTGCTTCCATCCCACGAAGACCGTGACGGTGCCGGCAAGCAGTATCACCGCGGCTAGAGGATAGACCGCAAGCGCAACGGCAGCAGAGTTGCGGGCACCCGGCACGGAAACCAAGGCGGGCAGTGTCCAACCCAGGTAGACCAGCGGGAACACGAGGCAGCCCATGCCGACCACATCAACATAGAACCGAACTCGATATGCAAGTGAGTTGCTGCCCAATCGGGTCATTCTGATCACGACGAACAAGAACAGCGATATCGCCACAAGGTGGATGACGAACAGCGGCGAGCCTGCAGGAGGACCGTGCGGTTCGACGTTGAGTGCATACCAAGTCCAGTACGATTCCGAGATCAGTACCAGTGCCGTCGCTGGTGCCAGCATCCCCCACAAGAAGTGCTCGACTGTCCCAACCGTGCGGACACTCAGCCTCGCGACAAGCAGCATCACCACGAACATCGGCAGGAGATAGGTGAGCCCGTCGCACAGCAGCACTTCTGTGCGCCAATCCAAGCCAATGAATGGAATGGCCAGCCGCACCAGCGCCGCGGCGACCAGGGCCGCCCATGCGAGGCTCCGTGTGACTCGAGGCCAGGGCGTCACTACGACCTCGTTCATTCCGCGGGCCACCCTTCGCTCGCGGCGAACATCTCGGTAGCGGAGACCATCTCGATGAACTGCTCGGCAAGACCGGGTTCGAACCGTGTGCCCATACCCAAATCGATCTCCTGCAAAGCGGCCTGTTTGGACATGAGGCCGCCGTAGTGGGCGCCCGAGACACGGGCATCATAGTGATTGGCAAGCGCGATCATTCTGGCCTCAACAGGTATCTGCTCGCCGCTCAGTCCCGCAGGGTAGCCCTTGCCGTCCCACCGCTCGTGATGACAGAGGATCCACTGCGCAACTCCGGGAATACCGAGCGACTCGACCATACGTGCCCCCAGAGCGCAGTGCTCCTTCTGCCGCTCACGCTTGGCAAGTGAGCTCAAGCGCGTGGGTCCGTGGTGTGCTTGGAGCGCGATCTTGCCTACATCATGCAGCAGGCCGGCGATCTGGGCTCGTTCGATGTGTTCGGCTTCGAGCTCCAGCCGCTCCGCCAACAGCCGAACCATGGTGGCGACATTGCGAGAATGCGCGGCGTTGGCGGGATCACGCGCATCACCCGCAGCAGAGAGCGCACGGGTGAGCTCCAGGCGCGAGTCCCTTTCGTGGGAGCAGCCCTCTTCGTCGACGAAACCAGGCCGCGCGATTGACTCCTCATACCGAACGACTCGGCCACCACCGCACCTCTTGGCCCACGCGAGTGCTTGCTCGCTCTTCTCCATCAGTGCCTCGAAACTGACCGCGTCATCAGGACACAACGCGAACCCGATAGAGCAGTCGAGCGCGGCGACACCCGTTTCGGCGAGCCGAACCAGTCCCCTGGTCCGAGCGGCAGCCTGCGCAGCCGCGACGGAATCATCCACGGGTACCAGGACCGCGAACTGGTCTCCGGACAGCCGAAATACGTGTCCCGTGCCACGGTGCGCTGAGCTCAGGGCATCCGCAATGCAAGCGAGAACATAATCGCCCGTTTCCGTGCCGCGAGATTCATTGAGCCAGCCAAAGCCGTCGAGATTCACGATCACCAAGACGAACCCTTCGCCGAAGCGGGTAGCGGCTGCCACATACTCGGCGATACGGGATTCGAACCCGCGCGGGTTCTGAGCTCCGGTCACTCGGTCGGTAACCAATCGCGACCTCAAACGGTTGTCGTGGGTGGCAAGCAGTGTGGTCCTACCGACCATCAGGGCCGCCGAGGCGAACAGCACGCCAAGGTAGAACAGACGAGCCAACGAGTCGGGAGCCGCACGATACGCCGCAAGTCCGCTTGTGAGCACCGTGAGAACAGCGACCGCCGAGACCGTCATGTCGAGCCATGGCGACGGCTTGCGACGAATCGGCTGAAGCGTGTTGGTCCAGTCGGTCACCCCGCCCTCGAGCCGATGGACGCTCGCAAGAAACACGAGAAGGTACCCGATGAGGAAACCCAGATTCAGGAGGAGAGCCACTCCTTGGGTGGAGGACTCGGCGCGTATGGAGGTCAGCCATGCAGGCCAGAACGTCAGAGCGGTGGCGTAGATCGCGATACCCGCCGCGAGCACACGTGAGGGTGTGTTGTCCCGAGTAGGCCCCATTTCGACCCACGCGAGCGCCCCAAGGGTCAGAAGCAGCACCCCGAGTGTCGAATACGCCATCATAACAAGTGTGCTCATGAGATCGACGGCCGCGGGGAGATGCCGAATCCACACGGAGTAGAGGACCGCGCAGATGGGGAGCACCAGGGTGAGCAGGTTGAGGGTCAGTAACAGGAAACTGCGACGTCCCTTGAGATCGAGGCCCGCTAACACCGCCATCATCGACACGATGAGCAGTCCACCGCACAGAGTACTCACGGAAGCGACACCCAGCGCCAGGCCGCCGGACACGTCTCCGAGTCCCAACGGCCAGCTATGGACGGCCTCAGCGATGAGCAGCCATCCCATGCTGGTCGCAAGCAGCGCCCACGCTGCTCGAGCACGTGAACCGGCGGGCGCAAGCCACGCCGCAGCCACTGCGAACGCTGCGGCCAGCAGCGGGCCCATCAAATAGACCAGTTGGGAGTACGCGATGGCGGTCGGGGTGGCCACCAAGGACCTCAGTGACGCGTAGCCACTCAAGATGAAAAGGGCGCAAAGCCAGGCAACCAGGATCGAGTTCTGTGGTCTACGTTGCACGAAGGAGAGACCCCTTGGATTGCGTTTGAGCGTAGAATCCCTGCGGCGATTCGCAACCTCCGCGCGAACCTCTGCGGCGATTCTAGCAGCTAAGGCGCGGGCGTCGCGATGATGCGCACTCGATGCGCTAGATCAGTCCCAACTCACAACCAGCACGCTGAAACGCCTGCAGGGCCTGATCGATGTCCGCTTCTGTGTGTGTGGCCATCAAACACGTGCGGAGCCTGTCGCTGCCCTTGGGAACGGCAGGGTGCACAATGGGGCAGACGAACACGCCGGCGTCGAACAGCATTCTGGTGAGGTCCATGGTCTTGCTTTCATCGCCCACCAGCACCGGGACCACGCACGTGGTCGAATCCATCGTGTCCCACC
>JBBREQ010000072.1:0-12141 GCA_038202795.1 Coriobacteriia bacterium | reverse complement strand
ACCGACCCAATCGCCCGCTGCCGGTGTTGCGGCGACGTTGTCGGTGTCGCCTCCGAAGGAGTCGTCCTTGAGCGAGGTGAAGATGATGCGGTCGGAAGAGGCGCCCTCGGCGATCAAGGTGCCGTAGACGGTGATCATGCTGCCCTTGAACACTGTCCCTGGCTCGATGGTGACATGCGTACCGGCCCGCAACTCGAGACTCCCTTGGTAGGGCAGCCCCAACGCCGACAACACCAGCGGAGTGGTCACGGTCCGTGGGGTGCCGGTGAAACGGATGGCGTCTGTGCCGTTGCCGTTGCCGGTGATATCGTCGAGAACAGGCGTCGCCCGCTGGTCGAAGTGCATTGGTACGATCGTATTGGCGTCGAGCACGAGCCCTTCGAGGACCGGCGTCGAGTCACTGTCCACCTGCACCCCGTATTGGTTCGAGCTGAACGAGCTGTCGGTGACCGTCGGTGAGCTGCCTGAACGCACCATGAGGCCGGCACTCGATGCCACGGTCTGCGTGACGTTGTCGAGTGTGGGTGATCCGGCTGCGATGTCGATGCCGAACCAGGTCGCCTTGTCGATGACCAGGTTGGAGAGCACGGCGGGGTCGGCGCCGTCGGCGACGCACAGTGCCGTGTTGCGCCAGACGTTCGAGAAGAGACTCTGCGCCCCGGCGTGGCGGATGTCGGCATACGAGAGACGACTGGCATCTGAGCCCGCACCCGAGAAGCGCACACCGACCCAATCGCCCGCTGCCGGTGTTGCGGCGACGTTGTCGGTGTCGCCTCCGAAGGAGTCGTCCTTGAGCGAGGTGAAGATGATGCGGTCGGAAGAGGCACCCTCGGCGATCAAGGTGCCGTAGACGGTGATGGCCTGGCTCGCAGAGGCCTTCACGACTACCCCGGGTTCGATGTAGAGCCGTGCGCCGGAGTTGATCGTGATCGTCCCGTTCAAGACATATGGGCTCGCACCAGCAGTCCAAGTTGTACTCGTCGAGATGGCGCCGCCCACGTAGGTAGGCCCGGTCGACTCCTCCATGAGGGAAGAAGTGCTTCTTGGCGCAGGGCTCGCCTGGTAATCGGTCGACCACGAGGGACTCTCGACAGCCTCTGCGGAGAGACTACCGAAGGGTACCGAGCCGAATCCCAACGCGAACGCCAGCGCAACGCTCAGCAGGTGCGCTGCGAGGTTCCTCGTCAGATGGCTCATCGGCTCTCCTCAGTCCCATTGGCACACGCGGCCATGAGCATAGCCCCTCGCTCCCCCTTGGGCCTCAGGCGACTGAGCTACCTGTGATGCGGCTCACACCTCCATCCTGCCGCGACGAATGCCCCTCCTCGGCGACGAACCCGAACACGAGCCGCAATTCTGACTAGCGAACGGTCAACTCGAAGCGCTCGGTGAGCCCCGGCGGGAGCATATCTGGAGTGAACACCGCTTCCGCAAGTAGTCCCGGACGCGCACCCTCGGGCCGAAACCCCTGGATCGCCCACCGGCGCACGCCCTCGCGCTCGAGTTCATCGGCGAGCACAGACAGGTCCGAGTTGCTCAGAAGATCCGGGTGCACGGTCGTGCGGGCCTCGAAGTCGACCCCGCTGGCGACCAGAGCCCGCAGGCTGGCAAGCGCGCGCTCACCCGAGTCCGCGACCCGCGTGATGCGCGCGTAGTCCGCGAACGGCGCCTTCACGTCGAAGCCCACCCACGCGACCTGCGGGAGCACGGCCTCGAAGATTGCCGGCACCGAACCCGCCGTGTGCAGCCCGACTGAGAGCCCCAGCTCACGCACACTCGCTACCGCATCGGGTAGTGCGACCTGGGCGCACGGCTCGCCTCCCGAGAAGACGACGCCGTCGAGCAGGCCGACGCGCTGGTGCAGGAAGCCGAGCACCTCGCTCCACGAAGGCACGGCGGGCGCCGGGCCGTCGTCGACAACGGCGGCATCGCGCGCGGCAGAGAGCAGATGCGGGTTATGGCAGTACGGGCAGTCCCACGGGCAGCCGCGCGTGAACACCGTCGCCACGAGCTGGTCGGGCCAGTCCACGGTCGACAGCGGCACGAAGCCGCCGAGTGAGATCTCAGTTGGCGGTTTCACCAGACTCGGTGAAGCAGACCCTCTCGGCGTACTCGCCCTGTTTGCCTTTGTTGAAGGAAGAGACCGGCCGGTGGTAGCCCATGACGCGGGTCCAGACCTCGCAGGGCTGGCGCTCCTCGTCAGAGAGGACGATCTGCAGCATCTCGGTCTCGGTCAGTTCGGTCTTCTGTGCGCTCATGAATGGCTCCTTCTCAGCTGCAGCACGCGGCTGCGCGCTTGCTCGCGATCGCCTGGGCGTCGCATTTCGGGCAGAACTCGTGCTCGCCATCGAGATACCCGTGCGTCGGGCAGATCGAGAACGTGGGCGAGATGGTGATGTAGGGCAGACGGAATCCCTCGAGCGAGCGGCGGACGAGCTTCTTGCAGGCCTCGACGGAGCTGACGCGCTCGCCCAGGTAGAGGTGCAAGACGGTGCCTCCGGTGTACTTGCGCTGCAGAGGCTCCTGACGGGTCAGCGCGTCAAACGGGTCGTCCGTGAAGCCTGCTGGAAGCTGGCTGGAGTTGGTGTAGTAGGGGTTCTCGGCGGTTCCAGCCTGCAGGATCGCGTCGCCGTAGCGCTTCTTGTCCTCACGCGCGAACCGGTACGTGGTGCCCTCTGCCGGGGTAGCCTCGAGGTTGTAGAGGTGGCCGGTCTCCTCCTGGAACGCGACGATGCGCTCGCGCACGTGATCGAGGAAGCGCAGCGCCATCTCCTCGCCCGCAGGCGTTGTGATGTCGTCGGCGTCGCCGGTGAAGTTGCGGATCATCTCGTTGAGGCCGTTGACGCCCACGGTCGAGAAGTGGTTGCGCAGCGTGCCCAGGTAGCGCTTGGTGTACGGGAACAGCCCGTTGTCGATATGGCGCTGGATGACCTTGCGCTTGAGTTCGAGCGAGGTGCGGCTGTACTCGAGCAGCGTATCGAGCGCGCTCAGGAGCTCCGCTTCGTCGCCGGCATACCGGTGGCCGAGACGAGCGCAGTTGATGGTCACGACGCCCAGCGAGCCGGTCTGCTCGGCCGAGCCGAACAGGCCGTTGCCGCGCTTGAGCAGCTCGGAGAGGTCGAGTTGCAGACGGCAGCACATCGAGCGCACCATGTTGGGGCTGAGCTCGGAGTTCAGGAAGTTCTGGAAGTAGGGCAGGCCGTATTTTGCCGTCATCTCGAACAGCAGATCGGCGTTCTCGGACTCCCAGGGGAAGTCCTTGGTGATGTTGTACGTGGGGATGGGGAACGTGAAGACGCGGCCCTTGGCGTCGCCGGCAGTCATGACCTCGATGTAGGCGCGGTTGATCACGTCCATCTCGACCTGCAGCTCGCCATAGGTGAAGTCGCAGATCTTGCCGCCGATGATGGGGTACTCGTCCTTCAGGTCATCCGGGCAGGTCCAGTCGAACGTCAGGTTGGTAAAAGGCGTCTGCGTGCCCCAGCGCGACGGCACGTTGAGGTTGTAGACCAACTCCTGGATCGACTGGCGCACCTGGTCGTAGGACAGGTTGTCGAGGCGAATGAACGGAGCGAGGTAGGTGTCGAACGAGCTGAACGCCTGAGCGCCGGCCCACTCGTTTTGCAGCGTGCCCAGGAAGTTCACGATCTGGCCCACGGCGCTGGACAGATGCTTGGGCGGAGCGGACTCCACCTTGCCCGGCACGCCGTTGAGCCCCTCGGTGATGAGCATGCGCAGCGACCAGCCGGCGCAGTAGCCGGCGAGCATGTCGAGGTCGTGGATGTGGAGGTCGCCCTCGCGGTGCGCGCGCCCGACCTCCGTGGGGTAGACGTGGCTGAGCCAGTAGTTCGCGATGACCTTGCCCGAGACGTTCAGGATGAGCCCGCCCAGCGAGTAGCCCTGGTTCGCGTTGGCGTTGACGCGCCAGTCCGCGCGGTCGAGGTACTCGTTGACGGACGTCTCGACCTCGACGACGGTCTTCTTGTCCTCGCGGAAGCGGGCGCGCTGTTCGCGGTAGACGATGTAAGCACGCGCAGTCGCGAAGTGGTTCGCCGAGATGAGCACCTGCTCGACGACGTCCTGGATCTGCTCGATGTCAGGCTCGCGGTCCGGGAAGCGATGCTTCATCACTTTGATGGCCTGCGCGGTGAGCAGCGTCGCCTCGGTGGCTTCGTACTCGCCAGAGGCTATGCCCGCACGCTCGACAGCCGAGCGGATCTTCTCGGCATCGAACGGGACGCGTTCGCCCTCTCGTTTGATGACACCTGAAGGCGCCTGCTCGATAGTTGTTGTCATGATTTCATCCTCGGACACGCTTGGTACCCCTCCTTGGGCAGTGCTCACATTACCCCTCGTAACCCCAGATATTGGTGATACCGCGAACTGAGGCACAACATATGGTAGTCGAAGGCGCCCCTTTGTCAACGACGCTCAGGCGGCGTGTGAGCCGTTCGACGCCCGAATCTTGCCGCCCAGCAGAACGGGCGCGCGCTCGTCGGCTGACGCTCGCGGGTATCATCAACATGAAGCCGCAGGACACGCCGTTAAGGAGCACAGAATGGCCGTCAAGCAGACCGTTGAGCCGATTCCCGATCTGCCTCCCGCAGAACGCGAGCGCCTTGCGCCGCTGTACGCCCAGAGGCTCGCGCAGGTCTACGGCGACCCCCACGCAGCGCTGCATTTCTTCAGCCCCTACCAGCTGCTCATCGCGGTCATCCTCTCGGCGCAGACCACCGACGTGGGCGTGAACAAGGCGACCCCGGCGCTGTTCGAGCGCTACCCGACAGCCGCCGACCTCGCGGGCGCGGACCAGCTCGAGGTCGAAGGCTACGTGAAGACGCTGGGGTTCTACCACCAGAAGGCACGCAACATCATCGCCACGTGCCAGCGCATCGTGGCCGAGTTCGGCGGCGAGGTGCCCGACACGATGGAAGGCCTGACCTCGCTTCCCGGCGTCGCCCGCAAGACCGCCAACATCGTGCTGGGCGAGGCGTTTGGCAAAGTCGAGGGCATCGCGGTCGACACGCACGTCTTCCGACTCGCCCACCGCTTTGGGCTGTCCACCGAGAAGGACACCGACAAGGTCGAGCGCGACCTGATGTCGCTCTTCCCGCAGGATCACTGGCACCGCGTGAACTACGACCTGATCAACCACGGCCGAGCCGTGTGCAACGCGAAGCGCCCGATCTGCGGCACGTGCGTGCTCAACGACATCTGCCCCAGTGCCTTCAAGCCCGCTGGCTGGCGCGAGGCGTGAGGACGCGGCCATGAGCGACGCACGCCTACAGCTGCTCGAACCCGGATCTCGAAACGAACTGCGAGCCTGGCTTGCCCAGAACCACGCGACCTCACCGGGCGTGCATCTCGCGATTGGCAAGAAGGGCAACACCGTGACATCGCTCACCTACGACGATGCCGTGGAAGAGGGACTCGCGTTCGGTTGGATCGACAGCACCGCCCACCGGCTCGACGAGCACCGCTACACCGTGCTCTTCACGCCCCGCAAACCCGGCAGCGTGTGGGCGAAGTCGAACAAGGACCGCGTCAAGCGCCTCACTGCGGAGGGCCGGATGGCGCCCGCGGGGCTCGCCGTCATCGCAGCAGCGCAAGCCGACGGCTCGTGGAACATCCTCAACGACATCGACGACCTCATCGTCCCTCCGGACCTCGCCGCCGCCCTCCAGGCCGCAGGACTCGCCGAGAAGTTCGAAGCACTCTCGGCGTCAGTCCGCCGCCAGGCCCTCTACCTGATCGCAAGCGCCAAACGCCCCGAGACCAGAACGCGGCGCATCGCCGAAACCATCAAGTCCACCCGAGAAGCGCGGCCTCCGAGCGGGGGCGTTGCCCTTCGAACTTGAACTCAGGCGACACTAAGCCGCTTGATGTGCGTGCCCTTGCGCTTGAGTTCCTGGGCCGCATCCCAGAGGTCGACCGCACGCTGGGCGTTCAACCAGAACTCGGGCGAGTTGCCAAACAACTGTGAGAGCCGGAGCGCCACTGGTCGTTGATGGAGATGGAGAACTGGCCTTTGCCTTGCGTGACTACTGCTGGCGAACTTCCCACGGGCTGTTGTCGAGCGTCTCAGACAGTGCAAGAGCCTCGATGACCGCCTCTATCACACGGTCGTCCGAGAGCATGAGATGGTGCATCGCAACGCGAAACGCGCGGTTATGGGCGCCTTCCAGTACCGAACTGCTCGCCGGGATCACCACGAGGTCAAATGGTGACCAGAATGAGAACACCTCAACATCACCCCATCGGCCACCGCCTGCGTTGAGATCTCGCAAGAACCGACTACCAGGACGCATCTGCTTGGTCCCCGGCTTCCAACTGAGGTGCGCGGCCAACGTGCCGTGATGGGGACCCGACACCGAGACGAGGCGTCGCACTGAAGACAGCCCGTCTAGGTTGTGCAGAGCGTAGCGCACGGCCAGAGCGCCCATGCTGAAGGCCACGATGTCGACCTTCTGTGTTCCCGCAGCATCCTGGCATGTCCGCACGCCATCCATGACCTGCTCGGCCATGGCTTCGAAGGTGACCGAGGCATCGGGAGGGGTGATGTTCAGGGCGTGCACGATGTCGAATCCGCGGGCCTGAAGGACACTCCGCATCTTGTCGAAGCGGGCGCCGGTGTCGTTGATGCCGTGCACGAGCAAGACAGGATACATCGTCGTCGATTCTCCAGATGGACGCACCTCGTCCGTCGAAGGTGCTGCCGAATCGATGCCTATGTTAGGTCACAAACGGTGTCTCCAACGCTTCACCCGACCAAGCTCAAGGCGATCAGCGTCTGGCCCGCATAGTAGGCCGGGAGTCCGAAAAGCTTGTTGGCAAATGATGGGCTGCTGAAGCGTTCGCGAGCCACCGCCAGGTCCGATGCGGCGACCAAGATGACACCGCATACAAGCGACACTGTCTTGTGGGAGATCCCCGCTGCGATGCCCGTGGCCATCATCGCAGCGATTACCGCGAGGTAGACACCCACGGGAGCGCGCATGCCCGCCGGAAGGCGGTTACGCAAGTAGAGCCACGCGCCGATTACGAAGATCGCACCCGCGGGAACTGTGGCCCAGAGGTAGACACCCGTGCCGTGGAGGAGAAAAGCGCCGGAATATACGCTATAGGCGACGGCGAAGCAGGAGAGCCCGACTAGGAAGGTCCGTCTGCCCCGCACCCCCAAGACGACGTCGCCAGCTGCCGAGAAGACCAATCCGCCGAGTACCAACATGCTCCAAAGGGCTCCGACGGCCCCCGATGCAACCGCCACCGCGATGAACCCGGCCGAGGCCAGGGCCTTCGAGATCACGTATGCGCGCCGCATCCCTCTGCGGGTGGCCACGAGCGCGGCAATGACGCCCAGCACTGTCAGTGAGATGAAGACGACCGGCTGAACCAGTGGCAATCGCGCGCCCCCTCAACTTGTCGGTCTAACGTGTTAGGCATTACCCGTAACGCACGCGCTTCTCTTCACCAGTCTACATTCTGGTTGTCAGGTGATGCCTTGGTTAGGAGTCTCCCGCACGACCTGCGGCACGTACCAACTACGCCGCGCGAGCGATTACCTGGCCGACCTCTTCGCGTGAGGCGCCAAGGGTCAGAAGTGACTTGACGAGCAGGTCGACCGAGACCGAGCCATCAGCGGCCTCCATCTTCGCGACCCGCGACTGGCTCGAACCTAAGACGCTCGCCACATGCGTCTGCGTCCATCCGTGCTGCACTCGGATGTCGCGCAGGAAGTCCGCAAGCGCCAGCTTCAACTCGACGAACACGGCCTCTTCGGTCGTGAGTTCAAGAAAGCCCGCAGCATCCCCCACCCGCCAACCAGCAGCATCGAGCTGAGTCTTCTTCGTCTTGTCCACGTCGCTCACTCCTTCCCGCCCATGGACCGAAATATATGTCAGATACGACATATGCGTCAATGTGAACCTTGCCACAGGTGAGTGTCGGTACCGAGTGCTACTGTGATTTGGCAGCGGCTGCAAACAATCGCACAGCGCGCCCACTGGCCCGACCGACGTCCAACGCATAGCTTGAAAGGGAGAGGCCCCGTGAGCCTGGCCAGCCGATTCAGAGAGATGGCCGAGTACCTCGACTCGAGATTCGCTATTCCTCGGATAACGGACGTCTTTCTGCCGCCGCTCGACGACAGCGGACAGCCCACGGAGGCTGAGTTCATGGCACTCTTCCTCGAAAGCGGCGCGACAGGACTCAGCTTCGTCATGATTCCTGCCCAGGACGCGGCGGCCTACAGAGCCTTACAGCCGCGGTCCCTCATTGGGAAGGACCCACGGGAGTTCGCGCTCGCTTTTGGCGGCGACGATCCTGTCGCGCAGATGCTGGGTATGGCATCGATCAACGCGATTTCTCAGCACGTCATGAAGGAGATCGGGCTCCAGCAAGACACCGTCACCGATTCGCTGGGACTCCTCATGATCGAGGCGGGGGACAGTGTAGGGATGGTCGGCCTGTTCTCAGGGCTCGTGGCGACTATTCAAGCCACCGGTGCGGACTTGATCATCATCGAGAAGGACGAGCGTCTGATCGAGGAGAATCACGAGCTGCCAATCACCTCGGACGCCACGCAGCTGGCTACCTGCAACAAGGTGCTCTGCACGGGCACGACGGTACTCAACAACACGCTCGATGAGGTTCTGGGCCACTGTTCGCCCGATGCCTTCGTGTCGGTGGTCGGTCCAACGGTGGGGTACTTCCCCGACCCGCTGTTCGCGAGCGGCGTGGATGTGGTGGGCGGCCGAGTGGTGACAGACAGCGAGGCATTCCTGCAGAGGTTGATCCAACAGGAGCGCTTCAAGGGCACAACGCAAAAGACCTGTTTCCAGAAGGAGACGTACCCAGGCATCGAAGCGCTCACGAGCGCCTAGCGTCAGCCCCGCACGGGCGCGTCGGGCTAATCCGGAAGCTGGCGGGACACATGATCTGAGATGGATGTCGCCATTTTCATACCCACAGGACAACCGTCAATCAATGCATCCTCAACCCGGAAATCAAGCTCCGAAGTCACGCATGTGCACTACTTCACAGTCACGTAGTCATACTTCTTCGACCACGTCGCAGCGTGCTTGCTGTCAGCAGGCGTATAGGCCCTCAGCCGCCAACTTCCCCTGCTGGTCAGCTTCATCTTGACCTTGTAGCGGGTGTAGGTCTTGTAGTCGTAAGCCTTGGCCGTGACGTAGCCTTTGCGAACCCATTTGTTGCCCACCTTCTTGTACTTGAAAATGCGCACTGGCTTCGTGCCTTCGGTGTGCCTGGGTTTGAGCGATCCGTAGACGGTATAGGACCTCGACTTCTTTATCGTCTTGGGGGCGACAGGAGCGCCGAGTGAGACCGTGGGTTTGCCGATGGCGTAGGCACCCTCGTCATAAGGGAAGACGTCGGCGACGCTGCTGATGCCTCTGATTCGCACCGGAGCCCATGCGTCACTCAGCTTGTACAACCCGCCCTGAGCCGCCCCCACGTGCCCACCCCAAGCCCAGAGTGTTCCATCGCTCTTGACCGCATAACCGCCAGTTGTGCCCGATTGGCCGAAAGAACCAGGGCTGCCGCCGCCCCAGACTTCGTAGGCCACGACTTTTCGCACACCGCTCAAGCCAGGAACCTGAATCGGCACCTTGCCAGACCTTCGGTATTTTGCGGCAATGTCGCCATTCTGGCTCGGCCAGCCGCCGCCCCAGTAGTAAACAACGCCGCCTGTGGTCCGGGCGTACCACGTGGCCTCCGACGGGTAGCTGGCAGCAGTGGGGATGACCTCGGCCACACGGCTCAGGACCGGGAGCCGCGCCGGGGTGGAACGATTCATCTTGGTTCCGTCGCCGAGCTGTCCCTCGTTGACTCCCCAGGCCCACACGGCGCCCGTCGTCGTCACCGCGAAGGCGGCGCCGGTGCCCGCAGTCACCTTGGCGATACCGCTCAGGCCCGCGACCTGTGCGGGCGTCGTGCGACTTACCGTGGTGCCGTCGCCAAGCTGGCCTCCCCGGTTGTCTCCCCATGCCCAGACCGTTCCGTCGGACTTGAGCGCATACCACGACGTCTGGGTGTCGCTGCCGTCACTGTATGCTCCAGAGGCCAGCCGAGACACACCGTCGATGCCGACGAGCCTCGTCGTGCCCGGCCAAGGTAGGTTCCCCGGCAGAAGGTATCCATCGCCATGGAACTCCCAGACGGTGCCGTCCCGCTTGAGTGCGTAGCCGCCATAGCCAGACTCATCGGGACTGACGCTCGACACATCCGTCAGTCCGTCTACCGGGGAGGGGGCGTACAAGTACTCCCAACTCCACACGGTGCCGTCAGACCTGACTGCGTAGCCGTTGGATCCGTCCAGCGCTATCGCCTTCACTCCGGACAGTCCAGCCACCATGGTTGGAGTCTTGAGGGAGACGTTCGTACCGTCTGCACCGGGGTCGCTGGGGTTGGGCAGGTAGAAGCGGCCCCATCTCCACACTGTGCCGTCCTTCTTCACGGCGTAGGTGGCGTTGCCATAGTGAGTGATGGAGGAGACGTCGGAGAGGCCTTGAACCCGAACGGGGCGGCGGCGTAGCGCAGTGGTTCCGTCACCCACCAGTCCGTACTTGTTGTCGCCCCAGGCCAAGACGGGCTTGGCTCCTGTCGTGGCGTGTGCATGTATGGGGGCACCCGTGATCAGCCCCGCCACCAGAAAGGCAGAAACTAGACTAGCCACCGACGCGCGCAACGTGTTTCTCACAGCATATCCCTTCAGTTACGCGGCACTGCGTGCGTAAAAACACCACGGAGAAGGAATAGCTCCCCCACCCGTCCAGCACGCGGAGGGTTACCAGTGTTGGCTTACGAGGACCCCACCGCCTCAATCAGGATACTACGCGGCGTGCGCCTGGTCACCATGAGATGGCCGGCCCGAATCCGCGTATAACGTGGATCATCCGCGGGAACACGCCCGCGGTGCCGACACACGGAGGGACCGACCATGCAACAGCTTATCCATATCGGGCTGGACGTGCACAAAGAGACCATCGCGGTGGCGGTGTTGCGACCTGACGCGGTCACCTTCGACGAGCGCGTGATCCCCAACACCCCCGAGGCCGTCCGCAGACTCCTGAAACGCTACCCCGACCCGTCCGCTGTCACGACCTGCTATGAGGCCGGACCCACGGGTTACGACACGACGCTCGCAACCTCGCCCGACTGCACAGGGCCGGCGAACTCACCGCAATCCGCGTCCCGACGCCTTCCGAGGAAGCCGTACGCGACCTCGGCAGGACCGAGATGTGGGGTTCCAGTCCCCGGATATCAGCATGGTCGATCGCCGTTCCCATGTGCCCGCCCGCTTGCACTTCTTCAAGGACGAAGACCACCCTGAGACCCACGGGGTTGACTGGCCATCTCATATCAACGTCTTTGGGCATGACCCGCGCCCGTTGACTCACATGGTAGCCGACGACTTGCGAAGTCGGGTCGATGCCCTGGTTAGAAGTCAGCAGGACCTAGCTGGCCTTCTCAAGCCGCTCCGCGATCCAGACCTTGATGATGGACTGCCGAGTCACGCCGAGACGACCCGCCTCGCGGTCCAATGACTCGACCATCCAGACGGGAAAGTCCACGTTGACGCGCTTCTGCTCCCGATTGGGGCGCGTCGCACTCGACGAATCGAACTCGTCGATAACGTCCTCGACGCCATCGTCGAACTTCTTGTCCAGGTCACTCGCCTTCATACGCCTGCACCTCCCGGGGCCGTGATCTCCGTACCGAGATGAGTCGCAGAGCGTCTTCTCGATACGTTGCGATTGCTGACCAATGCCGGCCATCAATCATTCCGATGAAGAGGAGCCGCCCGACTCTGCGTCGGAGCGAGCGGGCAGACGTAGCAAGTTCGGGTCAAGCCACAGCGCCTGGGCCTCAACGAAGTCGATGCCGTGCTTCGACTCGTTGGCGCGGCTCTTGGCTTCGTCGAACTCGAACACGTGCTCCATCTGACCTCACTCTCGACGGTATAGAAACTATACCCTTTCGGGTGGCCCGTCAACCAAGCAAGTGGCGGATGTAGCTTGTACTTCTAACGCTCTTGAGATGAGCGGCAACGCGAAGCGTTGTCCGCTCGATCTCATGGTTAGACACACTGCAACAGCTCGGGTTCAGGGACGCCTGTGC
>JBBREQ010000071.1:0-12147 GCA_038202795.1 Coriobacteriia bacterium | reverse complement strand
AGGGCCAAGGGGTAGCAGCTCTTGAACTCGAGGCATCGGGGGATGGCCGCCATCTCAAGATTTCGCTCGAGGTCAGCTCGGGGGGTAGACGGGCATACCGAGTCAACGGCAAGCACCGTAAGACGATCTCCCAGGTCTCTGGAATCCTCCCCTGCGTCATCTTCACCCCCGATGATCTGAGACTGGTCAAGGATTCGGCCGAGAAGAGGAGAAGCGCACTCGACTCCCTGGGGACGCAGCTCTCGCCGTCCTACGCGCAGCTGAGGTTGGAGTATGAGAGGGTAGTCAGGCAGCGCAACAGCGCTTTGAGGGAGAGCGTGAGCCCTGAGCAGGTGGAGGCATGGACCGAACAGTTGGTGAGGCTTGGCGCCTTGCTGATGACCCACCGGATCCGGCTCTTCGATCGCATGGCCGCGGCCATGAAGGACGTGTATCCGCGGCTCTCCGGTGGGGGAGGCCTGGACGCGCGGTATCTGCCTTCTTGGGTCAGAGATTCGATTGTAGGAGAAGAGAGTCACGAAGACATGATTCGCACACACCTCCGGGAGAAGGCCTCGGTCGAGGCTTCTCGGAAGAGCACGGTTTCGGGACCGCACCGAGACGAGATCGTGTTCATGGTGGAAGGCCGAGAGGCCCGGGCGTACGCCTCACAAGGACAGCAGAGAACGATCGCACTGGCGTGGAAACTCGCGGAGGTCTCCGTGATCACAGAGATTGCGGCTCAACCGCCGGTACTGCTTCTCGACGATGTGATGTCAGAACTCGATGAACGCCGCCGCCACGCGCTCGCCGAGTTCACAGGCTCGGTGGCTCAGACCATCATGACCACCACGAATCTGGGGTACTTCGAGCAAGAGCTCTTGAATCGCGCCAAGGTGGTGAGGCTCCCATGAAACGGTTCGGCACACAGGCCGACTTGAGTACTTCCCTGACAAGGCTGGTGGCGAAGCTCGATCGAGCTAACAAGGGCGCCTACCAGCAGGTCATGGCATCGCGCGCATGGGAATCGGTCGCCGGGCAGGCCACTTTGGCTCACACCACCGGAGCGCATCTGAGGGAAGGGGAGATGGTGGTGTTCGTCGACTCCCCCCTGTGGGCCACCGAGCTCACGTCGCTTTCCGAGCAGTACCGGCAAGCGTTGAACACAGAGATTGGTAAGGAAGTGGTCAAGTCCGTACGGTTCACTGTGTCCCGGAAGGTACAAGAGCACCAACGCAGGGAGGCTGCCGAGAAGGAGGCGGGGGAGTTCTATTCGGAGGACAAAGTGGACCCGGTGCCTCTTACTGACGAAGAGCGACGACAGGTTGAGTCATCGGCTGCGGCAATCGAGGACGAAGAGCTCAGAGAAGCGGTTCTAAGGGCCACGATTGCAGACCTCCAGTGGAAAAAGGGTATCAAGGCGCACAAAAGCCGCTAGGAGCCGCGAGGTGGCCTCTTAGGGTGTATTTCGCGCGTTTGACCCTACCTGTTGTGGTAGGATTGGGGGGGGCCACCACAAGATGTCGTGGCTCACCGTGTGGCCCAGCACAGGGCCCGCGTACCCCTACAGCATTCGGTGAAGGAGCAAGTGTGTCGGCTCAGCCCAGTTCCTATTCCGGCAAGGACATTCAGGTTCTCGAGGGGCTCGAAGCGGTACGCAAGCGCCCCGGCATGTATATCGGATCGACGGGACCCAAAGGCCTGCATCACCTTGTGTATGAGGTGGTCGACAACGCGGTGGATGAGGCCCTGGCTGGTTACTGTACGGCGGTCGAAGTGGTCATCCACGCTGATAATGCGATCAGCGTGACAGACAACGGCCGAGGAATACCGGTCGACAAACACCCGAAGCTCAAGAAGTCGACGGTCGAGGTCGTTCTCACCATCCTGCATGCTGGCGGAAAGTTCGGCGGAGAAGGATACAAGGTCTCCGGAGGTCTGCACGGGGTAGGCGTCTCGGTAGTCAATGCGTTGTCCCAGAAGCTGCGCGTGGAGGTCAAGCGAAGCGGCAGCGTCTGGATGCAGGAGTTCGAGCGAGGCAGGCCCGTCGCCCCGCTGGCTCCTATCGGGAAGAGCAAGACGACCGGCACCAAAGTCACGTTCTGGCCGGACAGCGAGGTCTTCGAGACCCTCGTCTATGACTATGACACGCTCTCCACCCGATTCCGCGAGACCGCATTTCTGAACAAGAACCTCAAGATCACCCTGACCGACGAGCGCGAGCTGGAGCCGCGCGTCGAGGAGTTCAAGTACGCCGGCGGCATCGTCGATTTCGTCAAGTACATCAACGAGAACAAAGACACGATCCACAACAAACCGATCTACTTCGAGACCGAGAGCGCCGAGGGCAGCGTCGAGGTCGCACTGCAGTGGAACATGGGCTACTCGGATTCCGTGCTTGCCTTCGCGAACAACATCAACACGCATGAAGGCGGCACCCACCTCGACGGGTTCAAGAACGCGCTCACGCGCACCATCAACGACTATGCTCGCCGCCAGGGGATTCTCAAAGAGAAGGACGACAACCTCTCCGGAGAGGACATCCGAGAGGGGCTCGCCGCGATCATCTCGGTCAAACTGCGAGACCCGCAGTTCGAGGGACAGACCAAGACGAAGCTGGGCAACACCGAGATGCGCGGGCTCGTGCAGTCGGTAGTCACCCAAGGGCTCGCTGAGTATCTCGAGGAGCATCCCAAGCCCGCCCGCGCCATCGTGATGAAATCGTCGCAGGCCGCAAAAGCAAGGGCCGCGGCGCGCAAGGCGCGAGAGCTGACCCGGCGAAAAGGGCTGCTCGAGTCCTCCACGCTTCCCGGCAAGCTCTCCGACTGCTCCATCCGTGAGGCGGAACTCACTGAGATCTATCTCGTCGAGGGTGACTCTGCCGGTGGCTCGGCAAAGCAGGCGAGGGACCGGAGCTTCCAAGCGATCCTGCCGCTGCGAGGCAAGATCCTCAACGTGGAGCGCGCAGGGTTGAGCCGATCGCTCTCAAGCATAGAGATCCAGGCGATGATCACGGCCATCGGGACCAGTGTCAGCGAGGAGTTCGACATCACCGCTGCGCGCTACCACAAGGTGATCATCATGACCGACGCCGACGTCGACGGCGCCCACATCCGCTGCCTCATTCTCACGTTCTTCTATCGGTTCATGCCGCAGATGATCGAGAACGGCTACATCTACATCGCTCAGCCGCCCCTGTACAAGATCACCATGGGCAAGAAGCACGAATACGCCTACAACGACAAGCAACTCCAGGTGAGCTTGGCCCGGCTGCAAGAGGGCACGAAGTACGCCCTACAGCGCTACAAGGGCCTGGGCGAGATGAACCCCGAGCAGCTGTGGGAAACGACGATGGATCCGGCCCGACGGACATTGCTCCAAGTCACCATCGATGACGCGCTTGCTGCCGAGAAGGCTTTCTCTGATCTGATGGGAGATCAGGTGGAACCCCGCAAGGAGTTCATTCAAAGGCACGCCAAGGACGTCAGGTTCCTAGACATCTAGTGGCAGGGGATGGCGCGACTGACGGTGAGTGATCAGGGATTCGACTTCAGCACGCCACCGCGGCGCGAAGCCAAGCGCTTCGAGCCCCCGCCCTGGGAACTCGCCGCGTTTGAAGAGTTGGAGCGGAAGAAGGCCGAAGAAGCGGCGGTGGCTTCGCACACGGATGTTGTTGAGCAAGACCTGGAGCCGCGCACGCAGGCTCCCGCTCAGCCGGAGCCCGCAGCGCCGGCTGTGGAAGGTGAGTCGCAAGCAGTACTAGCCGACGACGAGAAGCTCGACGAGACGATGGTGCTTGAGATGATGGCGCGCCTCTCGGCCGAGGAGCCCAAGCTGCACGATACGACGTGGAAGATCGAGCTCGCGGCGGGTGTGTTAGCGGGAGTGGTCGGGCTCGTGATGACGGTGTGGGGCGTTGCCGCCCTAGTGAAGACCAAGGGCAGCGGGACGACAGGAGCGTTGGGCTCGCTCACGCTCATGGCTTTTGGAATCGGGTTCGTCGCGATGGCGGGCTGGACGATAGTTCGGACGCTTCGACAACGAGGAGTGCTCTAACGTGGCAGAAGACAACGGCATGGTCGACACCAGCGGCACAACCGTGCTGCCGATCGAGATCCAGTCGGAACTGAGGACTTCGTTCCTCGAGTATTCGATGAGCGTCATCGTTGCGCGGGCGCTGCCCGACGTGCGCGACGGTCTCAAGCCGGTGCACCGGCGCATCCTCTACGCCATGAACGAGTCCGGGCTCACACCGGGACGCGCGTACAAGAAGTCAGCCTGGACCGTGGGTGAAGTCATCGGCAAGTACCACCCTCACGGAGACTCCGCCGTCTACGACACCATGGTTCGTATGGCCCAGCCATTTGCGATGAGGGCGCCGCTAGTCGACGGCCACGGCAACTTCGGCTCGGTCGATGGCGACTCGGCCGCTGCCATGCGGTACACCGAGTCGCGCCTGCAGCGGCTGGCGATGGAGCTGCTGCGCGACCTGGACAAAGAGACGGTCAACTTCGGACCGAACTACGACGAATCACTACAGGAGCCGCTGGTTCTGCCGGCCCGCTACCCCAACCTGCTCGTCAACGGCAGCGCCGGTATCGCAGTCGGTATGGCAACCAACATCCCGCCACACAACCTGGGCGAGGTCATAGATGCCACCCAGATGTTGATAGACAACCCGGAAGCCACGGTCGAGGAACTCATGACTGTGCTGCCCGGACCTGACTTCCCCACGGCGGGCGCGATCATGGGCGGGGAGGGCATCCGTTCGGCCTACGAGACCGGTCGTGGTTCGCTCACGGTGCGAGGCAAGGCCCACATCGAGCAGACCTCAACCGGGCGCACGCGGATCATCATCACCGAGATCCCGTATCAGGTGAACAAGTCCAAGCTCGTCACCAAGATCGCCGATCTGGTCCGCGAGAAGAAGCTCACAGAGATCTCCGACCTGCGCGACGAGTCGGACCGCAAAGGCATGCGCGTCGTCATCGAACTCAAGAACAACTGTATCCCGCAGGTAGTCCTGAACAAGCTGTTCAAGCACACCCAGCTACAGCAGGGCTTTGGCGTCATCATGCTCTCGCTGGTGGACGGCATCCCCCGCACGCTGACACTCAAGGAGATGCTGCACTACTACATCGAGCACCAGAAGGAAGTCATCACACGGCGCACCACATACGAGCTTCGCAAGGCAGAGGAGCGCGCCCACATCCTCGAAGGCTACATGATCGCGCTCGACAATATCGACGAGGTCATCAAAATCATTCGGGGGTCTCAGACCGACGTAGAGGCCAAGGCCAAGCTCATCGAGCGCTTCGCCCTCTCGGAAATCCAGACCGACGCGATTCTCGAGATGCGGCTGCGCAGACTCACGGGCTTGGAGCGCGGCAAGATACAGGCCGAGCTCGACGAGCTCCGAGAGAAGATCGCCTGGCTCAGGCGCGTCCTCGCCGAGCCGGCGCTCGTGCTCGCCATCATCAAAGAAGAGCTGGGCGAAGTCCGCGCGAAGTTCGCCAACAAGCGCCGGACCGAGCTCTCCTTGGCAGCGAAGGACCTCGATGTAGAAGACCTCATCGCTGAGGAAGACATGGTCGTGACTATCACGACCGCCGGGTACATCAAGCGGCTGCCTGTCGCGACCTACCGCCAGCAGAAGCGGGGCGGCAAAGGCCTCCAGGGCGTCAACCTACGCGAAGCCGACTTCGTGGAGCACCTGTTCATTGCGAGCACACACGACTACGTGCTGATCTTCTCGACCAAAGGCAAGGTCTACCGCATGAAGGTCCACGAGCTGCCCGTGGGATCGCGTCATGCGCGCGGCACGGCAGTCGTTAACCTGCTGCCGTTCGAGCAAACCGAGCGCATCGCCGCAGTGATCAACACCAAGCAGTTCAGCCCCGATGAGTTCCTCATGTTCGCCACCAAACACGGCATGGTGAAGAAGACGGCGATCCAGGCGTACGACCGCAGCCGCCGTGACGGCATCATCGCTATCAACCTGCGCGACAACGACGAGCTCATCAGCGTTCGCCGTGTCAGGACCGGCGAGAAGGTGATGATGGTCTCGACCGCAGGCAAGGCGATCAAGTGGGATGAAGCGGAAGCGCGCCCGATGGGCCGTGACACGATGGGCGTCAAAGGCATGAACATCAAAGCAGGCGAGGCTGTGCTTGGCATGGAGATCACGCCCGAGGACAGCGAACTGTTCGTAGTGACGGAACGCGGCTACGGCAAGCGCACTACGGTGGCCGAGTATCCGGAGCATCACCGCGGCGGCCAAGGGGTAAAGACCATCTCGGTCACCCCCAAGAAGGGCTTGCTTGCAGGGATGAAGATCGTCGGCGCCGGACACGAACTGATGCTCATCTCGGAGGAAGGCGTTGTCATCCGCGTGAAAGCGGGCGATATCTCGAAGCTGGGCCGCTCCACACAAGGCGTCAAGGTCATGAATGTCGCGGAGACCGATCGCGTGTGCGCGATCGCCCGTGTGACCGCCGGGAAGAAGAAGCCCAAGGTGCGCGGAATCGCCGAGGGGCAAGGCTCGCTGCTCGAGGGTGAGACGGCTCCGGCGGCGACCGAGCTGGAAGCTGACGCAGACGACCGCGACCTCGAGGCCGAGGAGCTGGTCGCCGAGGAGTTCGAGGATGCCGAGGACGGTGAACTTGCCGAGGAGTAGCGGCGGCGGCGGAGCCGACGATCTGGCGGCGAGGACGGGAAACGTCGAGTGTGTGCTGTTCGACCTGGACGGAACGCTCATCGACACCATCGACATGATTCGCGCGTCGATGAGGTATGCCACCGAGAAGGTCTTGGGCTCGAGCCTGCCTGACGAAGTGCTCATGTGCAATGTGGGAATCCCGCTCGCACAACAGATGAGGCAGTTCTCGGAAGAGGACGCCGATGAGTTGCTCGCGGTGTACCGTGAACACAACGCGCGCGTGCATGACGCGATGATCAAAGAGTACCCGGGAGTAGAGGACGCGTTGACACGCCTCTCCTCCAAAGGACTGCGGTTGGGAATCGTGACATCCAAGTCGCGCAGTGTGGCTCTTCGCGGACTGGAACGGTTCAGTCTGGGGCGCTTCTTTGAGACGATCGTGACCTGCGATGACGTCGACCGCTTCAAACCCGACCCCTACCCGCTGAGATTCGCAGCGGAGAAACTGGGCGTGGACATCGCTCGCTGCGCGTATGTGGGCGACAGCCCGCACGACATGGCAGCAGCGGTTGGGGCCGGATGCGTGTCGGTTGCGGCGCTCTGGGGCGCTTTCTCGGAAGAGGTTCTTCTGGCGCCGGGGCCGATGTACAAGGCTTCCGAGATGGCGGATGTCGCGGCGATCTTCTCCGGGCACGAGAGTGGGTATCGGACAAGCGTCTGAGAGCGTGCATGCGCAGGGTGCGGTTGTGGAACAATATGCAGGGTGCTTGAACGGCTCTCAGTCATAGGAGGAACCGTGTCGAAAAGGACCAAGATCATCCTCGCGGTCGTCGCACTGATGATAGGCGCGGGAGTGGTTGCCGCAGTAGTTCTCCGAGGGCAGGGGAGCGGTACGGAGGTTGAGACCGCAACGGCGACTCGTCAGGTGCTCGCTGTCACGGTCACCGCTTCGGGCAAGGTCGACTCGGGGCTGAGCGCCGATGTGGTTCCGCCCGCGCCGGGAACGATCGACACCATCGATGTCGAAGAGGGCGAAACGGTTACCGCGGGCGCGCAGATCGCCCAGATGGACACGCAGCAGTTCGAGCTGCAGGTGGCCCAAGCACAGGCCGGCTACTCGCAGGCCAAGTCGGTTCTCGCGAATGTCGACGCGCAGGGAAACGGCCCAGCCAACGTGAGGGCAGCGAAGGCTAACGTCGAGGCTGCGCGCGAGGGGTATGTCGCAGCCAAAGCGCAGCGCGCTGCTCTGAGTGGCACTGCTCCTTCGAGCGCGCAGATCGCTGCAGCCGACGCGCAAGTGGCGGCCGCTCAGAGTGCCTACAACAACGCGAAAGCCGCATACGAGCTGGTCTACGCTACGTCTCCGGACCCCTCGATCGACCCCACCGTCGCAGTGCTAGCTGCGCAGAGAGACCAAGCGTACGCGGGCCTGAAGTCGGCGCAGTCGGCACAGGACCAGCTTGTGTCCTTCAACCTCACCGCCGCTCGGGCTCAGTCCAATGCCGCGGTCGATCAGGCCTGCGCTGCCTGGCAGGGGGCAAAGGCTCAGCTGACAATGCTCCGGAACTCGAGCCCCGCGTCGCAGAAATCGGCGGCGCAAGCCGCGGTGACTCAGGCAGCAGTGGCGTTGGCCACGGCCCAGCAGATACTCGACGACGCAACGCTGATTGCCCCGATAGACGGAGTCGTGCTGTTCAACTCGCCGGCTTCGGCGCTGGGCGGAACCGGAGGCAAGCCAGCCGAGGGTGCCGCGATCTCGCCCCAGGCCGCTCCCTTCTCGGTAGTGGACCTCGACGCTCTCAAGTTCACCGCAGAGGTCGACGAGGCCGACATCGAGCGCGTTAAGGTGGGCATGAAGGCATCGGTGACTCTGGATGCCTTCCCGGGCGAGGACCTGAAGACCCAGGTGACGCGTATCAACCCGGCAGCTCAGGCGACCGCGACGGGTGGCACGATCTTCGCGGTGGAACTGGAGCTCACAGACACCGGCAAGAACATCCTCATCGGCATGAAGGGCGATGCGATCGTCGAGGTCAGCTCGCAGGCGGCAGCGCTCACTATTCCTGTTGAGGCGCTGTTCAGCGAGGGCGGCACGGACTACGTATACGTTCTCAAGGATGGGAAGCTCAACAAGGCCGAGATAACCGTTGGAGCGACCACTGACACTGAGGTCGAGGTGCTCGACGGGCTGACCGAGGGTGATGTCGTCGCCCTGTCCGGCTCCACGCAGTACACAGACGGGATGCCGGCCCAAGTCAAGTAGAAGCAGGCAGTTGCCTATGAGTGCCGAGACCCTCTCACCAACTACCGCCGGGCAGCCAGATTCGGGCCCGTGTGAGACGTCGGTAGTTCTTGAGGCGTCCTCGGTGACCAAGACCTATGTGCTCGACGAGATTGAGGTTCGTGCGCTGTGCGGCGTGGACCTCCAGGTCTGTTCTGGAGAGATGCTCGCCATCACCGGCCCCTCGGGGTCGGGCAAGTCCACGCTCATGCACATAGTGGGTCTTCTCGACCGACCTTCCGAGGGCACGGTCACCATCGACTGCGAAGATGTCTCACACATGGACCCCAACCAGCTCGCGGCCGTGCGCAACAAGCGCATCGGCTTCGTGTTCCAGTCCTTCAACCTGCTCGCACGCACCACGGCGCAGTCCAACGTCGAACTGCCGCTCATCTATGCGGGGGTCTCGGGAGCCGAACGCGCACGCCGCGCACGCGAGGCATTGGAGCGAGTGGGCCTGGGAGATCGATTGGGCCACATGCCCAACCAGCTGTCCGGGGGCCAGCAGCAGCGGGTGGCTATCGCACGCGCGCTCGTGACCGAGCCGAGCATCGTGCTTGCCGATGAGCCCACGGGCAACCTTGACTCGCGCAGCGGCATCGAAGTGATGGCCTTCCTTCAGGAGCTCAACGAGCAAGGCATCACCATTGTGATCGTCACACACGACTCTCGAGTTGCAGATCATGCCCAACGCGTGGTCGAGATGATGGACGGGCGAATCGTGGTCGATCGACGGGTGGAGAACCGCGTGATCGCGACCGAAGAACTCGAGGCACTGAGGCGGGCCGCAGCCCCGGTAGGCGATAGCCAGTGAACTTCGTCGAGAGCTTCCGCATAGCGCTCAAGGCCCTGAACGCCAACAAGGTGCGCAGCGCGCTCACCATGCTGGGGGTCATCATCGGGGTGGCCGCGGTCATCCTGCTCGTGGCCATCGGCTCGGGCGTGCAGCAGGAGATCACTGGTCAGATCGAAGGTCTGGGTAGCAATCTGCTCTTCGTGTTCCCGGGGAACTTCTCGGGAGGCGGGGGAGGAGGAGGCGGCGCCGGAGGTCCGGGCGCGGAGATCCGCCAACGGTTCAACCTGGATGACGCGCAGTTGGTACAGCGTCGACTGGGCGCTGAGGCGATCGTGGTGCCGGTGGTGCAGGGGCCTGCTGTGCTGAAGGCGGGCAACCGAACGCTGCGCACCACGCTGTCTGGCGCGAACCAAGATGGCGACCAGGTCTTCAACGCCGACTATGTCGTGGGCAGGCACTATAACCGCAGCGAGTATTCGGCCGCCGCGCGCGTAGTCATGCTGGGGGCAACCCCCGCCAGCGAGCTGTTCCCCGGACAGAACCCTGTTGGTCGCGAACTCACGATCAACGGTGAGAGATTCACCGTTATCGGCCAGCTCACGGAGAGAGGCGGGACGCTTTCGGGTGATCAGGACAACCAGATATTCATGCCCACGACAACCGCTCAGCGACTTCTGGGGAGTCGCGACCTCTCCTCGATCATCATCAAGGCAAACGACCCGGAGCGCATCGATCTTGTGAAGGCTCAGACACAACAGGTCCTCAGACCGAAGTTCCAAGACGAGTTCACGGTGTTCACTCAGGAACAGACGTTGGGCATCCTTTCGTCTCTGCTGGGGACGCTTACCGTGATGCTGGCGGGCATCGCAGGCATCTCGCTGTTGGTGGGCGGCATCGGCATCATGAACATCATGCTGGTGAGCGTCTCGGAACGCACCAGGGAGATCGGGATCCGAAAAGCGGTGGGCGCTCGGACACACGACATCCTGAGCCAGTTCGTGATCGAGGCCGTCGTGCTCTCGGTCGCAGGCGGGCTCATCGGCATCTCGCTGGGGTGGGCTGGAGCGGCCGCACTCACGCGCTTCGTCCCGACCGAAGTCACTTGGTGGGCGGTCACGATGGCGTTCTTCTTCAGCGCGGCCGTGGGCATCTTCTTCGGGGTCTATCCTGCCTGGAAAGCCTCGCGGCTCGATCCGATCGAGGCTCTGCGCTACGAGTGAGCCGGAAGCAGGCGGCTTGATCGGCCGGGCTTACGACGGGCCGGGCGCTCCTCCCGGGGCGGGATCAGCTCTGGAAGTCCTCGGGGTTCACGTGGTCGAGGAAGTCCCGAAACGCCGCGACCTCGCTCTCCTCGTCGACTCCCTCGAAGCCCTCATCCGGCACCGAAGCGCTTTCCATGACGTCGTTGGCGACGAAGATGGGAGCACCGACGCGAACCGCCAGGGCGATCGAGTCGCTGGGGCGCGCGTCTACGGTCAGAGTCCTCTCTTCCCCGCGCAGGAAGATCGCTGCGAAGAATGTGCCCTCCTCGGCGCGCGTGATCACTACCTTCTCAACGACGGTGTCGAGCGCCTCGATGACCGACTTGAGCAGGTCGTGGGTCATCGGGCGGGGCGTTTCAACGCCTTCGAGTGCGAGGAGGATCGCCGTGGCCTCGGGGTGACCGATCCAGATGGGGAGCAGACGCCCGCTGCCGGGCTCCTCGTCGAGCGGCTTCAAGACGAGAACGGGCTGATTGTTGCGCGGGTCCAGTGCGATACTCGCTATGCGCACTTGCTCGAACATCGCCACCTCCTCCCGCTCGTGTTCATCTCTAGGTAGTCTGTACCCAGCCCATTCTACGCGCTTGAGAACGAGAGAGGACGCCGCGTGCGCCTGCAGATACGGACATCATGCCGAGAAGAACTGGTCGACATCACGCGTCAGGTGGCAAGCGCGGTCGCGGCATCAGGGGTAGAGCAAGGCGCGGCCCTGATCTACTGTCCTCACACCACCGCCGCAGTGACCATCAACGAGAATGCCGACCCGGACGTACAGCGAGATCTCATCGACGGACTTGCGCGCATCGCGCCGGAAGACGCAGGCTGGCGACACGCGGAGGGCAACAGCGACGGGCACCTGAAGACGTCGCTGGTCGGCCCCAGCGTGCTCGTTCCGGTGAATCACGGTGAGCTGATGACCGGTGCCTGGCAGGGCATCTTCCTGTGTGAATTCGATGGCCCGCGATTGCGGGGAATCGACGTGACGGTGCTGCCGGGCGTTGGCTGAGCGGGCGTCTCGCGAGGGGTAGTTGAGCGCGTAAGGTTTCGGGGGGTGGAACCCCGCAGCGTTGATTTGAAACGGAAACGGGTTTCCTTCTACTCTTGGTTTGTCTACGACCCAGAGAAGAAAGGAAACCCGCATGCATGATGATACCGCCTCCTTGAGGTCGGT
>JBBREQ010000070.1:0-12263 GCA_038202795.1 Coriobacteriia bacterium | reverse complement strand
ATGACGTTCTCTTTGAGGCCCAGCAGCTCGTCTTCCTTGCCGGCAATAGCGGCGTCGGTGAGCACGCGCGTGGTCTCCTGGAACGAAGCCGCCGAGAGGAACGAGTCTGTCGCGAGTGATGCCTTCGTGATACCCAGAAGTACGGGATGACCGGATGCCGGCTCCCCTCCTGTGGCGAGGGCGCCCTCATTGGCCGATGCGAACTCCATGCGATCGAGAAGCTGTCCGGGCAGTAGACCTGCGTCTCCCGCCTCGGTGACGCTCACCTTGCGCAGCATCTGACGGGAGATGACCTCGATATGCTTGTCGTTGATGTCTACGCCCTGGGCGCGGTACACGTCCTGGACCTGATCGACGATATAGCGCAGCGTGTCGTTGGGGCCTTTGAGATGCAGCAGGTCGTGCGGGTTCACCGAACCGCGCGTGAGCTGTTGGCCCAACTCGATGGTGGCGCCATCAGCGACACCGGCGAGAAGCTGCATGCGACGCGAGACGGTGTACTCGACCTCCACTGCATCGGTACCAGCTGCGGGTGTGATCGTCAGCTTGCGGGTCTTGTCCTCATCTTCGATCCTCAGAGTGCCTGCGGCCTCTGCAAGTATTGCGAGCCCCTTGGGCTTGCGAGCCTCAAACAGCTCCGTGACACGCGGCAGGCCGTGGGTGATGTCCTCGCCGGCGACACCGCCGGTGTGGAACGTACGCATGGTGAGCTGCGTGCCGGGCTCACCGATCGACTGCGCGGCGATGATGCCGACAGCCGTTCCGATGTCCACGGGGCGACCGCTCGCAAGGTCCCAGCCATAGCACGCCTGGCAGATACCGTGCTTGGCACGACAGGTCATGACGGTCCTGGCCTGCACCTGAGTGACACCGGCATCAGCAATCGACTGGACGTCATCATCGTTGATCGGATAGTAGCCGGCATCACGGACTATCTCGCCGGTCTCGGCATTCACGGCCGGCTGAAGCAGGCAACGCCCCACGATGTTGTGATCTACCGTGCCCTCGGGTTTGAGTACCGAGAAGATCGCTCCCTCGTCAGTACCGCAATCCTGCTCGCGCACGATCACGTCTTGTGCGACATCGACGAGACGCCTCGTCAAATAGCCCGAGTCCGCAGTACGCAAAGCGGTGTCGGCGAGACCCTTGCGGGCTCCGTGAGTCGAGATGAAGTACTCGAGAACGGTGAGACCCTCTCGGAAGTTCGCCTTGATGGGGCGGTCGATGATGTCACCCTTGGGGTTGGCCATCAATCCACGCATGCCGGCCAGCTGGCGAATCTGCTTGATGTTACCTCGGGCTCCCGAGTACGCCATCATGTAGATGGGGTTGAACTTGTCGAAGGCTTCGGCCATCGCATCACCCACGTCGTCGGTGGCACGGGTCCACACGTCGACGATCTGGCGGTGACGCTCCTCGCGCGTGATCAGACCACGCTCGTACTGGCTCTCGATCTTGACGACTTCCTTGTCCGATTCAGCAAGGATCTCCCACTTGTTCTCGGGAATCACTGCGTCCCAGACAGACACGGTCAAACCAGCCCGCGTGGCGTAGTGGAAGCCCAGACGCTTGATCTCGTCGAGGATCTGGCCCATCAGAGTGGCTGAATAGCGAACCGAGCACTCCTCGACGATGCGGCTGATGCCCTTCTTGTCGATCGAGTGGTTGATGAATGGATGGTCGTCGGGCAGCGAGCGGTTGAAGGTGATGCGTCCGACTGTGGTCTGAATACGCTCGCCGGCCTTCTTCTCAACGAACTCGCCCAGCTTGTACTGAACGACCGTATCCACGCCCAGCCGGACGTTGACCAGCGCCTGCAGATCGAGATCGGCACGGTTGTCGTACGCCAGTACCGCCTCGTCGGCGCTCATGAACGAGCGGCCTTCACCCGGCATGCCTTCACGGTCGGCGGTCAGATAGTACAGACCGATGACCATGTCCTGCGTCGGCGTAGTGAGCGGACGGCCGTGTGCAGGGCTCTTGATGTTGTTGGTGGACAGCATGAGAACGCGTGCTTCCGCCTGAGCCTCGGTGGAAAGGGGCAGGTGAACCGCCATCTGGTCGCCGTCAAAGTCCGCGTTGAACGCGGTGCAGACGAGCGGATGGATGCGGATAGCCTTGCCCTCGACCAGAATCGGCTCAAAAGCCTGGATTCCCAACCGGTGCAGGGTAGGTGCGCGGTTCAGCATGACCGGATGGTCGGCGATGACCTCTTCCAGCACGTCCCACACGACACCCTTACCGCGATCGACAAGGCGCTTGGCGGCCTTGATGTTCTGGGCGTGGTCGAGATCGACCAGACGCTTCATCACAAACGGCTTGAACAGCTCGAGCGCCATGGCCTTGGGCAGACCGCACTGATGGAGCTTGAGCTCCGGTCCGACCACGATGACCGAACGACCCGAATAGTCGACGCGCTTGCCAAGCAGGTTCTGACGGAAGCGTCCCTGCTTGCCCTTGAGCATGTCCGAAATGGACTTCAGGGGCCGGTTGCCAGGCCCTGTCACCGGACGCCCGCGACGGCCGTTGTCGAACAGAGCGTCGACGGCCTCCTGGAGCATACGCTTTTCGTTGTTCACGATGATCTCAGGGGCACCCAGATCGAGTAGCCTTTTGAGACGATTGTTGCGGTTGATCACGCGGCGGTACAGATCGTTGAGGTCAGAAGTGGCGAATCGACCGCCATCGAGCTGCACCATCGGGCGCAGGTCCGGCGGAATGACCGGCACTGCATCGAGAATCATCCACTGCGGCCGGTTGCTGGACTTCTTGAACGAGTCGACAACCTTCAGGCGCTTGATGGCCTTCTGGCGCTTCTGACCCTTGCCGTCGCGGATCGTCGTGCGGAGTTCCTCGGCCAGCACCTCGAGGTCGATCTGGGACAGCAGATCCTTGACCGCCTCGGCGCCCATGCCACCACGGAAGTAGGTGCCGTAGCGCACCTTCATCTCGCGGTACAGAGTCTCGTCGTTGATCAGCGACTTCACCGAGAGCTTGTTGAAGGCATCGAACGCCTCCTGGAGCAGCGACTTGCGGTCAGCGTACTCCTCCTCGATGTCCTTGAGGTCGCGGTCGGCCTCTTTGTTGAGCTTCTTGACGCGATCCTCGACAGGAACCTCATCGTCGTGATCGTCATGCTCCTCGGGCTCGATTTCCCCACGAGCGACCGAGATCAGCCGGTCGCGCTCGGCTTCGACCTCCGAGATCTCCTCGGCCTTCTCGGCCTCAAGCTGCTCGTTGTCTGCCGTGAGCTCGTCTTTGAGCATGGCGATATCAGCTTCACGATCCTCTTCGTTGACCGAAGTGATGATCGAGGACGCGAAGTACAGGACCTTCTCCAGGTCCTTGGGGGCGATGTCGAGGAGATAGCCCATGCGCGAGGGAACGCCTTTGAAGTACCAGATATGACTCACCGGGGCGGCAAGCTCTATGTGACCCATCCGCTCGCGGCGGACCTTTGCACGGGTGACTTCGACACCACAGCGCTCGCACACGATGCCCTTGAAGCGGACACGTTTGTACTTGCCGCAGTAGCACTCCCAGTCCTTGGTCGGGCCGAAGATCTTCTCGCAGAAGAGTCCGTCCTTCTCAGGCTTGAGCGTGCGGTAGTTGATCGTCTCGGGCTTCTTGACTTCACCTTTTGACCACTGACGAATCTGCTCGGAGGAGGCCAAGCCGATGCGCAGGCGATCGAAGTTGTTCACGTCGACGTCGAGCACGTGTTATACCTCCTTGTCCGAAGACAGGTCGGTCTCGGTGAGATCGGCCGCGTCCAGTGCCGAAATATCGGCCTCGAGCAGCTGCTCCAAGGCATCCACGGAATCGGTATCCGCAGCCCCCAGGTCGCTACCGCCAAGATCGAGACCCAGCTCCTCGGCGGTCTTGAAGATGTCTTCGTCCTCTTCTTTGAACTGAATCTCCTGGCCGTCCTCGGACATGATCTCGACGTCGAGGCACAGTGACTGCATCTCTTTGACGAGGACCTTGAACGACTCGGGGATTCCGGGCTCGGGGATGTTCTCGCCCTTGACGATCGCCTCGTATGCCTTGACGCGACCAAGGATGTCGTCGGATTTGGTGGTGAGAATCTCCTGTAGCACGTAGGCGGCGCCGTACGCGTACAGGGCCCACACCTCCATCTCACCGAACCTCTGGCCACCGAACTGCGCCTTACCGCCCAACGGCTGCTGGGTGATAAGCGAGTATGGACCGGTCGAACGAGCGTGAATCTTGTCGTCGACCAGGTGCAGCAGTTTGAGGATATAGATCTGACCCACGGTCACAGGCTCGCGGAACGGCTCGCCGGTACGACCGTCGAAGAGCAGCGTCTTGCCGCCGTCACTGAAAGACGGCACCAGCGCAGACATCGCCTTCTTGCCATACCGCTCCTCGTGCTTGAGCAGCATGTTGCGGTTCGAAGCCTTGATCACCGAGGCGATCTCCTCTTCGCGAGCACCGTCGAACACCGGCGTTGCAACGTGGATCGGACCATCGACGGATGTCTTCGCTTTGGCGTCATCGCTCCAGCCCACGCTTGCAGCCCATCCAAGATGCGTCTCGAGCAGCTGCCCGATGTTCATGCGGCTGGGAACTCCGAGCGGGTTGAGAATGATGTCGACGTGGCGGCCATCGGCGAGAAACGGCATGTCCTCGACCGGCAGAATCTTGGAGATGACGCCCTTGTTGCCGTGACGGCCAGCGAGTTTGTCACCTTCCTGGATCTTGCGCTTCTGTGCAACGTAGACACGCACGAGCTCGTTGACTCCGGGCGACAGATCGTCGCCAGCGTCACGGCTGAACTGACGAACAGCGATGACGCGACCGGTCTCGCCGTGCGGGACTTTCAGTGACGTATCGCGAACCTCGCGTGCCTTCTCGCCAAAGATCGCCCGCAGGAGTCTCTCCTCGGCAGTCAGCTCGGTCTCGCCCTTGGGGGTGACCTTGCCCACCAACACGTCGCCGGGGAACACCTCGGCGCCGACACGGATGATGCCATCCTCGTCGAGGGTGAGAAGAATATCCTCACCGACGTTGGGGATTTCGCGGGTAATCTCCTCGGGGCCAAGCTTGGTGTCGCGCGCCTCTACTTCGTACTCCTCGATGTGAATCGAGGTGAGCATGTCGTCTTTGACGATGCGCTCAGAGAGGATGATTGCGTCTTCGTAGTTGTAGCCCTCCCACGGCATGAACGCGACGAGCATGTTCTGCCCAAGAGCGAGCTCCCCACGCTCCGTCGAGGGACCGTCAGCGAGCACCTGTCCCTGCTCGACCTCAGAACCCTGCTCCACCAGTGGACGGTGGTTGATGCAGGTGCCCTGGTTCGAACGTTGGAACTTGGGAAGGTGATACTCGTCGAGCGTTCCGTCTTCGGTAGCCCGGACGACGATGAGCTGGCTGTCGACTCCCTCGACCGTGCCCGAGCGCCTGGCGGTGATGATCTCGCCCGTATCCTTCGCGGCGCGATACTCGAGGCCCGTGCCCACGAGCGGAGCAGATGCGCGCAGAAGCGGCACTGCCTGCCGCTGCATGTTGGAGCCCATCAGCGCGCGGTTCGCGTCGTCGTGCTCGAGGAACGGGATGAGAGCAGTCGCGACAGAGACCATCTGACGCGGTGAAACGTCCATGAAGTCCACCTCGGCCGGAATGCGCTCCTCCGGCTCGCCGAACTGGCCCGTGGGACCCTGGCCTTTTACGCGGCAGAGGACCTTCGGGTTGGTGAACTTGCCCGTCTTCGCATCAAAGGGCTCGTTGGCCTGTGCGATGACGTTCTTCTCTTCTTCGTCAGCCGTGAGGTAGTGGATCTCATCGGTGACCTTGCCCTTTGCGACCTTGCGGTACGGCGTCTCGATGAAGCCATACGGATTGATGCGCGCGAAGGTCGCCAGCGAACCGATGAGGCCGATGTTCGGGCCTTCAGGCGTCTCGATGGGGCACATACGGCCGTAGTGGCTGGGGTGCACGTCGCGGACTTCAAAGCCTGCGCGCTCACGGGACAGGCCACCGGGTCCGAGGGCCGAGAGGCGACGCTTGTGCGTCAGCCCGGCGACGGGGTTGGTCTGGTCCATGAACTGCGACAGCTGCGAGCTTCCGAAGAACTCCTTGATCGAAGCCACGATGGGGCGGATGTTGATCAGCGACTGAGGAGTGATCTCGTCAACGTCTTGGGTGGTCATGCGCTCGCGAACAACGCGCTCCATACGAGCGAGGCCGATCCGGAACTGGTTCTGGATGAGCTCGCCTACGCTACGGATGCGGCGATTGCCGAAGTGGTCGATGTCATCGACTTGGTAGCCGTCGGCACCCTCCCACAGTTTCACGAGGTAGTACACCGCGGCCTTGATGTCCTCGGCAGTGAGCGTGGCCTGGGCATCGGGAAGCGACAGACCCAGCTTCTTGTTGACCTTGTAACGACCAACCTTCGCGAGGTCGTAGCGCTGAGGATTGAAGAATAGGCCGTCCAGCAGCGATCGAGCGGACTCCACCGTGGGCGGCTCGCCCGGGCGGAGACGCTTGTATATTTCGATGAGTGCCTCTTCGCGCGTCTCCGTGAAGTCGCGCTCGAGGGTGCGCTGAATCGCCTCGGAATTGTCGAACATCTCGAGGATCTCTTCGCGCGTCTCGGCGATGCCGAGCGCCTTGAGCAGGATTGTCGCCGGCTGCTTACGCTTGCGGTCGACTCGAACGCTCACGATGTCGCGACGGTCCGTCTCTATCTCGAGCCAGGCCCCCCGGGCGGGGATGACCTTCGTCGTGTAGATGATCTTGTCGGAGGTCTTGTCGAACTCCTCGGCATAGTAGACGCCCGGAGAACGTACGAGTTGGGAGACCACGACGCGCTCGGTACCGTTGATCACGAAGGTACCGCGGTCGGTCATGAGCGGAAAATCGCCCATGAACACCGACTGCTCCTTCATCTCGCCCGTGTCCTTGTTTATGAACCGGACATCGACGAACAGCGGCGCCTGATAGGACATGTCTTTCTCTTTGCACTCCTCAACGGAGTACTTAGGCTCACCGAACTCGTGATCTCCGAACTCTACGGCCAGTACGCCCGTGAAGTCCTCGATCGGGGAGATGTCGCTGAAAGTCTCACGGAGTCCCTCATCGAGGAACCACGCGAACGAGTCTCTCTGGAGTGCGATAAGATTGGGAACGTCGAGTACTTCGGGAATCTTGGCGAAGCTTCGACGAACGCGCCGGTCGGCGCCGAGAACGAGGGAACCTTCTCTGCGGGGCACCAGGCGATTCCTCCTTCAGAAGATGGAGCGGACGACATTAGTCGCAAACTGCTATGTTAGGCAACCACGCTCGGAGCGTCAAGACTTCTCCTGCCGATCCAGAAGCGCGTCGAAGGGCCGAGGCATCATGGGAGCCCCGGCCCTTCTGTCACGACGGCACCGCGAGGTAGCGGCGCAGCCGATCGCGAATCAAGCTACTTGATGGTGACGGCAGCGCCGGCATCCTCGAGCTTGCCCTTGGCCTCGTCAGCCTTATCCTTCGCGGCGCCCTCGATGACCGCCTTGGGCGCGCCCTCGACGAGGTCCTTGGCCTCCTTGAGCCCCAGGCTCGTGAGCTCACGCACGACCTTGATGACGGCGATCTTGTTGTCGCCATAGCCCTCAAGCACAACGTCGAAGGCGGTCTGCTCCTCCTCGGCTACTGCCTCGGCGGGAGCGGCAGCGGCGGCAACGGCAACCGGAGCGGCAGCAGAGACGCCGAAAGTCTCTTCCATCATCTTGACAAGCTCGGCCAGCTCGAGAGCGGGCTTGACCTTGATAGCCTCAAGGATTTCCTCGTTGGTAAGTGCAGCCATGGTGTATCTCTCCTTATGATCTTCGTGTCGCGAGGCCTCGCCCCGCACCTGTTCGTCTATGCCAGCCGAGACTTACGCGGCGGCGGCCTTCTGGTCCGCGACGGCCTGTACGGTCCTCGCAAACGCCTCGGTCGTTCCGTTGAGAACACGGGCAAAGCCGGTAAGCGGGTTGAGCATGGTGCCCAGAAGCTTCGCGATGAGTTCCTCGCGAGACGGCAGTGTGGCGATCGCCTTGACCCCTTCAGAGTCCACTACCTGGTTCTGAACGAAACCGCCTTTGAGTCCCAGAGCGGGGTTGAGCTTCGCAAACGCAGTCAGCGTCTTGGCAGGAGCGACCGCATCCTCAGCGATGAAGACGAAGGCCGTCGGACCCTCAAGGAATGCATCCATGTTGGGCAACGCCAGCTCACGAACCGCAATCTCGGTAAGTGAGTTCTTGTATATCTTGATCTCACCGCCGACCTCGCGGATCTGCCTACGCAATATCTGCATCTGTTTGACGGTCAGACCGCGGTAGTCGGCCATGATGACCGCCTCAGATGCATTGAATCGATCCTTGATCTCAGCAACGAGCGATTCTTTGGTTGCAGTTGGCATCTACTTCCCTCCCTTCTGTCACACGCACTCCCCGGCCTGGCTCCTGACGGAACCTGAGGTCGGGTCACGCCGGCTCGGCATGTGCCGAAACACAGACGCGGCCCCCGACTGCCACGGAAGGCAGTGGAGGCCGCGAGCAGTTTCATCTGCCGAGAAACGCAGGGAGCGGATCTCTTAGCGACCACCTCGGCAGGCGGGGTGCGGTGGCGCCCCCTTAAGCCCGGACTCTCTCCGGACGCCGGCTGTCTTCGGCAGCGGTTCGTACGCGATATTGGTTTGTCAACGCGACGTCGAAGTCTGACGCCGGATGATGTCTCTGTCAAGCGTCCGGTCGTAGCACCCGGACGGGTCGTGCGCTCCTAGCCCTCGAGCAGGTTGCGCTGAATGCTCGGGTCGACCTTGACACCAGGGCCCATCGTCGAGACGACCGTGATCGACTTGATGTACTTGCCCTTCGACGAGGAAGGCTTCGCGCGGACGATCTCGTCGAGCAGAGCGGCGTAGTTCTCAGTCAGCATCTTCTCATCGAACGAGACCCGACCGACCGTGACATGCGCAATGCCGAATTTGTCGGCGCGGTACTCGACGCGACCGGCCTTCAACTCGGTGATGATCTGACCCACGTTCATGGTCACGGTGCCCAACTTGGGGTTAGGCATGAGTCCACGCGGGCCGAGTGCCTTACCCAGCCGCCCGACCTTACCCATCATGTCAGGGGTCGCCACCGCAGCGTCGAAGTCGAAGAACCCTGCCTCGATCTTGGCAACGAGATCGTCACTGCCCACAATGTCCGCGCCGGCGGCCTCGGCCTCGCGTGCCTTGTCGCCCTCGGCGAACACGGCAACGCGGACATCCTTGCCGGTTCCGTGCGGCAGCGAGACGCTGCCACGGACCTGCTGCTCGGCCTGACGGGTATCCACTCCGAGGCGGAAATGGGCCTCAACGGTCTCGTCGAACTTGGCCGTTGCCGAAGCTTTGACAGTCCTCATCGCCTCGAGAGGCGGATAGAGTCTGGTCCGATCGATCTTCTCGGCAGCCTCGCTGAACTTTCTTCCGTGCTTTGGCATTGCTTCCTCCTGTGGTCTTGGCGGGCAACCGGATGGCGCCCTCCCACTCACGCGACTGATCATCGCGTGCAGAGCCCTCTAGCAGCCAGAGGCGCTAGTCGACGACGGTGACTCCCATGGAGCGGGCGGTGCCGGCGATGATCCTCATGCCGGCCTCGACATCATTGGCGTTGAGGTCTGGGGCCTTGGTCTCAGCGATCTCGCGAAGCTGAGCGCCCGTGATCTGGCCTACCTTCTCGCGGTTTGGCACGCCAGACCCGCTCTCGATGCCCAGTGCCTGCTTGATGAGCACGGCTGCCGGAGGAGTCTTGAGGATGAAATCGAACGAACGATCCTCGTACACAGAGATCTCGACCGGAATGATGGTGCCCTGCTTGTCGCCTGTCGCGGCATTGAACGCCTGGCAGAACTGCATGATGTTGACCTGGTGCTGGCCGAGCGCCGGACCCACGGGGGGTGCCGGGTTGGCCTGGCCACCAGGAATCTGGAGCTTGATGAAGCCTACGACTTTCTTGGCCATCTTTGGACTCGTCCCTGTCTCACGTGCGACCGCACAGCGATCGCCCTCATGTCCTGTTCAACAACGGCCCTGCCGGGAGAAGCGTCCGCGAGTCGCCTCGCGGCCCATACAGACCGATCGTCTCCTGCGTTAGACCCGTGCCACTTGATCGAAACCAAGTTCCACCGGCGTGTCCCTGCCGAAGATCGTCACCATGACCTTGACCGTGGATCGGTCGAGGTTGACTTCGGCGATAGTGCCATCGAACTCCGCAAACGGACCCGACGTGACTTTCACGTTCATACCCTGCACAAAGTCAGTCGTCGTCTTCTGCTTGGTCCCACTCTCGGTCCGCTTCATGATGCGATTGAACTCATCACGCGACAACGGCACCGGCTTGCCCTGGCTACCCACGAATCCGGTGACGCCTGGGGTGTTGCGAACCACGTACCACGACTCATCATCCAGTTCCATCTGAGTGAGGATGTAGCCGGGGAACACCTTCTTCTCAGACGTGACGCGCTTGCCGCCCTCTTTGATATCGGTGACGGTCTCGGTAGGTATCTTCACGTCGAAGATCTTTTCCTGCATGCCCATGGATTCGATGCGGTGCAGGAGGTTGGTGCGCACCTTGTTCTCGTACCCCGAGTAGGTATGGATGACGTACCACTTCTTGGCCATTACTGCCCGATCTGGTTGAGAAGCCCGAGCGCCCGCACAACCAGCGTGTCAGTGATCAGGGTGAACACGACGAAGAAGATGAGCGTGACGATGACCACCATGCTCGAGTTGATGACCTCGGGCCGCTGCGGCCAGACGACGCGCTTCATCTCAGAGCGCACGTCGCGGAGGTATTGAGCCAGCCGCGCGAACAGGCCGGGCTTGGCGGGCTTTCCGCTGCCCCCGGACTTGCTCTTATCCAGCTTCTTGTTCTTCGTACCCGTGTCGACAATGATCTTGCTGTCGGCGGTGCTTGCCTTGGCCATCTCGTATCCGTCCGTTCCTGCGAGCCAGCTGATGCTGACGCGCTTACGCAACAAACGCCGCGACCTCTGAGCCGCAACGGGGCTGAACTGGCAGGCCAGGAGGGGCTCGAACCCCCAACATCCGGTTTTGGAGACCGGCGCTCTACCAATTGGAGCTACTGGCCTGCATCACACCACACGATACGCTCTAGCGGGTTTCCTTGTGCACCGTATGGGTCTTGCACCACTTGCAGTACTTCTTGAACTCGATACGCTCCGGGTTCGACTGCTTGTTCTTGTTGGTGGTGTAGTTCCGGCGTTTGCACTCTGTGCACGCCAACGTCACCAGGGTTCGCATTGGTCCTCCTTGTGTCCGCGCCGACAAGCGCGCAAGGGCGCAGGCACGGTAGGGTACTCTAGCACCCCGTTTTCGGCACTGTCAAACTCACTGGCCCCCCGAGTCAGGGGGTGAAACGGGGCCCGGCAAGGGTGCCGGGCCCCGCGTGTTTCACTGCGTGAGCCGTCTTACTTGATGATGCTGATGACGCGACCCGAACCCACGGTGCGACCACCCTCACGAATGGCGAAACGCAGGCCCTCCTCCATGGCGATGGGCTGAATCAGCTCACCGCGAATCTCAACGTTGTCCCCCGGCATGACCATCTCTGTGCCCTCAGGAAGGTGGGCGACCCCGGTCACGTCGGTCGTACGGAAGTAGAACTGAGGACGATATCCATCGAAGAACGGCGTGTGACGGCCGCCCTCCTCCTTGGTCAGGATATAGACCTGGCCCATGAACTCGGTGTGCGGGGTAACCGAGCCGGGCTTGCACAGAACCTGACCGCGCTCGATCTCGGTCCGGGCGATGCCCCTAAGCAGAACGCCAACGTTGTCGCCGGCCTGGGCCTCGTCCAGAAGCTTGCGGAACATCTCAACGCCGGTGACAACGGTCTTCTTGGTCTCATCGTGTATGCCGACGATCTCAACCTCGTCGCTGACCTTGACCACGCCACGCTCGATCCGGCCCGTCGCCACGGTGCCGCGACCGGTGATCGTGAAGACGTCCTCGATTGCCATCAGGAACGGCTTGTCGATGTCACGCTCAGGCATCGGAATCCAGGTGTCGACGGCATTCATCAGCTCGTCGATGCTGCCGACCCACTTCTCGTCACCCTCGAGAGCCTTCAGTGCCGAACCCTTGATGATGGGGGTATCGTCACCGGGGAACTCGTACTCGCTGAGCAGCTCGCGGACTTCCATCTCGACAAGCTCGATGAGCTCTTCGTCGTCGACCATGTCGCACTTGTTCAGGTAGACAACGA
>JBBREQ010000069.1:0-12442 GCA_038202795.1 Coriobacteriia bacterium | reverse complement strand
GTGATCCGGCGGCTCAGAGTGGAATGGCCGTCGCTCAACGGATAAAAGGTACTCCGGGGATAACAGGCTGATCCTCCCCAAGAGTCCACATCGACGGGAGGGTTTGGCACCTCGATGTCGGCTCATCGCATCCTGGGGCTGGAGTAGGTCCCAAGGGTATGGCTGTTCGCCATTTAAAGCGGTACGCGAGCTGGGTTTAGAACGTCGTGAGACAGTTCGGTCCCTATCCTCCGTGGGCGTAAGAGACTTGAGGAAGGCTGCTCCTAGTACGAGAGGACCGGAGCGGACGAACCTCTGGTGTACCAGTTGTCGACCAACGGCACCGCTGGTTAGCTACGTTCGGTCGGGATAACCGCTGAAAGCATCTAAGCGGGA
This sequence comes from Coriobacteriia bacterium, assembly GCA_038202795.1. Classification (GTDB taxonomy): domain Bacteria; phylum Actinomycetota; class Coriobacteriia; order Anaerosomatales; family PHET01; genus PHET01. The sequence continues at coordinate 12,067 of JBBREQ010000069.1, read as the reverse complement.
AGCCCATTCCAAGATGAGGTCTCTCACTGGGTTAACCAGGTAAGGCCCCTCGTAGACTACGAGGTTGATAGGCCGCAGGTGTAAGTGCAGCAATGCATTCAGCCGAGCGGTACTAATAGGCCGAGGTCTTGATCTCATTCGGGTGATCTTCAAGCGCTATGCAGCATTCAGGGTAGCCGGTGCACTCGAGCCGGTCGCCTTTGACAGCAGCATATAGAATGCTTCCGACGTGAGAACCGTCGGATGCGCTTAGTGGCTATGGCGGAGGGGGTACACCCGATCCCATTCCGAACTCGGTAGTTAAGCCCTCCAGCGCCGATGGTACTGGGCTGTAGTGGCCTGGGAGAGTAGGACGCCGCTAAGTGCATCCGACGGTTCTTTGCTGTTCGAAGCATCTATAAGTCTGACGCATGCAATCTACACTGTTTCAGTCAGGATTGTGGTACAGTTCTCGCTGATGTGAGAACCTGACCGAGCGCGGAACTTCTCGTTCCTACGATTCGATTCACTATTGAGGAGGCACGATGATCAGCAAAGAGAGCGTCCAAGAGGCACTCGACGCCATTCGTCCGGCGTTGCAGGCCGACGGTGGCGATGTGGAACTCGTCAACGTGACCGATGACGGCGTTGTCCAAGTGGCACTTCAGGGCGCGTGTCGGGGATGCCCGATGTCGCAACTCACGCTGGCAAACGGCGTGGAGCGCGTGCTCAAGGAGCAGATTCCCGAGGTCGTGCGCGTAGAGGCCGTCTGAGTCGGCCGGTTGCAGTACGGATCACGACGAGCGCCATCCCTGAGGGGTGGCGCTCGTCCTGCATTCCGGCGCGGGTCTCGGGCGGACGGATGGTCACGTGTGCCGTATAGCGGATAAGAGTTACCGCTCGTCGGGCGTGCGTTGACGCACAATATGTGGCGTCCTAGGATGTCAGAGCCGCTATATGTTGTGTAAGGCGCTGTTTCCCCTGCTCAGGGTGTACGGCGTTCCAAGAGGGAGGGCTCCCATGACTGAAACCACTGGCGCGATGGAGTATTCACGCGCCATCGACGAGATACTCAGCCCCAACTCGCTGAGGGTTCTGCAGAAGCGCTACCTGAACAAAGACGAGTCTGGCGCCCCGATCGAGAATCCCAGTGACATGTTCATGCGTGTTGCCGTCAACATCGCCGCAGCCGAGAAGAGCTTCGGTGCCGATGAGGCCCGTGTCGGTGAGATCACCCGCGACTTCTACGACCTCATGACCTCACTGCAGTTCCTGCCGAACTCGCCGACTCTCATGAACGCCGGACGTGAGCTGCAGCAGCTCTCGGCTTGTTTCGTTCTCCCTGTTGAGGACTCGATGGAGTCGATCTTCGGAGCGGTGCGCGATACCGCACTCATACACAAGTCCGGCGGCGGAACCGGATTCTCGTTCTCACGCCTGCGCCCCGCGGGCGATCAGGTCAAGTCGACCCAGGGTGTTTCCAGCGGTCCGGTGTCGTTCATGCGTGTATTCAATCAGGCTACCGAGGCGGTTAAGCAGGGCGGTACGCGCCGCGGCGCGAACATGGGCGTTTTGCGTATCGACCATCCCGACATTCTGACGTTCATCAAGTGCAAGGCGGATGGCGACTTCGCGAACTTCAACATCTCCGTTGCGCTCACCGAGGAGTTCATGGAAGCGGTGAAAGCAGGGACATCCTTCACTCTCTACAATCCGCGTGCGAAGGAGCCTGCTGGCGAGCTGAACGCGCGCGAGGTCTACGAGCTCATCGTGCAGATGGCGTGGGCAACGGGCGATCCCGGCATAATCTTCATCGACCGAATCAACCGAGATAACCCAACACCGCTGCTAGGCGATATCGAGTCAACCAATCCCTGTGGTGAGCAGCCGCTCCTGCCCTACGAGGCGTGCAATCTCGGCTCCATCAACTTGAGCAAGATGGTTCGCGTGACTGAAGCCGGCACGGACGTCGACTGGGATCGCCTCGCGGACGTCGTGCACAGAGGGGTCCGCTTCCTCGATGACGTCATCGAGGTGAACCACTACCCCCTCCCTCAGATCGACGAACTCGCTCGCGGCAACCGGAAGATCGGCCTCGGCGTCATGGGTTGGGCCGACATGCTCATCAAGATGGGCCTTGGCTACGATTCCGAAGGCGCCGTCGCACTCGGTGAGAAGGTCATGGGGTTCATCGATGCTGAGGGGAAGTCCGCCTCGCGCAAGCTTGCTGAGGAGCGGGGCGCGTTTCCGAACTTTGCCGGCTCCATCTATGACACGCCTCAGGGTGGCCCGCTGCGCAACGCAACCGTCACGACGATCGCCCCCACAGGCACGCTTTCGATCATCGCGAACTGCTCTTCGGGAGTTGAGCCGCTTTTCGCAGTCAGCTACGTGAGAACCGTCATGGACAACGACCGGCTCGTGGAGGTCAATCCGCTGTTTGAGGAGATAGCCGTCAAGCGGGGGTTCTACAGTCGTGAGCTCATGGCTCTCATCGCCGATCACGGTTCGGTTCACGGCATCGAGGAGGTGCCAGCAGATATACAGGAGGCGTTCGTCACCGCACACGACATCGCGCCCGACTGGCACATCCGCATGCAGGCGTCATTCCAGAAGCACTGTGACAATGCGGTCTCGAAAACGGTCAACTTCGGTCATGAGGCCACCGCCGATGATGTGAGGCATGTCTATGACCTTGCCTACACGCTCGGAGTCAAGGGCGTCACCATCTACCGTGATGGCAGTAAGGACAATCAGGTCCTGACCACGGGTAAGACGGCAAGGTCGGGCGCAGAGGCTGCCGAGGTGGGGCTGCAGGGTCGTCTCGGTGAGATCGAGCCTCGGCCGAGGCCCTCGATCACCGTTGGACGGACCGAGAAGATTCAGACCGGGTGCGGCAACCTTTACGTCACCGTCAACTGGGACGAACAGGGGATGTGCGAGGTGTTCACCCAGATGGGCAAGTCGGGCGGCTGCGCGGCCTCTCAGTCCGAGGCGCTCTCTCGTTTGATCTCGGTTGCGCTGAGAGCGGGGGTGGATCCCGAGCCGATCATGAAGCATCTCCGGGGGATTCGTTGCCCGTCGCCGTGTTGGGCCGAGGGCGGCAAGGTCCTCTCGTGCGCCGATGCAGTAGGAATCGTGATGGAGCATGCGGCCGAATACCGAGAGACCGGCTCAGCTGTTTCATCGGTGAGCAAGCACACCGATATGCTGGACAACCTCTCGGGGGCATGCCCCGAATGCGGAGGGTCGCTTGAGCACGAGAGTGGCTGCGCTGTGTGCCGTAGTTGCGGCTACAGCAAGTGCGCATAGACGTCGGTTCATGTGAGCGAGCGCGGCCTGCACGGTGGACGCTGTGCAGGCCGCTGCGTTCTGAGAGAGGAGTCCCCAATGGTCCTGTCGGACCGCACCATCAAGGCGGAAATCGCCCAAGGGCGCATCGTCATCTTTCCGCTCGATCCTGACGACATCCAACCATCGAGCGTCGATCTGCATCTGGGCGCTGATTTCCAGGTGTTTCGCAACTCTCGGTATCCGTATATCGATCCGGCGAGGGAGCAACCCGGCCTCATGGAGCCGGCCGCCGCGTCGGTCGAGGAGCCGTTCGTCTTGCACCCGGGGGAGTTCTCGCTGGGCACGACCGTCGAGCGGATTGCGCTGCCGGATGACATCGTAGGCCGGCTGGAAGGCAAGAGCTCGCTCGGGCGACTCGGCCTGCTGATCCACTCGACTGCCGGCTACGTCGATCCCGGGTGGGACGGCCGGCTCACGCTTGAGCTTTCCAACGTCGCCAACCTGCCGATTCTTCTTGTGCCCGGGATGAAGATAGGACAGGTATCTTTCTCGCAGATGTCGACAGAGGTCGATCGCGCATACGGCCATCCCGGACTGGGGAGCAAGTATCAGGGGCAGTCGACGGCGACTCCCAGCAGGATGTACCTGAATCGAGACCGCTGACACACAACGCCTCTAGAGTCCCTTTGTGACCGTTGAGATGATTGCTGCGGGTACGTGCCCAGCGAAGTACTTTCCCGCTCTCGACTCCATGAACGGCAACCATTTCAGCTTGCGCGAGATGTTGCTGGCGATGCGGGCGGTGGCTGATCGGTAGGAACCGAGGGCCTTCAAGGGGTCCGAGCTCGATACTGACAGACCGGCAAGACGCCCGGTGTTGAGGGCATAACTGATGCCCTCTCCGCTCGTGGGTGACATGAATCCCCCGGCTTCGCCGGCGAGCAGAATCCGGCCGGCTCCCGACATCATGTCGCGCGACTGCCGGACGCACAACGCCACCCATGCTTCCCGCTTGATCGACGTGCCGAGGGGCAACGCGCCACGTAGGGTGTTGAGCGCTTGGTCGTGCTTGACGTGAGGGTGCTTGGTCCCTGGATAGAACACAGAGCCTACGATTGCGGTGTTTCCCTTGGGGACGACGTAAGCGTAGGCGAAGCTGTCACCGATACCGCGCAAGTACACACAGTCGAAGAACGGCTCAAGTCCTCCGGGGTGCTCGCAGTAGTCCTGCAGGGTGACATATGTCGCAACGTGCTGAGCACCCAAGGCTCGCCGAACCGTTGATCGCGGACCGTCGCAGCCGATGAGATTCTCGCAGCGGATGGTGTGAGTCGGCGCGCCGGCCCTTTGGAGCACCGCAGTCACGGACGTCTCGTCCTGCGCGACGCTCTTGAGTGCTGTGCCGGAGAAGACCACGACGTTGCTCGGCAGGAGCGATAGGAGCCAGTCATCGAACAGTCGGCGGTCCACATTCGCGAACCGCAACTCGGTCGGCTTCTTGATGGCGCGGTCCCAGTCGTGATAGCGGAAGTTGACCCAAGCCGGGTCCGAGACAACTGAGCGGGGCACGCGGCCATACTCGGCCAAGAACTCCTGGGCATGCTCGTTGAGCATGCCACCACAGCTCTTGTCGCGGGGCAGCACCGCCGAGTCGATGAGAACGACCTCGCCGCGTGCAGCTGCATGGATCGCAGCCATAACGCCTGCAGGTCCGGCTCCAACAACTAGGGTGTGGGTTGCATCTGGGAGAGGAGTGAGTTCTCGCATGTCTTCGCCAGTCTAGCGTAAGAGCGTCCGGACTGCGGTGTGAACCGGCCGGAGTTGCCGGCGTCGTGCAACCGGGCGTCACGATACTCGCCGGCGTAGTAGAATCTTGCAACCACGAAACCGATGCTGAACGAGGAGGCGCGAGAACCGATGGCCAAGTGCTGGGAGCTTCGCGGGTGCGATGACGAGATGCAGGCCGAGTGCCTGCATGCGACCAAGTTCGAGGACCGCTGCCCCAGCAAGTGCGCGTTCGCGGGCTGCGACCGACCCACCTATGAGCTTACGGTCGATCCTGAACTGATCTTCTCGGTGGAGGTCGACAGGGATGTCGCCATCAAGGAGAACTGCATGTACTGTGCATTCTTCCTCAGGAACGGACCTCGCAAAGGCTGATGCGCCCGGCATGGGGTCCTAAGGGGAATCATCGTGTCAGGGCGCGCCATACGGCGCGGTCCAAGTACGGTGAAAGGACCTGCCCCATGGAGTACTACGACAACGAGTTGACCGTGCACGGACTGGTTCGCGAGCTGTTCGTTGCGGGATCGATCACGTGGTTCTTGTACGCGATGCACCGCCTCGCCAACGGTCGGATGCTGTCGTCACGGGTCAAAGCCTACGACACGCTGGCTGACGCCTACACCGCAGAGGAGCGCGAGGTTCTGATACACAAGATCAAGCGTGGATCAGTGCTCAGGTAGGTGGGCGTTTCGGATGTTGCGAGCGCCCTGCTGGCGTACGGCCGCGAGCTTGAGCTCGAGGGCGCGGCGCAGGTCGGCGACTCGTTCACGGGGAATCCCGATGCCGACGTGCTGCTGCGCGACGCTAACGCGTTTCTCTTGGGAGTGCTGTTCACACAGGGCATTTCCGCCGAGCGTGCGTGGTCGGGTCCCTACCGGCTTCAGGAGCGACTCGGCACGCTCGATCCCGGCTACCTGTCTACGCACCCTGCCGAGGTTCGTGCTGCGCTGCAGCTTCACCCGATGCTTCACCGCTTCAAAGAGACTCTGCCGCGCTGGATCGTGAGCGCGGCGCAACGTCTGGTTGACGAGTACGGGTCCGATGCCGCCTGCATCTGGCCACCCGGCGCACACGTGCTCGAGGTCACCGAGCGGCTGAACAGCTTTCAGGGCATCGGCCGCAAGAAGGCGGTGATGGCCACCGAGATCCTGACTCGGCACTTCGGTGTGAAACTGTCGGGACGAGAGTGTGGACAGGTCGCCTACGACGTTCAGGTCAGACGGGTGTTCTTGCGTTCGGGGCTCGTCGATGTCGATACCCGAGAAGCCATTGAGGCGGTGGCGAGATCAATCTGTCCTGAATCGCCCGGCACTCTCGACCTGCCCGCCTGGCTCATCGGCCGTGAGAGTTGCAGGCCCCGGGCCCCCCGCTGCGATGCGTGTCGGCTTGCGGAGGTGTGCCCGCGGCGAATCGAGTTCGACGTAGCGGGCGTTGGCACACGGCGGCCCCGCTAGCCGGTCGCGCACTACTCCGCGGAGCGGAATACCAGGCCTGAGAGTAGCTTGGGGTAGAAGTACGTGCTCTTCTGGGGCATCGTCTCGCCCGCGAGCGCCACCGACCTCAGCTGCTCCATCCGTGTGGGCCGCAGTACGAAGGCGACATCGTGTTCAGACACAGCGCCCAACGCTTCGTGAGCATCTTTGATGAACCTCAGACGATCGAGTGTCTCCGGCCGGTCGGGATGGATGTCGAGCAGCGGGTTGAGCACCAGCTCCTGCAACACCGCTACATCGAGGGACTTCCACGCTTTGGAGCGCGCGATGGGCAGAGCGGCATCGAGATCGACATCGCTGCGAAGTGTGGCGAGGAGCAGCGGCCCATCACCGCGCGTCTTCACCAGGAACCTAGGGGCGTCCTGCGTCTCGAGCGCTTGGGCTGAGTCGCTCAGGCTCACCGCACTCAGATCGAACGAGCCTGCAAGAGCAGCGGTGAACGCGGCTGCATCAAAAAGGCCCGGAGCGTCCGCTACGCGGTGAGTGGGGAGCACTACCAGATCTGGATCGTCCATGTTGACCAGAGCCATAAGCACGAAGTCATAGGCGGGTTCGCTCTGCGAGCTGGAGCTCCGCTCGGCGCTCTTGCGTCGGACGTCCCGGTAGGCCAGCGCGGTGGTGTAGCGGTGGTGACCGTCGGCGATGAAGATGCTGCGGTCAGACATGAACGATCCGAGTTGTAGGGCGAGTGCGGGATCCGTCGCGGCCCAAAGCGTGCTCCGGACCCCGTCGGCGTCAACGGCAGTCGCCACAGGCTCACCGGACATCGCGGCTTCGAACATGGGGTCGGTTGCGCGTTCCGGATCGTCGAAAAGGCCGAATACCTGACTCAGGTTGGCGCCTGTCGCGACGGTGAGGTTGAAGCGGTCACCAAGGGCCTTGGGCAAGGTACGCTCGTGGGGAATTACGATACCCGCCGAGAACGGCTCGAGCCCCACCTCGACGACGAAAGCACGCCTGCGCACGGGGTCCCCGTCGAGGGTGTAGTGCTGTTCGAGCGCATAGAGCGCCGGCACCGTGTCTTGAATCAGCACTCCGGTGTTGCGCCACCGGTCCCAGGTGAGCTTGCCGGTCTCGTAGCGATTGCCGGGGAGCGCCGGGTCGGTGGAGCCTTCAGGCAGTTCAAGCGCGACCACGTTGCGCGGGTCGCCGGCGAGAAGCGCCGCACGCTGGACATCGCCGATCACGTCATAAGGGGGTGCGACAAGCGGCGTGATGTCGGCGTGGGAGCTAGCGTAGCGCCATGCGGCGAATGGGCGGACATGGGCCATGGTAGTGTGGCTCCTCTTGCGCGGCGCGTGGTCGGCCATCAGTCAGGGTTGCGGTGCGGGTAGTCTAGCGTGAAACGACAGCCCGCGGGAAGCCTGTCTGCCCCTAGCTCATCAGGGCACGGAGAAGCACAAAGGCCACCATGCCAGTGAGTGTTGCGCCTAGAAAGCTGCGCGAGAAACGGTACACCAGTGCGGTCAGAACCGCCGCGTACAACCCCGGGTTCATGAGAGGCGGCTGCCATGCGTTGCCGGGGCGCAGGACCTCGCTGGCAACCAGCGCGCCCATGACGCTGATGGGGACGAAGGACAACCAGCGCAGCAGTATCGGATGAAGCTCGACACGCGACAGAACAGCTATCGGAGTGAACCGCAGGATGAAGTTGGCCGCAGCCATCCCGGCGATAACCGCCCAAATGGTCGTCTGTGTAAGCTCACCGTTCATCGAACACCACCGCCGCAATGCTTGCCGAGACGACCGTGGAGATCACAACGAACCAACTTGGAGAGACGGACAGGCCCACGCGCGCCATGAGGGGCAGCGAAAGCGCGACTGCGCCGGCAAGAAGGCCGACATAGGCATGGGTGCGGGTTTCGGCCAGCGCGACGAACAGGGCCGCGAACATCGCGGGCATCGCGAACTCCAGCCCCCATCTGCTGGGGTCGCCGATCCAACCGGCGCCTGCCGCGCCGATTCCCGTGCCCAGGACCCACCCGCACCAGGCAATCGCGCCCGCGCCCGCCATGGAGGCAGGCGTGGACAGTCCTTCCCGGCGGTCCGCGACATTGACGGCGAACGTCTCGTCGGTGAGTGTAAACGCCAGCCATGACATCACAGAGGGGCGAACCCCGCGAAGGTGGGGAGACAGGGTTGTGCCAAAGAGCACGTAGCGCAGGTTGACCACAGATGTCGCGAAAACGGTCATCAATGCGCTCGCTCCACCCGATAAGAGGGACAGGGCGATGAACTGTCCTGCACCCGCCAAGGCGGTGGCTGAACACACAAGCGCTTGGAATACCGAGAAGCCCAGTGTGCGAGCGAGGACACCGAAGGCCGCACCTACCGGCATATACCCTAGGAAGATGGGGAGGCCGAGTCGGGTTCCGCGCCTGAAGCGCGCAGCGCGGCTCGCGTGCAAGGCGGCATGGCGCTGCGGGTGCGTGGCGATCGGGTTGGTCGTGATTTCACCGGTTCTGGGCATGCCGGGCATGGTAGCACGGTGGCGTGGTTCTTGCGGAGCTGCACTCAGGCGAGTGAACCGTGGCATATCGTGCCGCGGTACAATGGGTGCGACCGCGATCGAGAGCGGAGGCAGAGACCATGGAGTTCACCATAACCTGCCCCATCGACGGGCCTGTTGAGGTCGGTCTCGAGGACATCGAGACTGTCGTTCTCCGGGATTCTGACCGAGCCGATATCGCGTTTGTCTGCCCCCACTGTGGCACGCAGGTGACCGTCACGGCGATCGTCCCTGCGTTTCTGCTCGCGGCCATCGAAGCCCTCGCGGAAGTTCCTGAACTCACTCAGCGAAGCGGCATCGAAGTCATAGCCGTCGAAGTCGCGCCTGTCGCGCAGGGAGCTGCTGCGGATGAGGTGCGCGCTGACGCGTACTGTGAGTACTTCCGTCGGCAGCTGAGCCAGATCGAGTGCGTCGATGATGCCCTTGCCGAGATGGACTCGCCCGCGCGCTCCTGATCGATCCCGCTAGTCTGCGCGTCTCTTGCTCCGTGAGTTGGCGCTCGATGTGCCACGCCGCCTGGCAGCTAGGCCGGAACGAACCCCCAGCGGGGTAGCCAACACGAGCCCCGTGACGAATCCTGCGATGTGCGCTATCCAGGCGATGCTGTTGGTGCCCGATTGGGGGACCACGGGGGCGACGTTGGAGGCAATCTGCAGCACGAACCACACGGCGATGACGAACGCTGCGGGCAGTGACGCGATCTCGAACATGACGAACACCGGAACCAGCGTGGTGATACGGGCGCGAGGCTCCAAGACGAGGTGTGCTCCCAAAACGCCCGCAATCGCCCCGCTTGCCCCCAGGAGCGGTGCCGTGGACTGGGGATGCGTGATCGCGAATGCGAGCGCGCCCGCGACACCGGATGCAAGATACAACCCCAGGAAGCCTCTCCACCCCAATCGTGCCTGGACAGCGGGACCGAACACGAGCAAGAACAGGAGGTTCGACAGGAGATGGATCCACCCAGCATGCAGAAAGATCCCGCTGACGAGTGTGATCAGTTGGGCCGGGTCGGAGGGGGCCGCCAACAGCCGACGCGGAACCACGGCGAGCGCATCGATTATGGGCAGTGCTCGGGTATCAGAAAGCCATGACAGCCTTGCAAGCGCGGCCAGGCACAGGGCTGCGACAGCCCACACGGCAAGCGAAAGTCCGGCGAAGCGCTTCTCGGCGCGCAGAGGGATCAAGCGGTCATCCTTGTGGGGTCGACGTTTTAGCTTAGCGCGCGGCGAGTGCTACGATTGATGCTGTTCGAGTCTAGCGCACCGGAGATTCGCTCCGGCCGAGGAGGAGTCAAATGAGCTCATTCATCTGTTTGGGTGCGGGTGCGATTGTCGTTGTGGTCGCGCTCGCCGTTGTCGCGCTGTTCAACCGACTGGTGGTTTTGCGTAACCGTGTTGACAATGCATGGGCCCAGATCGAGGTTCAGCTCAAGCAGCGCTATGATCTGATCCCCAACTTGTTAGAGACAGTCAAAGGCTACGCCTCGCATGAGAAAGAGACGCTCGAACGGGTCATTCAGGCCCGGAATATGGCCACGACCGCTACGGGGGTGGCAGAGCAGGCGCAAGCGGACAACATGCTGACAGGGGCGTTGCGTTCTCTGTTCGCGATTGCAGAGGCGTATCCGGATCTGAAGGCGGCTCCGGCGTTCATGGACCTCTCGCAGAAGCTCACGGAGATCGAGCAGAAGATCGCCTACGCTCGCCAGTTCTACAACGACTCGGTCATGAGCTTCAACACGGGCATCCAGACGTTTCCCGCGAATCTGCTTGCGGGCATGTTCGGCTTCACGCAGCGCGAGTACTTCGAGGCCGAACCCGCAGCTGACGAAGCTCCCAAGATCCAGTTCTAGACTTGATACTCGCAACCATCGCCTATCCCCAGATCGATCCCGTTGCATTTCGGGTCGGTCCGTTGTCCGTACACTGGTACGGCCTTGCATACTTGGTCGGCTTCTTGATGGGCGGACTTCTTCTCCGAAGCCTTGCAGGTCGCTGGAAACTCGGTCTGACCGATGACGACGTACTGAACATCATGCTTGCGGCGGTCATCGGAGTCATGGTCGGTGGGCGGCTGGGCTACGTGCTGCTGTATGGGAGCAGCTACTATCTTGAGCAGCCTGCCAGAATCATCGCGCTGTGGGACGGGGGAATGTCGTTTCACGGGGGCCTCGCCGGCATCCTTATCGCCGGTCTGGTCGTTGCGCGCACCATGGGAATACCGTGGCTCACCGTGTGCGACCTGGGCGTTGTGGGTGCACCCATCGGAATCGGCCTGGGCCGCCTTGCGAACTTCGTGAATGGCGAACTCTGGGGTCGAGTGACAACCGCGCCTTGGGGCATGGTGTTTCCTACGGGCGGACCGCTACCCAGGCACCCGTCACAGCTGTATGAGGCGCTGCTTGAGGGTCTGGTGCTCTTTGTCGTTGTTCTCTGGTTGGCATGGAGGCTTCCGCCTCGGCCTCGCGGGGAGCTCTTGGGCTGGCTTCTGACCCTGTACGGTATCTCCCGCATGCTCATAGAGTCCGTGCGCGAGCCTGACGTGCAGCTGGGGTTTCTCGCCGGGGGCTGGCTCACTATGGGAATGCTTCTCAGCGCACCGATGGTGGTCGGGGGCCTGTGGCTCGTAGTGGAAGCGCGCCGACGGGGGCTCCAGCAGCAAGGGCGGGCGCCGCGAGGCTAGGTGGTGTCGGGACAGATCTGACCGGATGGTTTCCAGCAGGGAGCCGCCCGGTCAAGACAGCGAGCGCTCTCGCCGGGAGTAAGCGACCGGGGTGGCGAGCACTGAGCGCAGAACAGACGGGGGAACTCGCCGACCAGGTCCTTGAGTTCCGGGTCACGGTAGGGATCTTGCTCTGGCATCTCGATCATGTGTAGCAGGTAGCACGACATCGCATCGCCTTTCATCAGCGTGATCATCGTACTTCCAGCAGGCACTCGGGCGCCAGCAGTGGGTAGCAGTTCGGCCACGGTGATGTCAGCACGTGGCCGCATTCGGTGGGATT
>JBBREQ010000068.1:0-12992 GCA_038202795.1 Coriobacteriia bacterium | reverse complement strand
CCGCACACTGGCCGGCGGCGGCGAGTCCTTTGTCTCGCTCGACGATGGTCTGAGCATCATGACCCGGCATGCGCAGGCGCTCGGTTACGACGCCGTGATCCTGTTTCTGGACGAGCTGGTGCTGTGGCTGGCCAGCCATGCCGCCGATGTCGGCTTTGTGAGCCGCGAAGGCACCAAGCTGGTGAAACTGGTGGAAGCGACCAATGCCGACCGGCCGATTCCGCTGGTCAGCTTTGTGGCCCGGCAGCGCGACCTGCGCGACCTGGTCGGTGAAAACCTCGCGGGCGCGGTGCAGTCGCAGTTCAGCGATGTGCTGCGCCACTGGGAAGCGCGCTTTCACCGCATCACGCTGGAAGACCGTAACCTGCCGGCGATTGCCGAAAAGCGGGTGTTGCGCCCCCTCAACGAGGCGGCGCGCCAGATTCTCAAAGCCGAGTTCGAGAAGATCCTGGCGGTACGCCGCGACGTGCTTGACACGCTCTTAACAACGTCGGCCGACCGCGACATGTTCCAGAAGGTCTATCCCTTCACGCCAGCCCTGGTGCAAACGCTCATTGCCGTGTCGGCGGCGCTGCAGCGCGAACGCACGGCCCTGAAACTGATGATGCAGCTGCTGGTGGACCGGCGCGAGGATCTGGAGTCGACGACGGCGTGCGTACTTTCATCCCCTGCATGATGCCTGTTCTGGCGGATCAGGGCGCCTCGGCGACGATGTATCTGCTCACCGGAGTGATGGGCCAGCGGCGGCGGGATGCCGAGTTCCTTTCCTGGAACGACGTCGACCAGCTTGTCGCTCAAGGCATCGAGTTCGGCAGTCACGGGGTCAGCCACGTGCCCTTCAACGAGGTCGAGCCGGACCGGATGCGCCGAGAGGTGCTCGAGTCCACCGAGGAGTTCGTCGCGCACGGCCTTCCCGTCGAGACGCTCGCCTACCCGGACGGGCGCTACGACGAGCTGACGAAGCAGACCGTTGCCCAGATGGGCTACTCGGCCGCCTTCACGGTGATGATGGGCGGCTACGACCGCTTCGAGATCAGGCGCCGGCTGCTCACGGGCGCAGAGGGGACAGCGAGCACGCGGTTCGTGTTGAGCAGGGAGTTCTTCACGGCACGGGAGACGGTGCGCAGTGTCGTGCCGCGCAGACTGCTCAAGCAAGAGCAGCCCATCCCGCCCGAACGATGGGGCGCGGAGCAGTGGGGACCGGAGATCTGAGTGCACACCGCAACCCTGACATCTCCCCACGATGACCGACCCGTTGCCCCGGACAGGCGTGCCTGGATCTTTGTGCTCGCCTTGGTGGCCGTTGGTGCCGCGCTCCGGCTCACCTCGCTGGTGTCCCGAAGCATGTGGCTCGACGAGGCGATAACCGTCGACCAGACCAACCGCAGCCTTCTCAGCGTCATCACGAACATCGCCGACGGGGTTCATCCGCCGCTGTTCCACATCCTGATGCACTTCTGGGTGACGGCGTTTGGCATCGGGCAGGCCGAGATCCGGTCGTTCGCTCTGGTCTGGGGAGTGCTGTCGATACCGGCAACGTTCTGGGCGGGTCGCGCCATCTATGGCAGGACCACCGGGCTGGTGGCGGCCACCATCGTTGCGTTCTCGCCCTACCTCATCTGGTATTCGCAAGAGGCCAGGATGTACTCGATGATGTTCTTCTTCGGCGTACTGAGCACGGGCTTCTACACACTCTCCGTGCGAGACGGCCGGCGGATTCACTGGCTCGGGTACACCGTGTTCACGTTCCTTGGCATGTTCACGCACTACTTCTTCTTCTTCCTGGTCATCGGCCAAGTCGTTCACTTTCTGGGGTACGAGGCGGTGGTCGCGTATGGCAGCGCGGCGCGTCAGAGTAGGGGCAGGCCGAGCCTCAGAGAGGTGTTTCGCAAGGTCCCCTCCTTGGTCCCGTGGCTGCTCTCGATGGCGTTTCTTGCGTCCACGTACGCGCTGTGGCTGTCGAAGTCCGTCTTCATGAAACAGACCGAGGGGGGAACGGCGCTTGTCGCATCGGCCACCGGCAGCGGGCTCGGATACGGCCAGAAGGCTCCCGAGCTCGCAATCCGTTTCAACGATGCAGGGCTCGTGCTCGTCGAGATGCTGGGTGGCTTTCACTCCGGCTCGCTGATGTACTCGCTGGTGGCCATGTGGCCGGTGGTCATCTCGGTGGTGCTCGTGCTTATGGGATTCGTCAACCCTCTCAAGAAGAGCGCACCTGTACTGTGGGCGGCGAGCAGTGTGCCGCTGTTGTTCCTGCTGGGGCAGTGGCAGGGACAGGTCCTCGCCTCGCGCTACTTCATCGCGCTGGCGGCGCCCGCGCTGCTGCTGGTCGCTGCCGTCATCGCGAAGACCCCGCGCACGGTCATGCTCACCATCGTGAGCATCGGCATCGTGGTGAGCCTGCTGGCGTGGGCTGACCAGTCCTACAACCCCGACAACCTGATCCGTTACGACAACCGCGAGGCGGTCCAGTACATCACCGACAACTTCCGTCCATCCGATGTCGTTATCTATGAACCCGTGTATCTCGAACCGCTGATGAAGTACTACATGCCGACCGAGATTCCGGCATATCGGTTCCCGCAGTACGGGACGTTCGGACTACTCCGCAACGATCAGCGGCTGCTCCACCAGGATCTTGAGCGGGTGGCGGGTCCCTCGAAAAGAACCTGGCTCGTGTTGAGCTTCCAAGACATCGCGGCTCTGAGAGGCGACGCATACAACACTCAGCAGTGGTTCCTTCGCAATGGGTTCACCATCGCCGAGGACAAAAAGCTCAGCAACGTCCAGGTGATTCTGTTTGAGAATCGCGACTACGATCCGGGGTTCCTGCTGCCGGGAGGGTCGTTCTGATGTATGTGATCGCGCCCGAACGCCGCGCCACCTACCTGCGCACCTGCCGCGTTCTCGCCACGCTCTCGGGCATCGCCGCCATCGCGTACCTCTTGTGGCTGCTCTTCGTGGCGCGGCCGGACAACACGGCGCTGTTCCTCATGCTGCTCACGGCGGAGACATTCAGTCTCGCGCAGGCAGCGGGCTTCTGGTACACGATCTGGGACCAGAAGTGGACCGAACCGGACGTGCCGGACTTCAGTCGCACCACCGAGACGGTGGATGTCTTCATCACGGTCTACGGCGAGCCGGTCGAGATCGTCTGCAAGACCTTGGAAGCGGCGATGCGTATCCGGCATCCTCGCTTGTCGGTGTGGCTGCTCGACGACGGCCCGTCGACCGACATACGGGCCCTCGCCAACATCCATGGCGCCGGCTACCTCACGCGGCCTGACCGGCGCGGCGCCAAGGCAGGGAACATGAACGAGGCTCTGAAGCGCACGAACGGTGACTACGTTCTGATCCTGGATGCGGACCACGTGCCCGAGCCTGAGTTCCTCGAGAAGACACTTGGGGGGTTCCAAGACGACAAGGTCGCGTTCGTTCAGACCCCTCAGTACTACCAGAACCGGCTGACGAATCGTGTCTCGGCGGGCGCGCACGAGCAGCAGGGTCTGTTTTACGGGCCCATCCTGCGGGGCAAGAACGCGCGCGGAGCGGTCTTCTCCTGCGGAACCAACGTCGTGTTTCGGCGGTCGGCACTGGCAGCTGTGGGCAACATGCCTGAGGACTCCATCACCGAGGACCTGCGCGTGTCGCTCATCCTGTCTCAAGCCGGCTACACTGCGCTGTACGTACCCACCGTGCTGGCGTATGGCATGGGCCCGCTCGACGTGGGCGGGTACTTCAGCCAGCAGGCGCGCTGGGCTCGCGGCGGGCTGGAGATCCTCTTCAAGCGTCACCCGTACTTCAGGGGAATCACGCCCGGGCAGGCGATCCAGTACAGCTTGGGCTTCCTCTACTGGTTCACTGGCTTCGCCTACGCCACGTACTTGGTCCTGCCGGTCGCGTATCTGGTCTTCGGCCTGCGGCCCGTACAGGTCCCCAACCAGTATCCGGTGTTCTTCGTCCCGTACTTCGTGCTCACTTTGGTCACCCTGGGCTACGCCTCGGACTTCCGCATGACCTACCGGGCCGTATGGTTCACCCTAGCCTCGTTTCCGGCGTTCATCGCCGCGTTCGCCTCGAGTATCTTCGGGCGCACGGCCCGGTTCGTGGTCACCTCGAAGGAGCGCTCCTCGCGCTCGCTGAGACCGGTGCGCGTGCAGATCATCACCATAGTGGTCTTGGTACTCTCGGCGGTCTACGGCATGGTGCGCGAGGGGACCGGGCCCTCCGTGATGAACAACGTCGCCTTCGCCCTGGGGCACGTGCTGATCCTGCAGGGGTTCGTACGATACGCTCGCAATCCCGAGGGCGACGCGTGGCTCGCCGACGAAGACCTGCCGGAATCCATAGGCGAACTAGCGAAGGAGCGAGGATGATGGGCCGATCCCCCTTGAAAGCGCTCTTGGCGGCCTGGGCGCGGCTGCTCGCCTTGGGGCTCTGTGCCGTCGCGGCCGCAGTTGTGCTTGTGGGGTGCTCCGGTTCCGTTGCGAACCCCAAAGACGCCGCACCCCCGGTCCCCACCATCCCGTTGGCCGAGAAGATCGTACCTCCCCAAGAAGGCGCGTGGATCGGCCTGTTCAGACCCCCTGCGCCCGTTGAGATACGCGTGTTCGATGAGTACAAGCGGATTTCCGACAAACGGCCTGCGATGCTGATGTGGTATCAGGCGTGGGACCGGAAGGCGGACTGGGAGTTCAACACCCGCGGGTGCGTGTCGACCTATCAGAGGGGCGCGGTTCCCCTCATCACCTGGGAGCCGTGGGACCCGGGAGCCAACGCCCGTTTCGTGGAGAATCCTATCGACCAGCCACGGTACCGGCTGAAGCGGATAGTCGACGGCGACTTCGACAGATACATCATTAGTTGGGCTCGCGCGATCAAAGCGCTGGGGGGGCCGGTGATGATCCGACCCATGCACGAAATGAATGGCAACTGGTACCCGTGGGGTGGGACGGTCAACGCCAACGACCCCGAGCTTTTCAAGGCGGCGTGGAGGCACGTGCACCGCATCTTCGCCAAGGAGGGCGCAAGCAACGTGACCTGGGTCTGGTCGATCAACTGGATGAGCTCACCCGATACGCCGGACAACGGATATGACGCGTACTACCCCGGTGATGCGTACGTTGACTGGGTGGGAATCAGCGGTTTCAACTGGGGCACCTCCACCCAGTATCAGGGATGGATGGCGTTCAACGAAATGTATCGCAAGCCCCTGAAGTACCTGGAGACGCTGGATAAACCCATCATGGTGGCCGAGTTCGCGAGCGTCGCCAACGGCGGAGACAAAGCGGCGTGGATCACCGATGCGTACCGGAGGATTCGCACAGAGCACCCGCAGATCAAGGCGGTCGTCTACTACGACGCCATCGAGCGGCGACCCACCGACACGCAGGACTGGCGCATCGACCGTCCCGAAGAGGTGGCCGCGGCGTTTGAGGCCGCCGTTGGAGACCCGTACTTCCTGCCAGGACCGGTTCCCGAACTCCAGGCGTGGCTCGACCAGCTTTCCGCCGAGGAGAAGCGCTTCCTGCGGGGGGTCGATCCGGGGGAGCGGTAGTGTCTGTTCTCACGCGCCCACACCGCCGTAAAGCTGTGACACGAATCACAGAAGAGCGCGCCACGCCGTTCAAGCACAGGCCTGCCGGGGCCGATACCTGAGAGTGAAGCAGGACACTGTCCTGTGGGGGCGGCACGCACTCCGCACCCGACAAAGGCAAACCCGTCGCGAGACGGGGGCGCAAAGCCAAGGGTCTCTCTGAGACAGCCTAGCCGCCGAAGGTGATGACGTGGTACGAATCGCAAAGATCGCCGCACTGACCGTAGTAGTCGCGCTTCTCCTCTCGTTCCCGCTCCAAGCTCACGCCGCAGTCGCGTCGATCAGCGTGTCCGCGAAAGCGTACACCGCGCCGGCGGCTCCCAAGATCATCTTCAGCAGCAAGCTTTCGAAGGCATCTCGCCTCAGGGTTCACATCTACAAGGGCGGTCGCCGTATCCGCACGCTGACGTCGTCCAAAGCCTCGACCAAGCCAGCAGTGACATGGTACGGCACGAACGCAGCGGGCACGCGGGTCACCTCAGGCGAGTACACCTACCGGGCATACGCCACTTCGGCTGGCATCAAGTCCTCCAAGCGCGGCCGTGTCAGAATCCCGGCGACTCCCGCACCCACCCCCGTGCCCACCCCAGCGCCCACCCCAGCGCCCACCCCAGCGCCCACCCCTGCGCCCGCCCCTGCACCTACCCCCGCACCGGTTCCCACCCCCGTACCCACCCCCGTACCCGCGCCCGCGCCCGCCCCCGCCCCCTCTCCCGTTGCCGCGCCTTCGCGTTGGGTCGGGGCCTACGTGCCGGGTGCGCCCTACAGCATGGACCCGGTCGACTCGATGGAGGCGCAGATCGGCACAACCGCTGCTGTGGTGAACTTCTTCATCAGCGATACCGAGAGCTTCCCGCTGAGCCGGTGCACGAACGTGGCGAACCAGGGTTCGATTCCGCTGGTGACCCTCGAGTTCTGGTCGGCTCAGAATGGTGGCCTCGATGCAATCACAGCCGGCTCGAAGGACGCGTACCTGCGGGCGTTCGCCGATAGCGCCAAGAGCTACGGCAACGTGGTCTGGCTCCGCCCGTTCCATGAGATGAATGGCAACTGGTACCCGTGGGGCGGAACCGTTGGTGGCAACTCGGCCGCCGATCTCGTGGCCGCATGGCGTCATGTCAGGACCATCTTCAACGAGCGCGGTGCCACCAACGTGAAGTTCGTCTGGTGTGTCAACAATGACTCGGTTCCGTCGACGGCAGACAACTCCATCGAGGGGTACTGGCCGGGAGACGCCTACGTGGATATGGTCGCTCTGGACGGCTACAACTGGGGAACCACGCAGTCGTGGGGTTCGACGTGGAGGAGCTTCGGTTCCACATTCGGCGACGTCTACAACAGGACCGCAGCTCTCACAGCCAAGCCTATGTTCATCGCCGAGACGGCCTCTCCCGAGCAGGGCGGCAGCAAGGCGGCGTGGATCACCGACATGTTCAAACAGATCAACACGACCTACACCCGCATCCAAGGCGTCGTATGGTTCAACGTGAACAAGGAGTGTGACTGGCGCATCGACTCGTCCTCAACAAGCCTTGCGGCTTTCAAGAGCGGGGTTGCCGCCGGCTACTGATTCCCTGACACAGCTTCTCGAGAAGGCCGCCGGCAGGCGGCCTTCTTCGTGCGGACCCACTCAGGCGCTCGTACCGCACACAGGACAGCCCTGCATGCTCAGCGGGCGCTCCAGCCCGCACGCGTCGAGTAGCTCGGAGTTGGCGAAGATGTCGCTCGTGCGTTCATCCGCGGCGATTCTGCCGGAGCTCATCACGATGGTCCGCTCGCACAGCGCGAGCGCTAAGTCCAAGTCGTGTGTCGCAATGATCTTGGTGTGCGTGAACGTGCTCAGGAGACCGATGAGCCGTCGCCGTGCTCGCGGGTCCAGGTTCGACGAAGGCTCGTCGAGTATCAGCGCGTTGGGGCACATCGCCAGGACCGTCGCGATCGCGACCGCGCGTTTCTCGCCCCCGGAGAGTCGATAGGGCGGGCGATCCTTGAGGTGCAGAGCATCCACCTGGGTCAGGGCATCGACCACCCGCGCATCGACCTCATCGGGAGGAAGGCCGAGGTTCATCGGCCCAAAGGCCACGTCCTCGTAGACCGAGGGCATGAACAGCTGGTCATCGGGATCCTGGAACACGGTACCAATCGCTCTGCGGATATCCGGCAGCGTGCTCTTGGTCACGGGCACGTCGCCCACACGAACACTTCCGCTGCCGGGGGTCAGGAAGCCGTTGAGGTGCATCATGAGCGTCGACTTGCCGGCGCCGTTGGCCCCCACGATGGCGACGGACTCGCCATGCGTGATCTCGAAGGTGATGCCGTCCAGCGCGAGCGTTCCGTCCGGATAGGAGAAGGCAAGGTCGCGCGCTTCGATGCTGTGATGGCTCATGAGACCAACCCCGTGATGAACTGCCCGATGAGTATCGGGACGTTGAACAGGCGAAACACGACGAACACGGCCGACCAGCCCAGGGTGAACAGGGCGTCGCGCGGGGCGAAATGCAGGGTGCGCATGGTTCTGACGTGCCCATCGAATCCTCGGCAGGTCATGGCGAGGTAGATGCGCTGCGCGCGCGCGTACGTGCGCAGAAGCAGATGGCCCAGCATGTTGCTGTAAACGCCGATGCCCATGCCTTTGCGACCGAACGACCGCAACGCGCGAGCGCGCGACATCCGCAGCACCTCATCGGCAAGCACGAAGATGTAGCGGTAGAGGAAGAGCAGCTGAGTCGCGAAGACGTCCGGCGCCCCCATCCGCTCGATCCCAGCGCAGATCGCGGTGAGGCTGGTGGTGCCGATGAGAATCAGGGCGGCCAGCGTGGTAAGGGTGAAGCGCAGAAGGATCGAAAGATACGAGATCCACCCCGCCGAGACGCCCCACGAGCCCAGGTAGAAGACGGTCTGCTGATCCAGGAGCGGGTTGAAGATGCCCACCACGATCGCGAACGGGGAGACGATGAGCAGCTTGCGGAGCAGGAATCCACCGGGGATGTTGCCCAGGCTCGCCATCGCCACAGGGAAGACCAGGAAGGGCAGCAGGGGAAGCACAGCGTATTTGTCGAACGAGACGACGCACACGAGGAACACGAGCGTCGTCAGCACCTTCGCGCGCGGGTCCAGACGGTGCACCGGCGTGTCCTGGTAGGACATCTGGTCCAGCTGTCCGAACTCGTAGATCTCCTGTTCGAGTGAGGCCATGGCGGGTCAGCCTACACGAGGTCGTCGCCGGTGGTGGTCGCCACGAACTTGCCGTGCTTCACACCCTTGGTGCCGATAAGCCCGTCCGCGAGGCGCTTGATCTCGGCGACCTCACCGCGCAGCACGACCACTTCGAGGCAGTTGTGCGTGTCGAGGTGGATATGGAGCGTCGAGACGATCGCCTCATGGTGCGAGTGCTGGTGCTCGGTGAGCTTGTCCGACAGGTCGCTGAAGTGGTGGTCGAAGACGAGCGTGACTGTGCCCACAGCCTCGCCGTGGCCACTGGCCCACTGCTCCTCTACGAGTGCGTTGCGCATGAGATCGCGGATCGCCTCGGAGCGGTTCACGTAGCCCTTCTCGGCGGAAAGCGCATCGAAACGGTCGATGAGGCGCTCGTCGGTGGAGATGCTGAAGCGGACGACGTCTGGCATGGGAGGCTCCTGGCTGGGTTGTGGCCGCAGGCTCGCGGTAACACTTTTCGCCGATCAATTACACGTTGACGCGTCGTGTCGACGGGGGTAGGTTCGTCCTACGGTATCACGATTCAGGATTTCATAGCACTTCATGTTCCAGGGGCGAAAGGGTAACCACGGTGCACATGGCAGATGCGCTCATCTCTCCGGCCGTCGGGGTCACCCTGTGGACAGCGACGGCTGTGACGACGGTCTACTGCGCCAAGAAGGTGCGAGAAGAGGCCGACGCGAGCAAGGTGCCGCTGATGGGGGTGGCCGGTGCCTTCATCTTCGCTGCGCAGATGCTCAACTTCACCATTCCGGCGACTGGATCGAGCGGTCACTTGGGAGGGGGGCTGATCTTGGCGATACTCCTTGGGCCACAGGCGTCGTTTCTCGTCATGGCCTCGGTCCTCACAGTCCAAGCCCTCTTCTTCGCGGATGGCGGGTTGCTCGCATTGGGCGCGAACATCTTCAATCTGGGCTTCTGGCCGGCGTTTGTCGCATACCCGCTGATCTACCGTCCGATTGTGGGCGACAACCCCAGCCGCGCCCGGCTGTTCACCGGGGCCCTCATCGCCGCGATAGTGGGTCTGCAGATCGGCTCGCTCAGCGTGGTGTTAGAGACGTACTTCTCGGGAATCAGCGAGCTGCCGTTGACCACGTTCCTGCTGCTGATGCTGCCCATCCACCTGGGTATCGGCATCGTTGAGGGGCTTGTCACGGGGGGCGTCGTGCTCTTCGTCCAGCGGCTGCAGCCGGAGGTGCTGGAACGCAACCTGGAGAGCAAGCCGCTGTCGGGACTCAATCTCAGGCCTGTTCTGATAGGGCTCACGGTCGCCGCATTGGTGTCGGGCGTTGCGATCTCGTGGTTCGCGTCGACCAATCCTGACGGCCTCGAGTGGTCGATCGAGAGAGTCACCGGATCGCCAGAGATCGAGGGCGCAAGCGTGTCGCTGCATGCGGCTGCGGCCTCGTTGCAGGAGAAGACGGCCTTCCTGCCCGACTACGGTTTCAAGGCGCCCGCAGGAGCGGCCGAAGCGCAGGGAGCGCCCTCGTGGCCCTCGCCTGATGCGGGAACCAGCGCTTCCGGCGTGGTGGGTGCGGCGATCGTGCTACTGCTCGCGGGGCTCGTGGGGTGGCTGCTCAGCCGCAGACGCGGCGGGCCCAAGCACACCGCCTAGCGGGCGCGCTTCTCGGCGTCCTCGAGCACGTCGCAGAGAGTCGCGGACACAGGCAGGGTCATCATCTGGGCGATCCCATCGCGCGCGAGCTTGCGGGCGACCCGCTCGTTGGCGTTGCAGATCACGACCTCCACACCGCGCTTGCGCAGCGTCTCGATGGCTTCGCGCAGAGAGGCCAGCCCCGACAGATCGACAAAAGGGACGCGCGCCAGGTTGAGCACCAGGGTGTCGGGGACGGTGTGGGTGTGCACCAACGCCGCCTCGAACTGTTCGATGGCCCCGAAGAAGAACGGTCCCTCGATGGTGTAGACCAACATGCCGTCGGGCACTTTCGGTGCTCCTTCGAGATCCGGGCACGCCTCCAACTCGTGGCCCTCGACCTGGCGCACCTCGACCGTGCGTGACATGCGACGCAAGAAGTTCACCATCGCGAGTGCGACGCCCACCTCGACGGCCAGAACGAGGTCGAAGAACACGGTGAGCACGAGCGTCACGATCATGACCGCCACATCCGAGCGGGGCGCGCGCGTCGCCGTGCGCACCACGTGCCGGATGTCGCTCATGTTGAACGCCACGACGAACAGGATTGCGGCGAGCGCAGTCATGGGCACGTTGTAGGCGAGTGGTGCTAGGGCGACGAGCACGAGCACGACCACTGCGGCGTGGACGAGCCCCGCAAGTGGGCTGTTCCCGCCGTGGCGCACGTTGGTGGCGGTGCGTGCGATCGCACCGGTCGCGGCGAAGCCGCCCAGCGCGCCTGAACCCACGTTGGCGAGCCCCTGCGCTATGAGCTCCTGGTTCGCGTCATGACGCGTACCGATCATGCCGTCGGCGACCGTGGCCGAGAGCAGTGACTCGACGGCACCCAGCAGTGCGATTGCGAACGCGGGGCGCAACAGCGCGACCACCATGTCGAGCGAGACGGGCGAGAACTCGAGCTGGGGTAGACCGCGCGGGATGCCTCCGAATGCGGTGCCGATGGTCTCCACGGTGGGGATCTGCAGTATCGACTGCAGCACGGTCGCGGCTACGAGCGCCACCAGCGGGCTGGGAATCGTGCTGGCCGCCTTCGTCTTGGGCCAGAACGCTATCAGGAGCACGCAGGCCACGCCGATCGCAGTGGTTGCGGGGTCGAGCTGCGGTAGGGAACGCAGGAGCGCGAGGGTCTTCTCGGCGAGACCGGTGGCTTGTGTGGGAGGCAGGCCGAAGAATGCCTGCCACTGGCCGAGCCAGATGACGACCGCGATACCAGCGGTGAAGCCCAAGATGACCGACTCGGGGATGAACCGGATGATGCCGCCCAGGCGCGCCAAGCCGAATGCCAGGAGCATCACACCGGCGAGCATGGTGGCGACCTGCAGGCCGACGAACCCGTACTCCGCTGTGATACTGGCGAGCAGCACCGCGAAGGCGCCGGTGGGCCCGGCGATCTGCACCCGGCTGCCGCCGAACAGCGTGACGATCAATCCGGCGACAATCGCGGTGTAGAGCCCCTGCTCGGGCTTGGCTCCCGAGGCGATCGCGAATGCCATCGCGAGCGGTACGGCGACGATGCCGACCACAATGCCGGCACCCAGGTTGCGCGCCCAGTTCTCCTTGCCCAGAAGACCGGCGCGCCAAGCTTCGCGAATCGCCGACACGGGCAGGACTCCTCAAAGATGCGGGGCGGGAGTCCTAACGTACCATGCGCCGCGAAGTCGTGCGGCCGAGGGGGATGACGCCTCGGTGAGGGCGTGTCGCCCTAGAACTTGACGGAAGTCATATCCGCACGAGCGCGCTCGCTGCATACTACCCTGAGCTGTCGGCCGCTACGAAGGAATTCGGATGCCAGAGTCGGTTGCACGAGATGCTGGAGAGACGCCACCGGTTGGGGATACCTACGCGCTTGTCTACGCGTTCATCCTCGTGTTCCTGGTGCCAGGGTCGATTCTCATCGGGCAGCTGCCGTTTCGCACGTACACCTTCGCCTACGTCTCGCTCGTCACCATGCCCTTCGTGCTGGCTCTGGTTGCGACGTTTCTTACCGACAGCCGCGATTCGGCACGCACGGTCGCCGTCCGCATCGGCGTTCTGGTTCCCCTCATCGTGCTGACGGGCGTCGCCGTTCTGTTCACGAGTTCATTGCTGCTCCTGCCTATCAACCGGTTCCTGGGCCCGGAATTCCGAGGAGTCACCACGCCACTGGCTGCCCTGCTGCTGGTAGGACTTGCGTCGCCGCTCGTCCTCGCGATCGTCAGGAGGCTTCGGGAGCGTCTGACCGTGCCCAGCGTGTTTCAGGCTCTCTCAATGGCGGCGGCACTGGTGCTGGTAGGGCTGGTGGTCTACGTGAGCGTCTGGCGCGTGGGCATGCTGGGCGAAATCTCAGACACCGTTCGCAAAGATGTCGTCATCTACATCATCGGCGGGCTGGTCTGGTACGGACCCGCGTTCGGTCTTGCCGCCGGGTTGTGGAGACGAACCGGGTTGGTCTAGCTCCTCATCCCCCGCGAGGCAACGCGCTCACGTTCGGGGTTGACATCCAGGTAGCCGCGGACTCATGATGCAAGCAAGCACTTGCACGCATTC
>JBBREQ010000067.1:0-13240 GCA_038202795.1 Coriobacteriia bacterium | reverse complement strand
CACCCACCCGTTCCCCTACCCCTCGACCTTCCGCGCCTCCCCAACCCGAGAATCCGCAGCCGGCGCATAGCTCCCCGTGTACTCCACCAGGTTGATCTCGCACCCCGCGCCCAGCGTCACGGTCCCGCCGCGCACGATGCGAGCGACCGTGTTCTCGATCCAGACCTCATCGGCTTCGATGGTATCGACCCGCAGGCGCTTCTCGGAGAACATGGCGACGAAATCGGCAATCCCCTTGCGGGACTGCGCGATAGTGACCTTCTCGCCACCGATCTCACGCGCGGAGCACGGCCCGAACAGCTGCACGTGCACCACGCCGGCGTTGAGCAGGCCGCCAATGGTGAAGACGCCTTCGCCCACGAACGTGTCGGCAGAGCAGTCGCCGTCGACTTTGATGGTGCCGCGCAGATCCACCTCATGCGCAGCAAGGCTGCCGCCCACACTGGCGCGTCCCTTGACCTTCAGCCGGCCGATGCCAGCACCCTGGGCGACCGAAGCGTCGCCATTGACCGTCATCTCGCCGGCCTGCACGTCGCGTGTGAAGCTGCCCGATCCGTTGACGATGATGCTCGTGGCTTTGACGTTGCCGTCTGCAGTGCCCGCGCCGTTGATCTTCAGCGTGGCGCACTCGACGTCGCCATTGATCGTGCCGGCACCGTTGATGACAATGTCGTTGTACGCCCCGGCGCCAATGCTTCCGCCGCCGTTGACGGTCGTATCGGAGCGGCTGGTCTGGTCAGTCATAGTCGTGTCCCTCCTCTACTCACAGCCGGGCGCTGAGCGCCTCGACCGATTCGGATACGTTGATGCGCGCAACCAGTCGCACGCCGCTCTCAAAAGCCAGCTCGGCGGTGCTGGTGAGCATGAAGCACACCGCCACCCCCATCTTGCGGACGAGCACCAGATCGCAGTCGCCTCCCGAGAAGCCCGGGTACGCCTCTTCGAACGCAGCGAGCACCCAGCGGCCTTCATCGAGCGAGACCTCACCGGTGGCGAGTAGGCGGTCGAGCACGTAGAGCGAGAGCAGCTCGCCGTAGCGCAATGCCTCTGTACCCGGGTGGACCGCCAGGTAGACGTCGAGCGCTTGTTGCGAGACCACGCCCTTCTCGGCAGCCTGGGTGGGGATGAGCGAGACGGAGCCTAGATCCGGCGTGACCGCCTCGGCGATGTCGTCAAGCGACAGGTCGCCCTCCTTCATCGAGAGAATGCGCTCGATGCGGGCGAGAATCTTGTCGCGCGGGAAGAATGTCTCAGTCCCGGTGAACGTGGACTTGCGAACGAACCACTCCTCGGGGATCAGCCCCTTGCGCTTCCAGCGGTAGAGCTGACCGTAGCTGATGCCAGTCGAGGCCAGCAGGTCCTTCTTCGAAATGAGCTCGGAGTCCATGCGGGTCGCCTCCTTTCGCAGGTGCCGCGGGTGGGTGTGCGGTTACGGCGCGACGGTGGCCGTGACCTGCTCGGGCACGGGCGGCGCGACCGGAGCGGTTGGGATTGAGGGCGCCGGCGGTATGGGCGGTGCGGGAGGTGCGGGCGTCGCGTCAAAGACGCCAGCGGGCTCCTCGGGAATGAACGCGAGCGCCAGCAGGTAGAACAGAACAGCCGCGAAACCGCTGGTGAGCACGGCGAGCACCACGAAGAGCACGCGCACGAAGTTGGCGGGTAGGCCCCAGCGGATCGCGATGCCGCCCAAGACGCCGCCAATCACGCGATCGGTGCGCGAGCGATAGAGCTTGGCGCCAGTCTGCGCGTGGCGCGATGCCGTGATGAGCACCACGCCCACACCGATCAGCGCGAGCGGCCAGGCCACGACGCCCACCGCGTGAAGCACGCCGGCAAGCGGGCGCAAGATGGGCGCGAACAGGCGATCAGCGAGCAGAATCGCGCCCACGACCACCAGCCCAATTCCGGCGAATGTGAGAAACCCCGTGCGAACCGAACGAGCCATGAGTGAGACCTCCTACTGGAAGGGGACGAAGGGCAAAGCCGGGAGACTCTGCGGGAGCGCGGGCAACACGAGCGGAAGCGGCGCACCAGCCCACCACAGCCCGGCCGCGTAGAGCAGCGTCAGCCAGACCGGCACGGCGGCCAGAATCCGCAGCCACTCCTGCCCTGACGACTTGGCGAGTAGAGCGAACCCTGCCGAGATGAGCAGCACCGGCCAGAGCGACAGCAGCGTCCACCAGACCTGCCATGAGATGTAGCCGGTGGTGTTGCCCAGAAGGAGCAGGCCGATGAGCACCGTGCCGACGCCGTCGGCGACACGCTCAATGCCCCAGGGCTCCCGAAGTCCGGGCGTCACGATCTGCGCGAACCCGGCCACAACGATCAAGAGCGGCCACATGGTCCACCACGAGAGACCGGGAATCGTCTCGGCCACGAGAAACGCGACGCCCAGGACGATCAGCACTATCCCCAACGTGGCCCCAGCACCCCACGCACCGGTTGTGGATTGCGACTGAGCCGGCTGACACGTGGAGTCTCCTGGCGAGCAGTGGGGATCGTATTCGTACGACATTGCGGTTTCACCCTCCTGAATCCGTGGTACACCCCTGTCCAACCAGAGATGTACCCAGCAACAGAGTGAATGTAACAACACATTGTTACGCGCGTCAACCGATAGATCGCCGAGAATCCCCTACCCGGCCAGCACCAGGCGGTAGTAGACGCCCCCGCCCAGAAGCACCGCCGCCAGTGGGATCGACACCAACGCCCATACGCGCTCGCGCCGAACATAGGCGGGCACGCTCACGCGGTCGGCCACGCTACGCCAGGCCACGCCGTTGGCCCGCTTCGCGAAGAACGCCTGGGCTGCCAGAGTGGCGGCAACGAGAAACACGCCCCCTGCGGCCGCTGCCGCTCCCCTGCCCATCGACGAGGCGATGACGCTGTCGGCAAACAACCATATCGGGAGGAAGATGACGCCTATCCACTGGCCGTGAAACGGGCCCCAGACGGGCGGCACCAGAAACGCTGCGAGGTTGAAACGGGGAAGCTGGGGCACAGGCTCGTCGCCGTCGAGCTCGATCTGCCCCGAGACCGCTGCTGCAGGATGACCCGCAGGGCATCCACCGTTTCCCGCACGCTCGACGATTCGGTCGCACAGCACACAGTAGCCCGCCGATCGCAGCACGAGACGCGCCGCCTCGACTCCCGCCGGAACCTCATCGCCCACCGCAGTGTCCGCAGGCTCAGCCAAGCAGCCCACCCACCACGGCCGCGAAGACGATCGAAGGCAGCATGTTGCCCACGGGCAACCGCTTGATGCCCAGCAAGTCGATGCCGATGCAGAGGATCAGCGCGCCACCCACCGCCGTGAGCGAGGTGATCACACCGGCGCTCATCAGGGGCGAGAGCGCCTGAGCGCCCAGCGCGAGACTGCCCTGGATCACGATTACCGGGATGACTGAGAGGCCCACGCCCCAGCCAAGCGTTGTAGCCAGGAACAGCGCAGCGAAGCCGTCCAGGGTCGACTTGATGTAGAGCAGCTGGTGATCGCCCAGGCCGTCCTGGAGCGAGCCCAGCACCGTCATGGCGCCTACGCAGAACAGCAGCGACGCTGTCACGAACCCCTCGACCAGCGTGTGGCCCTTCTCGCCGGGCTCATCGGCAGCGCTCTTGGGGGTGGGCGCCAGGAAGGGCAGCCGGTACGAGAGATCCTGCAGCCAGTGGCCAAACCGCTCGAGCCAGTGCTCGATGCGCAGCCCTTCGCCGGTCAGCGAGCCGGCGATCAGCGAGCCGATGAAGACGAGCGGCGCGTAGTCGCCCATGGCGGTCGCGCCCATCTTGTTCAGACCTCCAATGGCCATCGACGCGCCTATGATGGCGGTCGAAAGACCGATTGCCGTGAACGCGATGGTGCGAAACCTATCCGAGATCAGCCCCCCGAACAACAGCCCGACGGCCGTTCCCGCGATGATGGTGACGACGTTGAGTACGACTCCGCTCACGTGCTCCCCCTGTTGCTAGTCCTCGTCGGCAAGCCATAGCTTGCTGAGCTCGTCGGTGATGTCGTTCGCCTCGGCGGGCAGGTCGTCTTCGCGCGCGACCGGCGCCGGGATCTTCGCTTTCCGAGAACCCCTGAGCGCCGAAGCGGTCACCTCGTCGCCGGAGCGAAACACCACGTGCCGCCCGACGTCTTGGGCGATGCGCGCCCGGAGGCGCATGTCGTCGGTCACGACGGTGACCTCACCGCGCACACCGGCGCAGCGTCGCACGATCTCGTCGTCGGCGTCGGCGGCGTAGACAACCTTCACCGCCCCCGCGTCATCCGAGGCATACCCCAGCTGCTCGCGGGCGTCGAACACGACCACAATCGAACCCTTGGGGGCCAGTGCACCCGCCGAGAAGCGCAATCTGCCCACCAGCGATTCGCGCATGCCCTCTTTGGACAGTCCGCTGGTCTGCGGGTCGCGCATCGTGACGTTATAGCCGTCCACGAGTACAAGCATGCCCACCATGGTACCGCCCACGCCCTTTTCCTTCACATACTGGTGCCCCGCCTACCGGTTCCTCGCCGGCGTCGGTCGTGTAGGCGGTGCAGCTCTCGTGTCGGCAGCAGGACTCGCCAACTGCCTCTCGAGATCCGTGAACGCCTCGATCACCTCGGTCGACTCGAACGCGCGATTCCTCTTACCCACCGTCACCTTGCGGACGACGCCTGCTAAGAGCAACTCATCCATGGCGTTGTTGACCGCGTTGAAACTGCGGCCGAGCAGACGGCTTGCGACCGTGACGGTGAGAACCGGTGCGCCAGGAAGGACACGCAGCAGAAGATCGGTTGACGAGCCCCTCCTGATCCTGCCAATCCTTTCACGCCATGCGGCTTCTAGTCCTCGCATCCGCTCATCGAAGCCCGTCGCATCAGAGACTGCGCGAACGCATGCGCCCGCAAACAGACTCACCCACGCGTTGACGCCGGCAGCCGCCTGATCCGATGACTCGTCCCCCTCGTAACGGTACGCGCCGAGTGCCTCCACATAGTCCCCGGCAAATGTGGCAAGGACGAGCGAGACCGGGGGAATGATCCGAGCGGCCAAGCCGCGACGCCTGAGAACCAGGTGGATGAGCGCGCGTCCAGTCCTGCCGTTGCCATCGATGAACGGATGGACTGTCTCGAACTGGCCGTGAGCTATGGCGGCCTGTGCGACCGCCGGAAGGGAGTCGTCGTTGCAGAATTCACACAGATCACCGACGAGATCTTCCACCAGTCCGGGCGGAGGTGGGACGAAGTCGGCCGAACAGGGATTGAAGTTGCTCCCGCCGATCCAGTTCTGCTCTTCTCGGAAGTACCCGCCGTACTGCTCGCAGGGACACCCAGCGAGCAGACTGCGATGGATATCACGCAGAACATCCGGCGTGATGTCGATCCCCTCGCCGGAGAGTTCGACCGCACGAACCATCGCGTCCACGTTCGCGAGCACCTCTGCCGCAGTGACGTCTGTGGTCCATTCGCCGCGGTCCCGAGCGGCTTCGGCTTCGAGCAGGCGTCGCGACCCGATGACGAGTCCTTCGATACGCGAGGAAGCCACCGCCTCCGCCCTTGGAAGGATTCGCGCGAGCACCTCGATATCGACGAGCGTCGTTGCATCGGTGTTCAGCCGCTGTATCGCCCTCTCCGCGTCGGCGATTTCAGCAGCCGTCTCGCCGTCAAGAAGGAACCGCCGACCTGCCAACCGGTCCGGGATGTAGGTGCTGTACTCGCAAGGACGTCGGTCTCGTCGGGTCAGCCCACCGGGTTCAGGTCCCCAGAGTTCTTTGACGTACTCAGCCATGGATACTCACTCCCGGTCGCAAGCAACCTTCAGCCTCGTTGGTCCACATTGAAGTCTATGTCATAACTTTCAATATGGCAGTCCACTATCGCACCTTATCCTACAAACTTCAATACGGCAGTCACCAATTGAATGGTACCTCGTGCGAAAACGCCTATCTAATGGGCACGCTCCCCCTACTGCGGGCAGTGATAAGCGCCCCGTGTGTCTGCGCGGCGCCTGCGCGGTAGATACAACTGAGAACATCCATCTACCGAGGAGACCCCATGGCTCAGGATATCAAGATGCCCGTGACGGGTGAGACCGCGCCCGACATCGACCAACCCACCGCTACCGGCGAACGTTTCCGCCTCGCGGACCACCGGGGGAAGTGGGTTGCGGTCTACTTCTATTCGCGCGCGAACACTCCTGGTTGAACGCACGAAGCGAAAGACTTCCAGGAGCACAAGGTGACCCTGGAAGCCCTCAACGCCCTCGTGGTGGGCGTAAGTGCCGACAAGCCGGAGATCCAGAAGCGGTTCATCGACAAGTTCGAGCTGACGTTTCCCATGGTGCCTGACCCGGGCAAGCTCGTGATCGACTCGTACGGCGCGCGCGGCGTGCTGGGAGTAACGGCACAGCGCAGCACGTTTCTTGTCGCGCCGGATGGGACGATCGCGCGCGTCTGGCCCAAGGTGAAGCTCGAGGGACACGCCAAGGATGTCGTCGATGCGATCCGCGAGCTGAGTCACGAGGTGTATACACCGTGAGGCGGGGCCCGCGCGTCGCGATGCTGGCCTGCGCGGGTGTCGTGCTCGCGACCTCGGCATGCGCGCGTTCCCTGCCAACGACCGTACCGGCCCCCGACAGCGCGGCTCCACGTGCAATGCGTGCACCCGCTTCGTTGTCGGCTATCGAGATCGCGCTGGAGCCGGTTGCCGACGGGTTCGACCGCCCGCTGTTCGTGACGCATGCGGGTGACGGCTCGGAGCGGCTGTTCGTCGTCGAGCAGGGTGGACTCGTGCGCGTGGTGCGCGGCAAGACCGTCTCGGACGCGCCGTTCCTCGACGTGAAGGGCCGAATCAGTGACGGCGGTGAGCGAGGGTTGCTGGGCTTGGCGTTCGCGCCCGACTACGCGACCTCCGGGACGTTGTATGTGAACTACACGGACACGCAGGGAGCGACGGTCGTGTCGCGCTTCACCTCAGACGACCCCACAAGCGACGCGCCGCAACTCACCGGACCGGAGACCATCCTGCGCATTGCGCAGCCCTACGCCAACCATAACGGGGGCTGCATCGTGTTCGAGCCCGGCACGCAGCGGCTCTGGTTAGGGATGGGCGATGGCGGCGCGGGCGGCGACCCCGAGAGCCGTGCCCAGAATCCCCAGGAGCTTCTGGGCAAGATGCTGGTCCTGGACTTCTCGGCGGGGGCGAAGCCGAAGCCCGAGGTCGTGCAGCTGGGGGTCCGCAACCCGTGGCGCTACAGCTTCGACCGAGAGACTCACGACCTGTGGATCGGGGATGTGGGCCAAAACGCCTGGGAGGAGATCGATTTCGTCCCGCTGGCCGAGGCCGCCGGCGTGAACTGGGGCTGGAACCTGTGGGAGGGCACGCACCCCTACCCGGAAGGCGCCCGTCCGAGCAAGGACGGCTTCCGCTTCCCGATCACCGAGTACGGGCGAGAAGACGGCCAGTCGGTGACCGGTGGCTACGTCTACCGCGGCAGTGTCTACCCGGCGCTCGCGGGAACGTACTTCTATGCGGACTACTCGGCGGGCTGGATCGCCGGGCTTCAGCGGACAGACGAGAACGGCGCAGAACTGGCTGCACCGCGTGAGCGCCGGTTGGTTGAGAGCGCGGGCAATCCGTCGAGTTTCGGTGAGGACGAGTCCGGCGAGCTGTACGTGTGCGACATCGGCGGCACGCTGTACCGCGTGACGGCCGGCAAGTGAAGTGAGGGGACGCAGTACCGTTTGGAGGCGGTTTCGGTGAAGAGAATGATGAGCTGGTTGGTAGTCGGGTTGATGGCAGCGGCCCTTGTGGCTGTCCCCGATAGCGCACTCGCTGCGAGCGCAGCGGGCTCGGGAGGTTCGGCCGCGGTGAGCGCTCAGGCGACCGTGCCCCTCTCGAAGCTTCGGCTCACGCTGAGCAAGCGCTTCAGCGGGCTGTCCGAGCCTCTGTACTTCACCTCGGCGAAGGGCAACGCGGGACGCTCGTTTGTGGTGGAGAAGGGCGGGCGCATCAGAATCGTGCGGGCGGGCGGCAGAGTCGTCTCTCGGCCGTACCTCGACATCAGCACCAAGGTGAGCAAAGGTGGCGAGCAGGGACTTCTTGGCATGGCGCTGGCGCCGGACTTCATGAACAACGGCCGGTTCTACGTGAACTACACCGACCTGAGCGGCAGCACGGTGATTGCTCGCTACACTGCGAACGATCCGGCAACCGACGCGCCCACGTTGACGGACACGACGATCCTCACGCGCTCGCAACCCTACGCGAACCACAACGGCGGGTGCCTGCAGTTCGGGCCCGACAACATGCTCTACATCGGGATGGGTGACGGTGGCGGAGCGGGCGACCCCAAGGGCAACGCCCAGAAGAAGAACACGCGGCTGGGTAAGATGCTGCGCATCGACGTGGGCGAGACCCGCGCGGCGACCGCGCTCCCGGCGACATACCGCATCCCCAAGGACAACCCGTTCGTGGGCAACTCCGCGTACGCGCAGTCGATCTGGGCGCTGGGCCTGCGCAATCCGTGGCGGTTCAGCTTCGACTCGAAGACCGGCGCCATGTGGATCGGTGACGTGGGCCAGGAACGCCGAGAAGAGATCGACTACCTGGGCAAGGGAGTCAAAGGCGTGAACTTCGGGTGGGACCGCTACGAGGGACTCCTCACCTATCCCCCGGGCTCGCCCGCTCCGAGCAACGCCTCGTCGTTCCGCAAGCCGGTCAAGACGCACAAGCACCCCACCACTGAAAGCATCACGGGTGGCTACGTCTACCGCGGCACCGACTACCCTGTCTTGCAGGGAGTCTACGTCTACGCCGACTTCATAACGGGCCGCATTTACTTCCTGCGCAAGGGCACGCCCGTCAGAGACCGCGAGATGCGCAACACCTCGATGAACATCTCGAGCTTCGGGCTGACCGCTGGAGGCGAGCTGTACCTGTGCGACATGAAGGGTGGGGCGATCTACAAGGTGGGCGCTAAGAGGGTGCCGTAGCGACAGCTGGCGGCTGCGGCTGCGCGTGCTACCCCGACACTGCGGCCACCAGCGCTTCGACATCGGCCTGGGTGGTGTCCCACGAGGTCACCCAGCGAACGACGTTGCCCGGCTCGTCCCAGATGTAGAAGTGGAAGCGCTCCTGAAGCGGCGCGATCTTCTCGGCGGGTAGAATCGCGAAGACCTCGTTGGCCTGAGGGACCTGTGCGAGTTCGATACCGGCTGCGCGGGCGCCGTCAGCGAGCAGACGCGCCATCGCGTTAGCGTGTGTCGCCGAGTCGATCCACAGGTCACCCTCGAACATCGCCGAGAACTGCGCCGAGGAGAACCGCATCTTGCTGGCGAGCTGCCCCAGCTGCTTGCGCACGTACTTGAGGTGATCGGTGCGCGCGTCGCCAAACAGCACGACCGCCTCGGCGCCCAGCGCGCCGTTTTTGGTGGCACCCAGTGACAGGACGTCCACGCCGGCGTCGGCGGTGAGTTCGCGCAGCGTGCAGCCCAGCGACGCGACGGCATTGGCGATGCGCGCGCCGTCGACGTGCAGCAGCATGTTGTGCGCATGCGCGAGATCCGCGAGTCGCGCCAGCTCGCCGGGCGTGTAAACGGTGCCCAGCTCGCTCACGTTGCTCACGGAGATGACGCGCGGCTGTGCAGCGTGCTCGAAACCGAAGTTGGTGAGGTGGGGGCGCACGAGATCGGGCGTGAGCTTGCCGTCAGGGGTCTCGACTGCCACAAGCTTGACGCCTGCAAGGTGTTCGGGCGCGGCACACTCGTCGCAGTTGATGTGGGCGGTGCTCGCGCAGATGACGCTCTCCCACGGGCGACACGTGGCCGCGAACGACACGCAGTTCGCGCCGGTGCCGTTGAAGACGAATGCGATGTCGCAGTCCTCGCCCAGGTGGCGCCTGAGTGTGGCGGTGGCCTCGTCGGTCCACGGGTCTTCGCCGTAGCCGTGCGCATGGCCCAGATTGGCCGCCATCATCGATGCGATCACTTCGGGGTGCACGCCCGAGTGGTTATCCGAGCCGAATCCTCGCCAGATCATGTGCTCTCCCCTTCTGTGGGATGGGCCTGTGCCGGGCCGAACAGCTCGTCGCAGGTTGCGACGTACTCCTGGAGCACCGGCGGCAGTAGCTCGACCGGCCCGGGCGCCGGCATGGGTGCGGAGTTATACGTGTCGATGAACATGACGCTCTGCTCGCCGAGAAGGCCGGCCTCCGCGTCTGCGAGCAGCGCCGCGAACGCCTTGCCGGTGTAGGTGGTCTCGAGCTTGATGCCACTGTTCTTCGCGGTGACGACCGCTAGGGTGGTCGCGGGAGTCACGACCCCGTAGCCGGGCTCGAACCAATCGTGGCGTAGCGAGAACGCCAGGTCCGAGAGCGTCAGCTGGGGGAAGCTGGGGTCGGCGCCGTGCAGGAGTTCGACCGTCTCGGCGGCGATCTTCTCGGCGAAGGCGTCGTTGGCGACCTCGCCGGGGGTGACGCGGATAGCGACCACGCGCGTGGACGCTCCGGCCGCAGCGAAACCCAGCGCGAGACCCACGGCGGTGCCCAACGTACCGGCGGCGAGGTAGACCACGTCAGGCGCGAGCGACGGGTCAGCCGCGGCCTGATCGAGGATCTCGAAGGCGGCGTTCACGTAGCCTGCGGCGCCCAAGGGGCTCGTGCCGCCCATGGGGATCAAGGCGGGTTCGATGCCGTCGCGCTGGGCCAGCTGCTGCTTGGCGGCGACCGCTTCGCGTGCACCATCCCAGCCGTCGACCGGGTGAATGACCGTGCCCAGCTTGGCGTGCGCGCGCAGCGTCGCCGCCGCGAACGGGCCAGGGGCCTGCGGCGAAAGAACGACGTGCGGTTCGAGCCCCAGGGCACGAGCGTGTACGGCTGTGGCGAGCGCGTGGTTGGAGCCGTACGCCCCGAACGTAACGACCGCGCGGCGGTTCTCGGCAAGCGCGGCCCCCAGCAGGAATTCGAGCTTGCGGACCTTGTTGCCGCCGTAGAGCGTGCTGGTGAGGTCGTCGCGCTTGATGAGCAGCTGCGACAGACCGGGCGCGTCAAGCGCGACGAGGTCGACGGGCGTGGGCAGGGTTCCCAGCGCGACGTGCGCGAGAGAAGCGAGTTGCGGGTAGCGGCTGAACAGCGGTAGTGGCATGCGGTGCATCCTTCCGAGAAGTGCGGAAGCGGACCCGCCCAGTTTAGCGCTTGACGCGAACTCTCAGCGCGATGACTACCCTGCCGCCGCGAACGGTACAAACCACGTAGACACCTCACCTTGCCGAGAGGAACCGCCATGGGCTGCAACCACCTGGCCGACGTCGATCCCGACCTTGCCCCGCGCGTTGATGGCGTGTGTGAGGAGTGCGTCAAGGAAGGGAGCACGTGGGTCTCACTGGACGTCTGCAAGACCTGCGGGCATGTGGGCTGCTGCGATTCGTCGCCCAAGCGGCATGCGCGGGCGCATAACGCGGACACCGGTCACCCGATAATCGGCCCCGTGAGCAACAGACCCGGTGACTGGCTGTGGTGCTACCCGGACGACACCTACGTCGAGCGCGGCTAGGCTACAACGCCCATGGATCTTGACCGCCGAGAACTCATCCGCCTCACTGTCCTGACATCGCTCGCCGCGGGTACCGGGGGGCTGGGTGGCTGCGCACGGCTGCTGGAGTGGTCGGAAGCGCAGCGCCAAGCCCCTATCCGTCGCGAGTTCGGGACCGAGCCTACGGCGAGCGCGCCTGCAACCAGCAGCGCTGCGGCGACCGGTAGTGCGCCCCCACCGCCAGCGCCCCCCGACCTCGGCGTGGCGCGCGGCGACGATCCTGCCGCAAACGCCGTGGCAGCGGTCGCGCTTCTCGGCGGCATGGGTCGGTTCGTTCGCAAGGGCGACAGCGTGGTGGTCAAGCCCAACATCCTCACCGCGCGTGAGCCCAAGTACGGGGCGACCACCAACCCCGCCGTCGTGGCTGCGGTCGTGAAGATGTGCTGGGAAGCGGGCGCGAAGTCGGTGACGGTGTTCGACCACCCCACCGCTCCAGCGCGCCAGGCGTACACCGTCTCGGGCATCGCAAAGGCCGTCAACGACGTCGACGGTCGCATGAAGGTGCTCTCGGACCGCGACTACGACCGCATCGAGATCCCCGGCGGCCGCTCGCTGAAGTCCTGGCCGTTGGTGACCGACATCTTCGACGCCGATGTGGTCATCAACATCCCGTGCGCCAAGACCCACGGGCTGGCCGGGCTCACGATGTCGATGAAGAACCTCATGGGCATCATGGGCGGAAGCCGCGGCAGCGTGCACCAGGGGTTCGACCAGAAGATCGTCGACATGAACAGCTTCGTGCGTCCGCAGTTGCAGGTGCTCGACGGAACCCGGCTGCTTGTGCGAAACGGACCCTCGGGTGGCAGCCTCTCAGACGTTCGCCCCGGGCGACTGGTGGTAGCGGGCACCAACGCGGTCGCGGTGGATTCGTACGGCGCGACACTGTTCGGCCGCAAGCCCTCCAGCCTGAGCTACCTCAGACTCGCCGAGAAGCAGGGGCTGGGCACCACCGATCTGAAGTCGCTCGACATCGAGGAGACGTCGTGAGCGGTCCTCCTCGGCTGCACCGGCGTCGCCGCTGGTTCCAGATAGCGTCGCTTGTGACGTTCATGACGCTGCTCACACTCACCGTGTGGCCGCTGGGACGCGTGTTTCTGGGCGCGTTTCTGGTCGCCGATCCGCTGATCGCGCTGAACTCCGCGCTCAACGGTGTGGTGGTGGGGCCGCTGGTGATCGGGGCCGTGCTGATGCTGGTCGCACCGCTCATCGCGGGCCGCGCGTTCTGTGGCTACCTGTGCCCCACCGGTGCGCTCATCGAGTGGCTCGGCCCCTCGCGCGGACTGGGGCGAAACCTCTCGCCACGGGCACGCGATGCACTGCGCAAGGCACCCGCGTTCGTGCTGTTGGGCTGCGCCGGGCTCGCGCTGTTTGGCAGCGGCGCGTTTCTGCTGCTGGACCCGCTCGCGATTCTCACCCGCACCGCGACCGTGCTGCTCTACCCGCTGGCCGATCGGGTGCTGCGGCTCACGGGCGACGTGCTCTACCTCGCTCCCCCACTGCGCATCCCCGTCGACTTCCTGAGCAATGCCGCGGCGGGTCGGCTGATCTTCCAGCGCCCGCTCGCGTTCGACCTGCCGCTGTTCGTGCTGGGCATGGCCGCAGCGATCGTGGGCGCGTCATGGCTCGAACCGCGGCTGTGGTGCCGTCACCTCTGCCCGCTGGGCGCGCT
>JBBREQ010000066.1:0-13336 GCA_038202795.1 Coriobacteriia bacterium | reverse complement strand
CGGTGCCGGGCGGCGCCACGTCCCGAGCGCTCCAGTGGTCCAGCGGTCAACCTTCCAGCAGTCGAGGGGGGTCCGAACCACACGCCTCCGAGAGCGCCCGTTGCATTCACTCCATCAGCCGAACAGCCCCATGATCCACGCAGCCATGGCCACGAGAAGATCGAACGCTATGAACACCAGCAGCACCCAGACAAAGACCCTGCGACCGTCTCCGGTCACGGGAGTCCGTGCACCACCCTTCTGCGCGCCCGCGGGAACTCCCGGCCGGCCAGATGGATCGCTCTGGGTGTCATCGCTCTCAATGATGAGCCCGGCATCCCGAAGTGCTGCCCGGGCTTCGCTGCGCCGGTCCGCAGGGACCAGCATGGTGAAAGGGCGATCGAACGCTCCGATGGCCGGACGGAAGCCCGGCATCTCCTCAGGTGGATAGGGGTCCCACGCATAGGGGACCCCCGCAGCCTGAAGAGCAGCCGCGTACGCGAACGACCCCGAACCCGCAGCCGTGATGATTCCCGACATCCGTACCGGGTGCATGACCGCAACCCAGCTGCCGTCGGCGCGCTCATAGTCGGTCATCGCATCAACCTTGTCCGCGCCCCGCTGGGCCTCGTCCAGAGCCACAGGATCGTCGATGAGCGGGGAAACGATCTCCCCAGCACCATCGGGAAGCTGGGGGGCCTGAGGCTGACCGAGCCCATGCGCACGTAGGCACTCATCTACGGCCGCCACATCGGCGGCAATCGCTGCGGACAAGGCGCCCGTATCGTCGAAACGCATCTGGGCACGCAGCCGCGCGACGAAGTCCAGCTCGACCGTGAGATCGTAGATATCCTCGTCAAGTCCGATGAGATGGGCTTCCAGATAGTCTGTGGCCTGCGGAAATGAGGGCGGTAGGCCTACCGAAATCGCAGCCGGCCAGGCGCTCCCGTCTTCCAGATGCGCGATTCCGGCGTACACCCCTGTGCCAGGAACAGCACTGTAGGGGGCTGGCTCCACATTGGCTGTAGGGAAGCCGAGCATCTCTCCCTCGCCGCGACCCCGCACGACGACCCCTCGCACGCGGTGCGAGCGTCCAAGCAGAGCCGCGGCTTCATCCACATCGCCTATGGCGATGAGCCCTCGAATGCGCGTCGAGGTAACCGGCTGGCTGCGCGAGGTGACCAGCTGGTGCGCGACGATCTCCACGTTATGTTCAACACCCCAGACATACAGAGTGTCGATGTCGCCGGACGCTCGTGCGCCGAAACGGAAGTCCTGCCCGACATGGACGGCAACCACATCCATACTCGGCTCAACCACCTGCTCCAAGAACGCCTCGGGTTCTGTCGCGGCCATCTCAGGCGTGAACGGTACCACCACC
This sequence comes from Coriobacteriia bacterium, assembly GCA_038202795.1. Taxonomy (GTDB): domain Bacteria; phylum Actinomycetota; class Coriobacteriia; order Anaerosomatales; family PHET01; genus PHET01. Next base: position 11,976 of record JBBREQ010000066.1, on the reverse strand, counting down.
ACTCGCGACAACCCCATCGAGAGCATCGCATCAATCTTGTCGTCGAGTGACATGAGCTGCGGTGCCGCACTCTCCGGCGTGACGACTTGATCCGGATCCCGGTCAAACGTGATACCGACCGCTCGAGCCTCTCTCCGGACAGAATCACGCACCGTTTCCTCAAGCAACTCTCTGTGTCCAAGGTGCACACCATCGAACACCCCGATGGCCGCGGCGCAGCGACCGAGCGGTTCCATGTTGGGCGACCATAGGACGGCGCGTTGGTTCACGATGCCCTCACAACGGGCGTAGCGAAGACGACCTCGGCCTTCAAACGTTGGCCGCTACTGCGATACAGCGCAGTGAGGCTGCCCTCGCAGCTGACGGCGATCAGCCCCTCTGACAGGATTGCCTCCGTGGAACCCAGATTCAGCGGCCGGCCGTCTGCCACCAGATCCCGTGGAACTTCGACGGCCGGGATTCCCAGAGCGCGCACCGGGTCGATGAACAGCAACGGAATGCGATGCGCAGCCCCCGCTTCATCGATCTGAGCCAGCGAATGGGCCTCGGTCAGCCTGAGCGCGCCGCTCGACACACGGGTGAGGCCCGCCAGGTGGGCGGCGGTTCCGGCAGCGCGTCCGATATCGCGAGCAAGCGCGCGAACGTAGGTACCCTTGCTTACATCAAACGCCACTCGCCAGGTGGCCGTTTCGACGTCCAGCCCCAACAGTTCGGCCCGCATGACGGTCACACGACGCACGGCGAGCTCCAACTCCCCTCCCCCGCGAGCCACTCGGTGAGCGACTTTCCCACCGACCTTGATCGCCGAGTACTGCGGCGGCATCTGATCGGACTCGCCGAGAAACCCGCGAAGTACTTCGTGCGCTTTCTCGGCGGTGAGGACGTCGCAGGGCACCGGGAGTTGGGAGACCACCTGGCCCTCGGCGTCATCGGTATCGGTCTCGGCACCAAAGCGGATCACCGCTTCGTAGCCCTTCTCCTTCGAGGAGAGGTAGGGCTCGAGCCGGGTGGCCGGGCCGACAAGTACCACCAGAAGTCCGGATGCCAAAGGATCGAGCGTACCTGCGTGGCCTACGCGGCGCTCGCCGGTGGCGTGTCTGATGCGGTTGACGACGTCGTGGCTCGTCATTCCCTGCGGCTTGTCGACGAGCAGGACGCCCGAGAGGCCCGACTGCCCGCGCTTCACTGCATTCATCGGAGTGCTTCACCGCCGGGCAGCAAGGGAAGAACATGCGGCAGAAAGGAAGCCACACCCGGCTCTTCCCAGGTCAGCCCTGCGGCAGCGTGATGTCCTCCCCCGCCAAAGTGACGCGCGATCGATCCCACGTCGAAGCCGGTCTTTGCGCGCAGGTTGACACGCACCTCGTCGCCACGCTCCCGTAGCACCATCGCTACGTCGATACTGTCCAGCACCCGCACCGCGTCGGGCAGGAACTCGGCCTCTTCCGGCAGTGCACCTGTCGAGACGAAGTCGTCATCGGCGAGCCAGGTGTAGGCTACACGCCCGCCGTTGACCACCGTGAGACGCGCCATCGCGAGGGCCTCAAGGGCAAGTGATCCGGCAGAGCGACTCTGGTAGACAAGACGGGCGACTTCGGACGCATCCACGCCTGCGTCGAGCATTGCGGCGGCGTCGCGCAGCGCCGTTGATGTGGTGTTCTGATACTGGAAGCGTCCCGTGTCGGTGAGAAGCGCCGTGTAGCAGCAGAGTGCGATCTCCGCCGTTGGCTGCACCTCCAGTGCCTCAAGCAACTGCCATATGAGCTGGCCTGTAGCTGCGGCACTCGAATCGAGCACATGTACCGTGCCGTACGACGAAGCGTCCGGATGGTGATCGATAACCAGAAGCGTCTCGGCACCCTCGGCGAGCTCACGCGCAGCCCCCAGCCGTTCAGGTACCGGCGTGTCCAGAGCGACGAAGACCGCGGGAGGTTCCAGCTCAGACGCCGCTGCATACAGGCCGAAGCCCGGCAACCAGGCATAGGTCCTGGACGGCTCCCTGTCGTCAGCGAGCGTGGGTATCGCAGGGACACCGATGGAGCGCAACGCGAGCGTCAGAGCAAGCACCGATCCGACAGCGTCGCCGTCCGGGCGCACATGCGCGCAGACGACGACCGATGAGGCGCGGCGCAAGGCGACGGCTGCATGATGGAGGGCGGCCTTCAACGGGCGCTACCCCTCGTCATCCTCGTCGACACTCGGCTGGGCGCCCTCACCGTCAACAAGAGTCGGCGGCACATCTCTCAGAGCCTCGGCGATCTTGGCACCCTCATCGACACTCTCGTCGATGAAGAACCTCAGCTCCGGCGTGACGCGCCATCCCAGCGAGCGCCCCAACATCGAACGAACGCGCCCGCGCGCGGACTCGAGCCCGGCGCGCACCTCGTCGTAGCGATCAGGACTCGCGCTGACATACACGCTTGCGACGCTGCGGTCCGGACTCACCTTGGCACCGGTGACTGTCACCAGCATCAAGCGAGGGTCCGAGATCTCGACGGCCAGTATTTCGGCCACCGTCTCGCGGACCTGCTCGTCCATGCGACGGCCAAACGATTCGCGACTCATGGTTGCCTCCTAGGCCTCGCGCGCCACTTCGATGACTTTGAAGCCCTCTATGACGTCGCCCTCTTTGAGATCCTGGAAGTTCTCGATCGAAATACCGCACTCGTACCCGGACTTGACGGACTTGACGTCGTCTTTGAAACGGCGCAGCGACGACATCTTGCCCTCGTGGACCACGGTACCGTCACGAACGATGCGAATCTGGTCGTCTCGGGTGATCTCGCCTTCCTGAACGTAGCAGCCTGCGATGACACCCGCCTTGGGGACGCGGAACAGCTCACGAACCTCGACACGCGCAGTGTCCTTCTCGACGAAGTCGGGCGCGAGCATACCCACACGCGCAGCGTTGATCTCTTCGATCGCCTGGTAGATGACACGATACAAACGAATGTCGACCTTCTCGGTCACTGCAAGTGACTTGGCCTGAGGCGTCGGGCGTACGTTGAAGCCGATAACGATTGCATCTGAGGCGTCGGCCAGCATGACGTCTGACTCAGAGATAGCCCCAACCGCCGAGTGGATCACATTGATGCGGACCTCTGTTTGGTCCATCTTGTCGAGCGCGTCCTTCAAAGCCTCGATAGAGCCCTGTACGTCCGCCTTGACCACGAGATTCAACTCGCGCAACTCGCCCTCAGCGATTCTCTCGAACAGGTCATCGAGGCTCACGTGCTTCTTGGTCGCAGCCTGGTTGACGAGACGCTGCTTGAGCGCGCGTTCCTCCGCAAGGTTGCGTGCATCACGCTCGTCCTCGAATACGCGGAACTCGTCACCTGCGCTCGGTACGCTTGAGATGCCTAGGATCTCGACCGGATCAGCGGGTCCGGCGCTGACAACGTTCTTGCCCAGCGGATCTATCAGAGCGCGCACGCGACCGAACGTCGTGCCTGCAACGATCGCGTCGCCCACACGCATGGTTCCGCGCTGGACGAGCACCGTAGCGACCGGGCCGCGTCCCTTGTCGAGCTTGGCCTCGATGACAACGCCTGAAGCGGTGGTATTGGGGTTGGCCCTGAGTTCAAGGACATCAGCCTGCAAGAGGATCATCTCGAGAAGGCCCTCGATGTTGAGCCGCTTCTTAGCCGAGACCTCGACGAAGATGTTTGTGCCACCCCACTCTTCCGGCACGATCTCATGCTCGGTGAGCATCTGCTTGACCTGCTCGGGGTTCGCGCCGTCCTTGTCGATCTTGTTGACAGCCACGATGATCGGCACGCCTGCGGCCTTCGCGTGGTGGATCGCCTCGATGGTTTGCGGCATGACCCCGTCGTCGGCCGCGACCACCAGGATGACGATGTCGGTGATGTTGGCGCCGCGAGCACGCATGGCGGTGAAGGCCTCGTGGCCTGGGGTGTCGATGAACGTGATCATCCGGCCGTTCTTGTGAACGACCGACGCACCGATATGCTGGGTGATGCCGCCGGCCTCGGTTGCGGCAACGCCTGTCTCGCGAATCGCGTCGAGCAGCGAGGTCTTGCCGTGGTCTACGTGACCCATGACCGTCACGACTGGCGAACGTGGCAGCAGATCCTCGTCGACGTCCTCAAACGTCCAGCCCATCTCTTCTTCGGGCTTCACCACGACGACCTCGCGGCCCAGGTCCTCGCCGATGAGCTCGATGATATCGCGCATCATAGGCTGGTTCACGGTCAGCGGAGTGCCTAGCATGAAGAGGCGCTTGATGACATCGTTGGCCGGTACGCCGAGAAGATCGGCGAAATCGCTCACGGTGACGCCTTCAGTCACGGTGACGGTCTCGCCGCCGGTAGGCAGATCGACGTGGGTGGCCTCGTCGTGCAGACGGGCCTCCTCGGCCTCCTCGCCGGTCTTCTTGTGCTTCTTCTTCTTCTTGCGACTACCCTCTGCCGTTGCCGCTGCGACCGCAGCCTTGGCCTCTTCGATGACCTTATCACGCTGAAGCTGCTCGGCCTCGACCGCCATCTTTCGGTAGCGCTCTTCCTCGACCTTCTCCAGCTTGGCGGCCTTCTCGGCACCCAGACGGGCAGACTCGGCGGCGATGGCGGCCTCGAGCGGGCTCAACTCGAGGTCCGACGTTTCCAGAACCTCCGCAGCCGGGGCCACCGGCTCGGGCGCTGGCGTAGGTTCTACGACCGTGTTGACAACGAGCTGGGCACGCGCGTCCGCCGTCTCGGCCTCCTCGCGTGCGACCTGCTCGATCTCGGTGCGCTTGCGCGCCTCTTCCTCAAGGCGGCGCTGCTCCTCTTCGCGGGCCTTACGATCGGCCTCGCGCGCCTTGCGCTCGACATCCTCCGCTTTGCGACGAGACTCTTCTTCAGCCTTGCGGTGAGCTTCTTCCTCAGCACGCACGGTGGCCTCCGCAGCCTCCTTCTCGTGGCGCTCCGCCTCAATCGCGGACTGCCGCTCAGCGATCTCAGGGCCAAGCTCTTTGCGAATCTTGTCGACATAGGCTTCGACCAGCGTGGACGCATGGTTCTTGGCCGGGATCTTCATCTCGGCAAGCCGGTCGATCAGCTCTTTGCTCGTCATGCCGAACTCTTTGGCGAGTTCGTGGACTCTCATACTCGGCATACTTTAGGTCACTCTCCCTGCTTCGAGTCTCTGCTTCTCAGAAACCCGTCGAAGTCACGTCGCAGTCTCAGATAATCGTCATCTTGCATGCTCACCCGGAGCGCCGAGTCCAACCTGCGGCGCCTGCGCGCCAGCTCGAAACAGTCCGGGTCCACGCACAGGTACGCCCCTCGCCCGTCGGCCTTGCCACTCGAATCGAGTTCGACGTGACCTTCCGGTGTTCTCACGAACCGAACCAGCTCCCGCTTCGTCGAAGCGGTACCGCAACCGGTACAGGTGCGCGTGGGAACCTTGCGCGGCTTCATCACTCGGCGGCGGCCTCCTTCTCGTGCAGGCCACAGTAGTAGCCGCCCGGACGCGCCTGATTGCGACAGCGAATACCTGACGAGGTGACCGCACAGCAGCGACCGTCGAACTCCTCGCCAGCCTCCTTGGGCTCTCCGGAACTCGTGGAGAGACCCTGCTCAACGGCGGTCGCGGCGCTCTTTATGTCGATACGCCATCCGGTCAGCTTCGCCGCGAGACGCGCGTTCTGACCCTCTTTGCCAATCGCGAGGGAAAGCTGGTCGTTAGGCACGATCACCGTTGCGGTGTGCGAGTCCGCGTCGATGATCACGCGGTCCACCTTCGCAGGAGACAAAGAGCTGGCAACGTAGGTCGCGGGCTCTTCGCCCCACGGGATCACATCGATGCGTTCGCCGCGAAGCTCGCCCACAATCATGCGCACGCGGCTCCCCTTGGGGCCCACGCAGGCGCCGACTGGGTCGAGACCCGACTCGCGGCTGGAGACAGCGACCTTCGAACGCGCGCCCGCTTCGCGAGCCACGCTCTTGATCTCCACGATGCCGTCGTAGACCTCGGGCACCTCGATCTCAAAGAGGCGCCGGATGAGGCCCGGGTGTGTCCGCGACACGACGATCGAGGGCTCGGAGCCCTGACCGCGCCGCACCTCGATGATGTAGGCCTTGATGCGCTCGTTGTGGTTGTAGCGTTCGTTGTTGGGCTGCTCGCCCGGCGGCAGAAGGGCCTCAACGCCCTCACGTAGCTTGATCAGCGTGTAGCGGGAGTCGCTCTGCTGCACCGTGCCCGTCACGCTCTCGCCGATACGATCGGCGTACTCCTCGAAGATCCGCTCACGCTCTGCATCGCGGATGATCGAGGTGATCACGCTCTTGGCGTTCTGGGCGGCGATACGCGAGACGTCGGCGGGCGTGACGTCGCGCTCCTCATACTCGGGCTCCTCGCCGGCCTCTTCGTCCCACTCGCCCACCGGTACGAGTTCGTAGACATAGATGCGCCCGCTCTCACGGTCGATCGTCACGCGAGTGGGATTGTCCAAGTCGAGAATGCGCTGGTAGGTGTTGGCCAGCGACTGCTCGAGCTTGTCGAGCATGTCGTATTCGTCGATGCCCTTCTCCTGCGCGAGAACGCGCAGCGCATCCATCACATTGAGTTCGGAGCTCATTTACGAGGCGCCCCTTTCTGGGTTGAAACTCACGACGCCTTTCAGGCGTGCCTTGTGGACAGTGTCAAGCGGAATGCGCACGTGCTCGTCATCGACCGCGAGCACGACGTCGTCACCCTCAAGACCAACGAGCGTCCCACTCCACGAACTGCGAGCCGGACTCTGAGCGGTGGTCTTGATACTTACCGTCTCACCAGCGAAACGCTCGAAGTGCTCACGTGTACGCAGCGGACGGTCCACCCCGGGAGACGAGACTTCCAGCACGAACGGACCAGCGATCGGATCGGCCTCGTCCAAGGCGTCTGAGACCCAGTTGTTGGCTTCACAGATGGCGTCGATGTCCAGACCGTCTTCGCAGTCCAGAAGTACCCGGATGACGGTGGACTTGTGTCCGCCCGACTGTTCCACGGCGACAAGCTCGACGCCCTGTTCGACGGCGAGCGGCTCAAGAAGCTCAGTGAGCTTCTCCACCAGGTCGTTTCGTCCCATCCGGTCACCTCCTTACCCACAGAACAAAAGAAGCGAGCGTAAGCCCACTTCTCGCAAGACGACAGATTCACGTGCAGGGGCGATTCTAGCACAGGAGAGGTGCCGGTCAAAGTGATCCGAGGCGGATCATCGAGCCCGTCGCGAGACATACGCCCGCTACGCGAACAGTGCTCGATCCGTCTTGACCATCTCGGCGATCCGCTCGGCGGCTTGTGCCACCGGAATGGTCGAACGCTCACCGCTCGCACGAATCTTGAGTTCGACGATCCCCTCGGCTAGGCCCTTCTTGCCCACGACCACCTGGTAGGGCCATCCGATGAGGTCGGCGTCGTTGAATTTCACGCCAGCACGCTCGTCGCGGTCATCGATTACCGTCTCTATGCCGACGGTTCCCAGTGCGCTCCACAGCGACTCGGCGACCTCGGCAACCTCACCATCTGCCATCAGCGGCAGAACTGCAACCTCGAGCGGAGCTACCGAGACGGGCCAGATGATGCCATTGCCGTCGTTGTGCTGCTCGATGACCGCAGCGAGCGTGCGGGACACGCCCACCCCGTAGCAGCCCATGATGAACGGCTGCTCCTCGCCATTCTCATCCGAGAAGCTCGCTCCCATCGACACGGAGTACTTGGTGCCCAGCTGGAAGACCTGACTGACTTCGATGCCGCGAGTCGCTTCGAGCGTTCCGCCACAGACCGGGCACCCATCGCCAGCCTGAGCCACCACCAGATCGGCCCACTGCTCGACGGCGAAATCGCGCCCGGGCTGCGCGTTGATGAAGTGATAGTCAGTCTCGTTAGCGCCAATTCCCCAGGCCACGTCAGTCGCGAGACTCTTGTCAGCGATCACATGTGTTCCCGCGGGAGGATTGACCGGCCCGAGTGAGCCCTTGGGTATCGCATACTTCTCGAAGTCGGTCTCCTCGAGCAGCTCAAGTCCCGGCACGAGATTGCCTGCTTTGATGGGGTTGAGCTCGCGATCGCCGGGCACGAGCAGGAAGACGAGACGCCCCTCAGGTGTCTTGCCCGCCATGGTCTTGACCGTGTCGTGATCGGAGATTCCCAGAAACCCGGAGAGGTCGGCGATAGTGCGGATATCGGGGGTGTGGACCTTCTCCATCGGACGCGGCTCGATGACGGCGGGGCTGCGAGGAACGAGGGTATCGGCTGCCTCGACGTCTGCCGCCCATCCACAGCCGCAGAAGACGATCTCGGCCTCACCATTCTCGGCAAGTGCCATGAACTCCGTGGTGACCTTGCCGCCGATCTGCCCGGAATCGGCCTCAACCGGGCGGTAGTCCAGCCCGCAGCGCTCGCAGATGCGCCCATAGGCGTGGCTCATCTCGTCGTAGTGCGCTTGGAGTGACTCTTGGGTCGAGTGGAAGCTGTAGGCGTCCTTCATGATGAACTCGCGACCGCGCAGCAGACCGAAACGAGGGCGGACCTCGTCGCGGAACTTCACTTGGATCTGGTAGAGCGACAACGGCAGCTCGCGATAGGACCGCACGTCGGAGCGTGCCAGCGAGGTGACGATCTCCTCATGGGTGGGCCCCAGGCAGAAGTCCCGTCCGTGCCGGTCTTTGAGACGCGCGAGCTCGGGGCCGTAGACATCCCAACGACCCGACTCATGCCAGAGCTCGGCAGGCTGAACGACCGGCATCATGATCTCTTGCGAGCCGATCGCGTCCATCTCCTCGCGGACTATCTGCTCGATCTTGTGAAGCGATCGCCATCCCAACGGCAGGAAACTGTAGATGCCCGCAGCGGCCTTGCGGATCATGCCTGCGCGCAGCAGAAGCCTATGTGAGGCCAGTTCGGCCTCTGTGGGGTCCTCCTTGAGCGTGGGAACATACAGCGAGCTCATCCGAAGCGCGACGGTCATGCGAGTCACTCCCAGTCGGCGCGCGCAGCACCGCCACGCAAGCGGCGGGCAACGCGGGCGGTCGTCGTTCGTTGATGCGTAGGATAACAGTCCGAGACGGCCGCGCGGTGCGACTCCGTCAGGCTCGTTCACTCTCAACGCTCAGTCGTGCGACCTCGTCCATGAGCGCATCGACTATCTGCGCCTCCGGGACTTTGCGGAGCGCCACGCCCTTGGCGAAGATCAGCCCGAGCCCCTTGCCCGCGGCGACTCCCAGATCAGCCTCGCGCGCTTCACCAGGACCGTTGACGATGCAGCCCATGACGGCGACCTTGATGGGAGTGGGGTGTGCGCGCAGACGGCGCTCGATCTCCTCGGCGATGGGGATCAGATCGATCTCGCAGCGACCGCACGTCGGGCAGCTGATGAGTTCCGGGCTGTTGCGACGTATATCCAGCGCCCCAAGGATCTCCCAGCCGACCCGCACCTCCTCGACAGGTGGCGCAGTGAGCGACACACGCAGCGTGTCACCGATCCCCTCGGAGAGCAGAATGCCCAACCCCACAGAGGACTTGATCGTTCCCGAGAACGACGTGCCTGCTTCTGTCACACCGACATGCAACGGATACACAACCTCATCGGCGAGTTTGCGATAGGCATCGACGGTGGCGTTCACGCTCGACGCTTTGGCCGACACCACGATGTCGGAGAAGTCGTGCGCCTCGAAGTGCTCGCAGAACGCAATCGCGCTGGCAGCGAGCTTCTCGGCCAGGGGCCAGTCGAGGTCGCGGTACTTCTCGGCGAGCGAGCCGGCGTTCACGCCGATTCGGATGGGGATTCCGGCAGCTCCGGCGGCGTCGATGACGTCGTCGACTCGGCTCAGGTCGCCGATATTGCCCGGATTGATGCGCAACTTGGCCGCACCGCGGAGGGTGGCCTCGATGGCCAGGACGTGATCGAAGTGTATGTCGGCGACCACGGGAAGTGGCGAGGCCGCGCAGATGGCCTCGAAGCCGTCGAGCGCGTCAGCTCGAGGAATCGCGACGCGCACAATCTCGCAGCCGGCAGCCGCGAGCTCGGCGATCTGGGCCAACGTGGCCGTTGCGTCGCGCGTGTCGGTGTTGGTCATCGACTGCACGCTCACAGGAGCGCCGCCGCCTATGACGACCCCTCCCGCGTTCACGGGACGCGTCGCGCGCCTCTGTATCACGCCGCCTCGCCTCCCAAACCCATCTAGCCGCGCATCGACAATCGCACGACATCAGCGTACATGAGGTAGCCGATGAGCGAGAACAGCATCACGGCGCCGATGGCTGACAGCGACAACGACAGCCGGCGCGACAATGGCCGACCACGCAGCTTCTCGATCAGTTCGACCGCGATCTTGCCCCCGTCGAGCGGGGGTATGGGCAGAATGTTGATGACGCCCAGCGACAGTGAGAGCACGGCGACCAGGCCGGCATACGAAAGTGCACCGGCTCGCGCCGCATCGGCGGCGATCACCGACGCCCCGATCACGCTTGACGATTGGCTGACCGACGCCTGAAACGTTGCGGGGTTGAAGAACCCGGCGATAGCGACGAAGACCATTCCGATGTAGCTGAACGAGAGCAGCAGCGACTCGAGCACGTTGGGGTTGGTCGCGACAACCTGCGCACGGACGCCAAGCTGTGCCTTGCCAGTCTCTGGATTCGTCCCAAGGATAGCGACAACACGTGCTTCCTTACCATCTCGCTCGTAGACGATCCTCACGCTGTCGCCCGGTTCGAGGGCGCCTACGGCCATGACGACCTGTGAGAAATCGTCAACCTGGCGCCCGTCAAAGCTGATCAGGCGGTCACCGCTCTTGAGGCCAGCAGTGGTGGCGGCGGTCTTGGCTGACGGCACCTCAATCGCGCCGGTCTCCTTCATATAGCCGAAGGTCGATAACACCACCGTGAACACGAGCACGGCGACGGCGAGGTTGAACACCACTCCCGCTGCGAGCATCGTCACGCGCTTCCATGTGGGAAGGGCCCGGTACGTGACGCTGCGAGCGCGATCGAGCAACGCGGTCTCGTCACTCGCCTCCTCGGGTGCGAAGTTGGAACGATAGCTGTAGTCATCGCCCTCAAGAGGCGTCAGTGCGTCCCAGTCCGCAAGCGTGATCAGGAGCGCATCGGCTTCCTTGGCTTCGATGCCCAGCGCCTCGCCCAGTGTGATCGAGTTCATCTCGCCCGCGCGTGTCACCGCCACCAGCGCTGGCCCCAAGAGCGGGTCCTCGGGGCCGGGCTCCATTCCGGCAATCCGAACGTAACCACCCAGCGGAATCGCGGTGACCCCGTAGGTCGTCTTCTTGCCCTTGATGCGCAGGGCCGGTCCTGGCAGGCCCACCATGAACTCGTGGACCTTGACGCCAAAGAGCCGTGCCGCTGCGAAATGGCCCCCCTCGTGAATGACGATCAACAGGGAGAACGTCACTATTCCCCAGAAGACAGCAGATAATCCCTCAGTCATGGATGGCGGTCCCTTCCAACCGGGCTGGACAATTCGATTGCGTCTTGCGCGGGTCGTGCAAACAGTGCGCCACGACAGGCAGGCACACGCGCTCTCTACAGGGTGGCAAGAATCTCTCGCGCCTGGGTTCGAGCCCACGCGTCGACCATCTCGAGCTGCTCGATGGACTCCACCGCCTCGCGGTCGTGCAGCGACAGCGTCCGCTCGACTACTTCTTCGATTCCGAGGAACCCACACTCTCCTGCCAGAAACGCCGCCACAGCGACTTCGTTGGCCGCGTTCATCACAGCGGGCATGGTGCCGCCCTGTCGACCGACGTCGAACGCCATGCGCAAACAGCCGAACACCTCGAGATCGGCCGGCTCGAACACCAGCGAACCCAGCGTGGTGAAGTCGACAGGGGTGACCGGTGGTTCCCACCGGCGCGGATGGCTGAACGCGTACTGAATCGGGATGCGCATGTCGGTGACCCCCAAGTGCGCCTTCACACTTCCGTCTGAGTACTCGACCATCGAATGTATGCAGCTCTGTGGGTGTACCACGACACGGATTCG
>JBBREQ010000065.1:0-13631 GCA_038202795.1 Coriobacteriia bacterium | reverse complement strand
TTCGACAACGTCTACCTCTCAGACCGGGCGAAGGCCGAAGAGCCGCGCGCCTATCGGGTCGTGCAGATGATCTTCGAACACTACCTCTCGCATCCCGACGAGCTTCCGCATGAGTCCTCGTCGGTAGCAGACACCACTCCGGTGCAGGCCGTGGTCGATTATGTCGCCGGCATGACAGACCGTTTCGCCATTCGTGAGTTCGAGCGGTTGTTCGTACCGCGCAAGTGGATGGTGTAGCCCTGGCTCATGCTCTCTGATGGCTAGTCATGCGAACGATATGCAACGTCTTTGTTTTGTTGCCCGCATCGGCTGCTTCACCTAGAATCACCGGAGCGTTTCGGAATGTAGTGAAGGGGAAGGGAGTACCACCTCAATGGCTGACTGGATTGTGTGGTTGGCGCCTGCGTCTGCTGTATTGGGCATCGCTGTCGCTATCTACCTCGGCTCGTGGGTTCTGAAGCAGGACCCGGGCAATGAGAAGATGCAGGACATCTCCAAGGCCATACAGGAGGGCGCTCTTGCGTTCCTGCTGGCCGAGTATCGCGTTCTCGTTGTGTTCGTGGCTGTTGTGGCCGTGCTCTTGGGGCTGACTGTTCATTGGATGACGGCAGTCGCATTCATCACAGGAGCGATCCTCTCGGCGAGTGCGGGATTCTTTGGTATGTACGTCGCGACTCGCGCGAACGCTCGTACCGCACAGGCCGCGACCAAGGGAATCGCTGGCGCGCTGAAGGTAGCGTTCCGCTCCGGGCTCTCGATGGGCCTCACGGTCGCATCGTTCGGCCTCGGCGGTCTGTCGTTGTGGGCGATCTTCCTGCTGGTGGGCGATAAGCCGCAGCCTGAGGTCGTCAACGGTTTCGCGATGGGTGCCAGCTCGATCGCACTGTTCGCTCGTGTTGGCGGCGGAATCTACACCAAAGCCGCTGACGTCGGCGCGGACCTCGTAGGCAAGGTCGAGGCGGGTATTCCGGAGGACGATCCCCGTAACCCCGCTGTCATCGCCGACAACGTTGGCGACAACGTGGGCGACGTCGCTGGCATGGGAGCTGACCTCTTCGAGAGCTACGTAGGCTCGATCCTTGCGCCCATGGTGCTTGCGATCTCACTGTGGGGTGTTGTGGGTGGCATCGATCTTCAGTACGGGGTCGCCGCGCCCTTGCTGATCGCCGCATTCGGTATCGTCACTTCGATCATCGGCCTGTTCGCTGTGCGTGCGAAGGACAACGGCAACTTGCACAGCGCTCTCAACACCGGCACGTACGTCGCCGCGGGTCTAGAGATCGCCGCGATGGGCCTCCTGTTCTGGCACTGGTCGACGCGTGAGGGTTCCGATCCTGCGCGCATGTGGTTCTTCGGCGCGGTAGTCGCTGGCCTGATTGCAGGCATAGCGATCGGCAAGATCACCGAGTACTACTGCTCCGATCACTACAGCCCCGTCAGGAAGATCGCAGAGGCGTCTGAGACTGGCGCAGCCACCAACATCATCGCGGGACTGGGTACGGGCATGATGTCGACCGCCCTGCCGATCCTGGTTGTCGGCGCGGGTATCCTGGTCGCCTACCAGACGGGCAACATGGCCGACCCGGGCAATGACCTTTCCGGCATCTACGGTATCGGCCTTGCCGCCTTGGGTATGCTGTCCATCACCGCCATCACGGTTGGTGTCGACGCTTACGGCCCGGTTGCAGACAACGCCGGTGGTATCGCGGAGATGGCCCATATGGGCGCTGACATCCGCAAGATCACCGACAGCTTGGACTCGGTTGGTAACACGACGGCGGCCATCGCCAAGGGTTTCGCGATCGGTTCCGCTGGTCTGACGGCGCTCGCGCTGTTCGTTGCCTTCAGGCAGTCGCTGACCTCGGGTGCTGATGCATTGACGCTCAACATGGGCCTCGATAACCCGTACGTCATCGTTGGTCTCTTCATCGGCGGCATGCTGCCGTTCCTCTTCGGTGCGTTGACCATGAACGCTGTCGGACGGGCAGCTTTCTCGATGATCGGCGAGGTTCGTCGCCAGTTCCGCGAGATTGCGGGAATCATGGAGGGCACCGGCAAGCCTGATTACGCCGCTTGCGTCGACATCTCGACCAAGGCCTCGTTGCGGGAGATGGTCATCCCGGGCGTCATCGCCGTCGCAGCTCCGCTTGTAGTCGGAGCGCTCAGCGTCGACATGCTCACCGGCCTGCTGGCTGGCGCGCTTGTCACCGGATTCCTACTCGCCGTCTTCATGGCGAACGCGGGTGGAGCATGGGACAACGCAAAGAAGTACATTGAGGGCGGCGCCCACGGTGGCAAGGGCTCGGATGCCCACAAGGCAGCCGTTGTCGGTGACACCGTTGGAGATCCGTTCAAGGACACGTCGGGACCTGCCATGAACATCCTTATCAAGCTGATGACTATTGTCAGCCTGGTGTTCGTGCCGTTGTTCCAGGCAATTCACTAGTAGCACTCGCAAAGCGAGAACAGCGTGTGGTACCCGGTGCTCCCGGGGGTCTTGCGACCCTCGGGAGCACAGGCGTTACATCGGGCAGGTGTGGTTCGCTACGTACGGGGGGTGACATGGGTCGCATAACCGACGAAGACGTCACGCGCGTGCGCGATGCGACCGATGTCGTCGCTCTCATCCAGGAGCGGGTGCTTCTAAGGCAGAAGGGCCGGCTGTTCTGGGGGCTCTGCCCGTTTCACGGTGAGAAAACACCCTCGTTCAAGGTGGATCCCGCCACGCAGCTGTGGCACTGTTTCGGCTGCGGTTTGGGCGGAGATGTCTTTGGGTTCACCATGAAGGTGGACAACGTGGATTTCCCTGACGCCGTGCGACTGCTCGCCGATCGTGCGAACGTCGAGATCCATGAGCAGGAGGGTGGGGCACCGCGCGGTCACAAGGAGCGGCTGTATGCGGCGCTCGATGAAGCCGCCGGTTTCTACCATCGAGTCCTCACAGGATCGCGCGAGACGGACCCGGCGGCGGCGCGCGACTACCTCTCGTCACGCGGCTTCAGCAGTGAGGTCGCCAAGGCCTGGCAGCTCGGTTTCGCCCCGGGGAGGGGAGCGCTGGTCCGTCATCTGACGTCGAAGGGCTTCTCGGCCGATGAGATCGTGGATGCGAACCTGGCGCTGCGCGGTGACAAGGGCACACTCAAGGACCGGTTCTACGAGCGCATCATGTTTCCGATCAACGACCTCCAGGGCCGCACCGTGGCCTTTGGCGGTCGCGTGCTGGGTTCGGGTGAGCCCAAGTATCTGAACACCAACGACACGCCGGTGTTTCACAAGTCGGCATCGATGTATGCCATAGACCGCTCGAAGGGTCCGATCACGGCAAACGGTACAGCGGTCGTCGTTGAGGGCTATACGGATGTCATCGCGCTCCACGACGCGGGGATCACCAACGCGGTGGCGACGCTGGGAACGGCGCTCACAAAGCAGCACGTCAAGTTGCTCGGCCGCTTCGCCAAGCGTGTTGTGTACCTGTTCGACGGTGACGAGGCAGGTATGAGGGCTGCGGACCGCGCTGCGGAGTTCATCGATAGCACCGTAGCTCCGGAAGCAGGCGCTTCCCAGGTCGCCGTTGATGTCGCGGTGATTCCGGACGGGCAGGATCCGGCCGACTATGTGACGGCCTCAGGAGTTGACGCGATGAGGCAGGTGATCGCCGGCGCTGAGCCTCTTCTGAAGTTCGCCATCGATCGCAGACTGCAGCGCTGGGATCTCGACCGTCCCGAGGAACGCGCCCGGGCGCTGAAGGACGCCGCCGCAGTGCTGGTGGCCGTCAAGGACTCGATACTGGCCGATGACTACGCCAACTACATCGCCGACCGGCTCTTCGCGGACTTCGCGACGGTGCGCAGGGCCATCGCAGACGTGAAGGATGCACCCAAGCACGCAGAGCGAGCCGACGATGCACAGTCAGCGCCGGCCGCCGAGCAACCGCTCACGCAGCACGCGCGAGCTGAGCGGGATCTTCTGGGAATCATGCTGGCTGTACCCAGCGCGCGCAGCGGGGCACAGGAGTTGCTTACAGAATCCCTCCTGGAAGACCCGACCAATCGTCGCATCGCCCAGGTGATGACTGAAACCGCCTCTGGAATGGATCCATCGGCCTTGGTCTCAGTGCTCGAACAGCGCGTTCCCGGTTCTGCGCAGCTCCTGTCGGCTTCCGATGTCGCTGACCAGACTGACGAGCAGATTCGCGTGGTTGTTGAAGATTTGACGCGCCGACTCAAGGAGTTTGCGCTTGAACGGCGAATTGCGCAGGGAAGAGGCAGGTTGAAACAACCCGGCGCATTCAAGGAATCCGCCGACTATGACGAGGTATTCAGGGAAGTATCCGAACTGCAGCGCGCGCTCGATGCTTTGAGGCGCGCGGGCGGAGAGATGAACTAACCATCCACAGATCGAGGAGACGCGTGTCCGAGAAACCCAAGAGCACTCCGCGCACCAAGAAGTCCGCCGAAGTGGCGAACGCGCCGGAGACCAAGAAGAAGACAGCAGCATCCGTTGCCAAGAAGGATTCGGTCACACCCAAGGCCAAGCCTGCCGCCAAGGTAGTCTCGGCTCCTGAGGCGAAGGCAAAGCCTGCGGCTGTGGCACAGTCCGCGACCAAGGCAAAGCCAGCGGCAAAGGAAAAGTCCGCGCCCAAGGCAAAGCCAGCCGCGAAGGCGGCGAAGGCTGCGTCTGCGCCCGAGCTGGAACTGCCCGAGATCAAGATCCTTACGAAGATGGGCCACGCCAAAGGCAATCTTACGGATGAGGAGATCCAAGGCGCGCTTTCAGACGTCGATCTGGCCGATGAGCAGGTCGATCGGATCTACAGCTACTTCAAGGACACCGGCATCGAGATCGTCGAGGACCCCTCGCACGCGCTTGACGCAGACTCGGTAGCCGATACCGTCGCCGAGGCCGAGCCGATGGACCCGGTGGACCTGGATGAGGACAAGACCGCAGCCGCGGAAATAGCTGTCGTCGAGATCGAGCTTCCCAAGGTGGCGCCCAAGGCAACGAAGAAGAAGCCGAAGAAGCGCGCTGGCGATACGTCGCACCTGGCACCGCTCACCGGCGATCCGGTGCGGATGTATCTCAAGGAGATCGGTAAGGTTCCGCTGCTCACCGCCGCACAAGAGATCGACCTGGCGATGAAGATCGAGCAAGGCCTCGATGCCGGCGCACGCATCGAGGAGGCGGAAGACACCGCAGCGGTCTTCGATCGTGCTGAAAAGCGCCGATTGCACCGTATCGAACAAGTGGGTATCGATGCAAAGCAGCAGCTGGTCGAGGCTAACCTGCGGCTCGTCGTCTCGATCGCCAAACGCTACGTCGGCCGCGGCATGTTGTTCTTGGATTTGATCCAGGAAGGCAATCTGGGGCTCATTCGCGCCGTCGAGAAGTTCGACTACACCAAGGGCTTCAAGTTCTCCACCTACGCGACGTGGTGGATCCGTCAGGCCATCACACGTGCCATCGCCGACCAGGCGCGCACCATTCGCATCCCGGTGCACATGGTTGAGACGATCAACAAGCTGATCCGTATCCAGCGTCAGCTTCTCCAGGAGTTGGGTCGCGAGCCTTCTCCCGAGGAGATCGGCGACAAGATGGAGATGACTGCCGAGCGGGTTCGCGAGATTCTCAAGATCAGTCAGGAGCCCGTGAGCCTTGAGACGCCCATCGGCGAGGAAGAGGACTCCCAGCTGGGTGACTTCATCGAGGATGGCGAGGCGGTCGTGCCGCCGGATGCTGCCAGTTTCTCGATGCTGCAAGAGCAGCTGGGCAAGGTACTCGACGGCCTCTCTGAGCGCGAGCGTAAAGTCATCGAGCTCAGGTTCGGATTGACCGACGGTCACCCCCGCACCCTGGAAGAGGTGGGTCGTGAGTTTGGCGTGACCCGCGAGCGGATCAGGCAGATCGAGAGCAAGACGCTGTGCAAGCTGCGCCATCCCAGCCGTTCGAGCAAACTGCGCGACTACCTGGAGTAGGCCGTCTGCCGGCTACGCATGACACAAACGAAGGCCCCGCGGATGCGAGGCCTTCGGTGTTCTTATGGCTCCCCGGGTAGGATTCGAACCTACAACCCTCCGGTTAACAGCCGGATGCTCTGCCGTTGAGCTACCGAGGAGTGAGTCACGCCGTGGGCGCGAGTCGGAAGTATACGCAACGCGACGTGGGGTGGCAACAGGAATCGGAGTACTCGACTGTTGAAGTAAAACTATCCTTGCAGTCAAGGTCAACATCAGCTATATATAGCCTTGTGGACAGGGACACATGTAACAACTTACAGGGGGTCGAGTATGCGCCCGGAGCTCGAAATGGTGTTAGAGGAGCAGCAGGCTGCTCCTCTGCCGCCCCTCACCCAGCGTGACGTCCGGGTACCCGAACTCCCAGGAATGGCCACGGCGCTTGTGGGCATGCGCCGGGTGGGCAAGAGCTACGTGTTGTTCCAGGAGATGAAGCGACTCCTCTCCAGCGGTACGCCACGCTCGTCCATCCTCGCGCTGAATCTGGAAGATGACCGGCTCGGCCCTGTCGACGTCAACCTGCTTGGCGATGCGCTGGAGTATCTCTTCAGGACCGGACCAGAACGCCACAAGCAGCTCGGTTACCTCTTCCTTGACGAGATTCAGGCTGTTCCGGATTGGGAGCGGTTCGTGCTTAGGGTGCTCAATACCGAGAACGTACGCGTGTACCTGACGGGCTCGTCCGCCAAGCTTCTCAGCACGGAGATCGCAACGAGTCTCCGCGGCCGAAGCACCGCGGTGGAAGTCCTGCCGTTCAGCTTCCGAGAGTATCTCCGCCATAACGGTCTTGAGGACAGCGGCGACGAGCCGGTCGGTGCAGCGGCGCGTTCGACGCTGGAGAGCGCGTTCGCATCGTACCTGCGAACCGGAGGGTTCCCCGGCGTTCAATCCATGCAACCGGTTGATCGTCGGCGGACACTGCAGGACTACGTTGACCTCGTCACATTCCGAGATGTCGTGGAGCGATGGGACGCAGCCAACTTCGTCGCTCTGAAATGGCTTGTCGCTCAGCTGCTCAGCTCGTTCTCGCGGGAGTTCTCGGTGAATCGCCTTCACAATGACCTGAAGTCGCAGGGCGTTCCTGTGGGCAGAGACACGCTCCACACCTATCTGGAGCATCTAGTTGACGCGCGCTTGGTTCATACCGTCAGCATCCGGCGTGCGTCCTACCGTGCGCGACAGGTCAACCCGCGCAAGGTGTATGCGGTCGATTCGGGTCTGGCGGCTGCGGTGGCGCACCCATCGGCAGATGACACCGGACACCTGCTGGAGAACGCGGTTTACCTGGAGCTACGCCGCCGATACAGTCGCCTGCACGACGACGCGATCAGCTACTTCGCCGAGACGACAGGCAGCGCCGATTTCGTAGTGGACACCGATACGGGACCCCCACGAATAGTGCAGGTATGTACGACTCTCTCGGACCTTGGCACCCGGCAGAGAGAGATTCGTGGTGCCGAGGCGGCGATGTCGCAGCTCGGTGTTGCGGAGTCGACGATTGTGACGCTGTACGAGCGTGACTCCGTCGCGACGTCGAACGGCGTCATCAACGTGGTTCCAGCTTGGCAATGGGCCCTGAGAGCTGAATGAAATCAAGGTCTCCTTGGCTATTCGGGCATGGACTTGCGTTAGAATCCAACGAGTGCCAATCGGGCCCGTAGCTCAATGGTGGAGCAGGGGACTCATAATCCCTTGGTTGTAGGTTCGAATCCTACCGGGCCCACCACAAGAAGGCCGACATGGCGCGAATCGGTGGGACACAGCGAGCAGGGGCTTCTCGGCGGGGGCGGATCATCGCGACGCCGTTGCTGGTGTCTGTGTTGGTTGCGGTACTGATCGTTGCCGCAGCCGGCGTTGCACTGGGCAGCGCCAAACTGCGTTCTGCGCGTGAGGCCCAAGACGACGTGGTACGTCTTGCGTTGCCGAGCGAGGCTCCCACCGCCACGGCCTCAGGGCTCCCGGTTGATGCCGTGGAAGTGCCTGCGCTGGAGGGACTCGAGCTTGCTCAGGCCGAGATGGTACTTTCGGCTGCGGGACTGGACGTCAAAGTCCACGCCTCAGGCGAGGCGCCCCGGACGGGGGCCGTCGATCTTGTCGGCGCTCAGGATCCGCAGGCCGGCGTACTGGTGGATGTCGGGACCACGGTGACGCTTTCCATGCGCTCGTCGGCCGATACCACGCCCGCTGCGGGCTCAGAGACGCCTGCGGGCACAGACGGGCGCGAGCTGGTGGTCTGCATCGACCCGGGCCATCAGGGCCGCTCAGATTCGTCACCCGAACCCATTGGCCCCAAGTCCAAGAAGATGAAGACGCGCGCGAGCGGTGGAGCGACCGGCGTCACCACGAAGCTGCCTGAGTATGAGATCGCCCTGCAGATATCGATGAACCTGAAGCGGCGACTTGAGGGACGGGGAATCCGGGTGATCATGACCCGCACCACTGATGACGTGAACATCTCGAATGCTGAGCGAGCGATCATCGGCAACAAGGCCAAAGCGGACCTGTTCGTGCGGGTTCACGGCAACGGGAGCCCTGACAGCACAGTGTCGGGTGTCTCGGTGATCTATCCGGCGAAGAATCACTGGACTGTCCGGCACTCTGCCAGCTCGAAGAGGGCGGCGCGACGTCTTCATAGTGCGGTTGTCGCGCAGACCGGCGCTGTTGACCGGGGGATGACGGCTCGCGGAGATCACGCAGGATTCAACTGGTCGAGATCACCGGCCGTGCTTGTGGAGTGCGGGTTTCTGTCGAACTCGGTTGAAGACCGTCTGCTGGCGAGCCCGCACTATCAGGACAAGCTCGCCGAGGGGATCGCCGCAGGCGTGAGCGGCTACTTGGCTGCGGAGGGTGAGCGATGAGCGGGGCAGGCAAGGCTGTCATTCTGGGAGTGGCCCTACTGATGATCGTAGGTGTCGGGCTGTTCGCAGCGACCTCGGCCGGCTACTTGGTGCCGCCGGGACAGCAAGATACTGCGCGTGTGCTCGTCGTCGGGACCGCCCCCGATGAGTCGGGCACCGAGCTCGCGGCCTATGCCTTCGTTCTGGATACGGGTACCGGCATAATCACGCTTCTGGACCCGCTGCGCCCGGTCACCGTCTCGGGAACGAGTGCGCGCACGGCTCGCGAGGCGCTTGCATTTGGTGGAGGCAAGGGTGTTGCTGAGGCCTTGGCGCCGCAGTCCGGCGATGCGCGGATGCCCTGGGTCATCCTCCCGGCGGCATTGTGGTCTGCTGCTCTCGATGAAGTCGGCGGAGTGAAGGTCGTGGTCCCCGAGCAGTTCAGCTCATATCAGAATGGCAAGCTGGTTGTGCTGGAGAAGGGGGCGCAGCAGATCTCCGGAGCAGAGGCGGTTGTGGTCGCTGGAGCAGTCGACTACTTCCAATCGCCTGACGCTCGGTCCACGTTGTTGAACGGCATCGCCGGCACCGTCTCGGTGCTAGCCGGGGAGGGCGATTGGCTCGCGAGGATGGTCAAGTCCGGCGCTGCGAAGAGCTCACTGCCCGCCGCGCAGGTTCCCGTAGTTCTGTGACCTGTACCGGCGGTGCTATGCCGCCGGGCCGTGTCGCATTCCCCGACACATTGTGAAGTGGATACCTGCCCTGGTTTCGCACTATAATCACCCAGTACGCAACGTGAGTCTTTCGTGGTCCGCGCGTACTGGGCAGAGAGTGCAGTCGTAGCATGGAGAAGCAGCAAGCCTCACCCAATTGGACCGTCATCATCGCTGGGCTCGTCCTGATGTTAGCGGCGGGTGCCTTGGCGGGTGCCCTCTACTTCTATGACGGGCTGGGGATGCTCGCTAGCCTCCCGGACCAGATCGCGTCGAGCGACGTGTGGACCTCGATCCGGGCGCTGAGCGGCTCTCCCAAACCGGTGCCCAGCGTGACGCCAAGCTCGACTGCGGCCGCCGCGCCCACCGAGCTTAGGCTGCCCGATGGCATGCCCGAGGATTTCGCGCTGCGGCTGTGGCAGGAACAGGTGGATTCTCAGGCCATGATCGGGCGGCTCGTCAACGGCGATGTCACCACCATGGCCATCACCAAGGTTGATACCAGCAGTGACGTATCGACGTTGACCGTTCTCGTCACGCTTCACGAAGGCGGCAACGTGGATGGTCGTATCGTCATGCGGAAGTTTGGCGACGCGTGGTATGTATCGACGGTGACCGCCGAGGAACGCGGATCATCAACAGCGTCGAGTCCGCTGCCCACCGTAGACGAAGTGGATATCGCACTGCTGAACACGATGATCGCCGAACAGCGCAAGAGCCGGAAGATCACGTCCGAGTACGCGGATGGCAAGGTCGCGAGTATTGAGATCAAGAAAGGCGTGTTGGGTCCGAACACAGTCCGGATTCCCGTTATCATGAAGGAAGACCACGAGACCTCCTCGGCGGATCTTGTTGCCATCAAGCAACAGTTCAACGGTCAAGATCTGTGGTTCCTCGCTCGGTTCGGCAAGACAGGCTCGAGTCCGGTCAGCAACTAGTCCACCGCAGACGGAAGGCGCTCGCCACAGTGGAACTCCGCGACTACCTGAACGTCATCCGAGCTCGGCGCGGCATAATCGTACTTGCGACGTTCATCGTGGCGGGCGTTGCGCTTGCGGTCTCTCTGATCCAGGCACCGCTGTACGAGTCCGAGGCCCGAGTTCTCATCTCCGAGAAGGACGCGGGAGCCGCGCTGTTCGGCACCGTGCTGCCCGACCTGTCGAGTCAGCCGGAACGTGCGCTTCAGACTCAGGTTCAACTCGTCGTGCTCCGTCCCGTTGCCGAGGAGACCATCAAGCAGCTCAGCCTTGAGATCACGGCGGACGAACTCCTCGCTCGAGTCGATGTCGCTGCAGTGGGACAGACGAACCTCATCGCGATAGTCGCCTCTGCGCCGACCCCCGAAGAAGCCGCGCAGATCGCCGATACGATGGCGCTCACGTACGTGGAGGCATCGAGGCAGCGCAAGCGCGAGTCAATCACGCGTGCTGCCGATGAGGTCGAGCAGCGCCTCGAGGCTGCGCGTGCCGAGATTCTCGACATCGGCAGGCGGGTGCAGAGCAGCGGCGCGTCAGACGAACTCCGAGCGGAACTGCAGATAGCCGTAGGTACGTTCTCAACGCTGGCCGAGAAGCTCGAGCAGCTACGTATCAATGAACAGCTCGAGAGCGGGTCAGGCGTCGTGGTGCAGGCCGCCGTTCCTGTCGATGCCCCGGTCGAGCCTCGCCCACTGCGCAACTTGGCTCTAGGGCTTGTCGTCGGCGTCGTGTTCGGTCTGGGGATGGCCTTCCTCTACGAGTATCTGGACAACACCATCAAGTCCACAGAGGAGGCCGAGAAGATCTACGGCGCGCCTGTTCTGGGCTCGATCCCGCTCGACAAGATCGAGAAGGGTCAGACGCGCAGGCTGGTGATTGTGGACGCACCCGGCTCCTCGACCGCTGAAGCGTATCGTGTGCTGCGCAACTCCCTCGACTTCATCAACTTCGAGCACGAGCTCAAGACGCTCCTGGTGTCGTCTGCGGCCCCCGCCGAGGGCAAGTCCACGGTGGCCGCGAACCTGGCGATGGCCCTTTCGCAGAGCGGCAAGAAGGTAGTGCTCGTCTCGGCGGACTTTCGCAGGCCCACGACCGATCAGTTCCTGTCGATCAACAACCTAGTGGGGCTCTCGGATGTGCTCGCAGGGACTCACTCACTCAAGGCCGCTCTGCAGCGGCCCAGTGGGGATCAGCTGCTGGTGCTTGCAGCAGGGAAGATGCCGCCCAACCCCTCGGAGCTACTTGGCTCGCGCAAGATGCAGGAGGTCGTGGCGGCGCTCCAGGCGTGGGGCGACTGGGTGATCATCGACTCACCTCCTTTGCTGGCCGTCTCCGACCCCGCTGCGTCCGCGCGATGGGTCGATGGTGTGCTCATGGTGAGCAAGGCGGGGGAGTCGACGCGAGACGCCGGGCGCAAAGCGGTAGAGCTGCTCGACAAGGTGGGAGCGCGCGTGCTTGGAGTGGTCATCTGGGGGATTGAAGACGGCAAGGGCCGCTATGGGGACTATGCGGGCGGCCACTACTACTACCGTTCCTACTACAGCAGGTCCACGGCGAGTGGCGCCGAGGGCAGGCCGAAGGCCGCTACGAAGGATGACGACTGGGCGCCTGAGATGAGCGCGGGTCGGCGGTTTGGCAGGGCAGTGGGCCGCATTCTGACAGGTGTGCTCGCGTTTCTAGCGGTGTTGGCGGTCGTGGCCGTGGGCGCGTACTTCTTGGATCAGTACTTCGGGTGGGGTCTTGGTGAGTTCGTGTCCGGGTGGCTGCCGGGCTAGCGGGGTCGCTTGAGGGGCTCTGACTAACGCAAAAGAAGGGATTGGCAATTGGGCGGTTTCTGGGATAACCGGCGGGTGTGCGTCACGGGCGGTGCGGGGTTCGTTGGCGGCTTCGTGTGCGAGGAGCTGGCGCGGCGGGGTGCGGCCGAGGTCTTCGTTCCTCGTCGCGAGGAATATGACCTCGTTCATCACGGAGACGTTGTTCGGATGTACGCCGACGCCAAGGCCGATATCGTCATACACCTTGCTGCCGTCGTGGGCGGGATTGGTGCCAATATGGCCAACCCGGGCAGGTTCTTCTATGAGAACGCGATGATGGGGATTCAGCTCATCGAGCAGGCGCGCGTGGCCAGCGTTGAGAAGTTCGTGGCGCTGGGGACGATATGTGCGTATCCCAAGTTCACGCCAGTGCCGTTCAAGGAGGAAGATCTCTGGAACGGCTACCCCGAGGAAACCAATGCGCCCTATGGCATCGCGAAGAAGATGATGCTGGTTCAGCTCGACAGCTACCGCCAGCAGTACGGGTTCAACGGGATATTCCTATTGCCGGTCAATATGTACGGACCTCGCGACAACTTCGATCTTGAGACCAGCCATGTGATTCCGGCGATGATTCGCAAGATGGTTCACGCCCGGGATATCGGTGCATCTGAGGTAGTGCTGTGGGGAGACGGTTCGCCGACGAGGGAGTTTCTCTACGTGGAGGACTGCGCACGCGCCATCCTGAACGCAGCAGAGCACTACAACGACGCGGACCCAGTCAATCTGGGGACCGGAAGTGAGATAAGCATGCGAGTGCTCGCAGAAACCATTGCGCGGCATACGGACTTCACGGGTCGTGTGGTCTGGGATTCGAGCAAGCCAAATGGTCAGCCAAGGCGCATGCTCGATGTTTCGCGCGCCCGTGACCGATTCGGGTTCAGCGCGCAGATCGGCTTCGACGAGGGCGTGCGACGGACGGTGGAGTGGTGGGAAGCGAACAAGTCAGGCTCGGCTCAATAGAGGTTCCACGCCATCATGTCGCCGGGCTCGCGGTCGTGTCGGCTGACCCGGAGCGAGCTCTTGAAGCGCTCTGGTCGGATGCTGCGGGGGGCATATCACGGATGTACGCACTCGTGAATGCGTACTCTGCCACGCTCCGGCGTCAGAATGCGACGTATGGTTACCTGCTTGAACAGCCACAAGTTGTGCCGCTTCCAGACGGGTCCGCAGTCACATATGGCGCCCGTCTGTCGGGCTTGGGTCGTCTCGAACGGTGTCCTGGCCCCGATCTGTTCCAGCAGGCATGCGCGCGGGCCGCCACGGACGGCACCACCTT
>JBBREQ010000064.1:0-13743 GCA_038202795.1 Coriobacteriia bacterium | reverse complement strand
GAACGGCTTGTCGAGGTCGCGCTCCGGCTCGGGGATGTAGCTGTCGAGCGTCGCGGCGAGCTCGAGGATGGCGTTGACCGCCTCCTCGTCGCCCTCGATCGCCTTCAGCGCCGAGCCGCGGATGATCGGGGTTTCGTCGCCCGGGTAGTCGTAGGCGTTGAGGAGATCCTTGACCTCCTCCTCGACGAGCTCGATCAGGTCGTCGTCGACCATGTCGCACTTGTTCAGGTAGACAACGATGTAGGGAACGCCCACCTGGCGGGCGAGCAGGATGTGCTCGCGGGTCTGAGCCATGGGACCGTCGGTAGCTGCGATGACGAGCACCGCGCCGTCCATCTGGGCCGCACCGGTGATCATGTTCTTGACGTAGTCCGCGTGGCCCGGGCAGTCGACGTGCGCGTAGTGACGGGCCTCGGTCTGATACTCGACGTGCGCGATGGCGATGGTGATACCGCGCTCGCGCTCTTCGGGGGCCTTGTCGATCTGGTCGAACGGAGTGAAGTCGGCAAAGCCCTTCTCGGCCTGGCGCTTGGTGATCGCCGCCGTGAGGGTGGTCTTGCCGTGGTCGACGTGACCAATGGTACCGATATTGACGTGCGGCTTGGTGCGCTCGAACTTCTGCTTCGCCATGAGTCTCCTCCTTCGGGGACTGCTCTCGACGGGACCGGCGCTCTAGCCGCTTCTCCCGCCAAACGCTTCCATTTCTCTTTCCATCTTCGACATTCTCAACTTGAAGCACCGCCGTGGCGATGCGCTATGCCTGGTAGCGGTGGCTGGACTTGAACCAGCGACTTCACGGGTATGAACCGTGCGCTCTAAACCAGCTGAGCTACACCGCCATGCTGCCCGAGTCGACGACTCGAGTCTGTCAGGGGTAATGGAGCCCACAACCGGACTTGAACCGGTGACCTCTTCCTTACCAAGGAAGTGCTCTGCCGACTGAGCTATGTGGGCGCTCTCAACACGGGCGCGCCCGCGATCGTATGCGTGGTGGGGGCGGATGGATTCGAACCATCGTAGGCATAGCCAATGGGTTTACAGCCCATCCCCTTTAGCCACTCGGGCACACCCCCGCGGTACAAAAAAATAGAACCTGTTTACGCTTTTCAAGTTGCACGCCGAAAACCAGCCTTCGGCGAGGGCACGAGGCATGGTACTCCATGCCATTCGGCGGTGTCAACGCCTACAACGGTGCCGGGCGTGCCCATACCTGCACGAAGAAATCGAACGAACTAGACCAGCGTACGGAACACAGGACCGACATCATTGGCAGCCGAGACACCCGTCTCAAAGTCCGCACGAGGTACCACGCGAACCCACGAAGCCGCCCCGGCCACCGTCACCGGCCGTGGTGTGTACTTCTGATAGGACTTCTCAAACCAGCGCCGGGTCTCCGTCATGGGCATGATGACCAAGTCATCCCTGTCGACGGCGAGTTCCGAGAAGAACACCTCATCGGGCTCGCCCATCAGAGCCTTCACCTCGGCTTCGGGCTGCGCAATCGCAATGAAGTAGTAGTAGACCTCATCGGCCGGCGACTCGACGACCCAACCAGGCTCCTTGGTCGCTGTGTTCGCAACCGCTTCGAACGCGAACGCCGAGGAATCCGGGCGGTAGAACGCCAAGTCCCGGTTGCGAATCTTGGCTGCGTCATCGCCGAAGTACGGATCGGGCTTCACCTTGATCAGGCGCCTGGCACCCTGCCATGCATAGGAGAGGTCTACTGCGCGCCCCCCGAGGGACTCCCGCCCCTCAGTAGTGCGCACATCGACTCTACCGCGCTGCTCGAGCCATCGTACGAGTATGCGCTCCGCGACATCCTGGAGCAGTAACATGCCGGTAAGCGACATAGGGTTCCCTTCCGTGTGAGCTAGCGGCCAAGATGCTCGTCGGCGACGCGGAGGCGCCGGCTGAGAACCTCGAGCAGCTTGATTGCGATGGACGGATGCTTCTCAAGCAGGGACTTGAAGTCCCAACTCGACAGCATGAGGCAGTCAGTCGGCTCCAGCGCACGAATCGTCGCGGAGCGAGGCGCTTGATCGAGAAGCGACATCTCGCCAAAGAAGTCCCCCGTCCCGAAGGCCCCGAGGGACGTGTGGTCGCGGATTATCTCGACCCTGCCGGACAGGACCAAGTAGAAGGCCTGCCCCGGTGTTCCTTGAGTGACGATGATCTGTGCCGGCTCAAAATGGCTCGCTTGGGCAACACCCGAGATGGCCGCGATCTCCTCTGGGGAGCATGCCCCGAAGATCGGCACTCTAGCCAGGAACTCCTCGTAGGCCACCGGGCACCCCTCTCATGAGATTCTTGCTACTCCGTCAGTTGACTTCTCCGGGATTCTACAGCAGACGGGCGAGCATGCGATGCGTCACAATGCGTTTGTGCCCAACATCCCCCGAATCGATGCCCCAGCGAGGTGCCCGTGACAAGCACATCCCGACGAAAGAACGAGGAGTTGCTTGGGTGGCTGCGAGCCGCCCTGATCACCCTGGCGACATACGGTGCTTTGCTGGGCATGCGATTCAGCCCCGCCTGGGGTGCGGCGGCGTTGGCGCTCACCGCCGGAGTGCTCGCGGTGATATCGCTCGACCTGGGGATACTTGCAGCAGTGGTCGCGCTTACTCTGCCTCTGGCTGCCGCCAACCCGGTGCTCGGTGCCGTGTTCGCCGTCATCGGCATAGTGGGCACGCGTTATCTGGGTTCCGACGGCGGCAGCATGTTTCTGCTTGTTGCCGGGGCTATCGCCGGCGCGTTTCTCGGGCCGGTGTGGATGGTCGTCCCGCTGGCAGGCTACCTCCTCGGTGCCGGGGAGGGGGCTCTTGCTGCCGCCATCGCGTGTCTCTCCTTGGAGTTGGTTGGGCTGGTTTTGGGCGCTGACGCCCTCGCTGACGCAGGCACGATCCAAAGCGGGGGCAAGGCGCTCGTGTCGTTTGCCAGCGCTCCAGAGTCACTCTTCTCCCTGGACTGGGTCTCGGTCAGCATCGAATCCGTCAACGCGAAGTCAGTAGACAACGTCATCGCCGTGTTCGCAGGCGTGAGCAACCCCGCGGTCCTGGTCGCCCAGCCGCTGCTCTGGGCTCTTGGCGCCGCGGTGACCGCCAAGCTGGTAGCCCGACTGCGAGCGCGAGACAACCTCGCCCTGTTCGCTGCAGCGATCATTGTGGGGGTCTTGATTCCGGCCGGGGGAACAGTCGCCCTGCGCGCGCTCACCACGTCAGGCACCCCCGCCGGCTCACTGGCCCTCACCACCGTCAGTTCACTCATCTTGGCACTGGGCCTCGCATTTCTGCTCGAGCTGGCCTTTCCCCGTGAGCGCGTGATCCGCACCGCGGCACCGCGCCCGGCGACCATGAGCATGGAGGACGCAGACGTCGATGAGCTGCTGAGGCTCGTTGCGACCGCCGAGGACCGGTTGGCTAGCCAACACACCACCACAAAGGTCGTCATGATCACTGACATGAAGGCCTTCTCGGCGATGACCGAGGAGGACGGGAGCATCCTGTCGGCGAAGACCATACAGAAACATCGGGATCTCCTCCTTCCCGTGATCGAGCGTCACGGCGGGCACGGGAAGTCCACGGGCGGCGATGGGCTCGTTGCCGCCTTCGACGACTCACCCTCAGCGCTCCTAGCGACGGTCGAGATGTTGCAGGTCCTCGAAGCACACAACGCCTCACACCAATCTGAGCGTGAGCTCGCAATCCGCGTCGGGGTCGCAGAGGGTGAGGTCGTACTCGACAAGGGCGGGCGCCCCTTCATCGGCACGGCCCTGAACCTCGCCGCGCGCGTCATGAACCTCGCCGATGGCGGCCAGGCCTATGCCACGGCCAGCGTGACTGCCAAGGCTCCGGCGTCCATTCGCCTGTACTCCCACGGGCCGTTCCAACTCAAGAACATCGCCAGACCCGTCGAAGTGGTTGAGGTTCTCTGGGCCCTGGAGCAGGTACCCCTCGGACCGGCGAGCACCTCAACGGCCTCGGGATAGAAAGCGGGTGGCCCGGCGTATCACCAGGCCACCCGATTCATCGATGGAGCTGGCGGGGGGACTCGAACCCCCAACCCCCTGATTACAAATCAGGTGCGCTGCCAATTGCGCCACGCCAGCAAGCCCGCAGCAGTGTAGCGCGACTGTTCGGAGCCTGCCACCGGTTCGCGGCTAGCAGACGGCTTCGTAGCGCTGAATCTGAACCTCCATCTTTCGCTTGATGCGCTGGATCGCGTTATCCACCGCCTTGGTGTGCCTCCCTAAAACCTCGGCGATACGCTGATACGAGCAGCCGGCGACGTACAGCTGCAGTACGTCCCGCTCGAAAGGAGACAACGTTTCAAGCACGCCGTCGCGTATCGTCGCCGCGCGCCAAGCACCGATCACTATCTCCGCAGGGTCGCACAGGTCGCGCGCTGCGACTATGTCGGAGAACAGCTGCTCGCCGCCCTCACCGTCGCACGCCGAACTCGTGAGTGAGACGTACCCGTTGAGGGGCGTGTGCTTGTGGCGCGTCGCGGACTTGACCGCCGAGATTATCTGCCTCGTAACGCACAACTCGGCAAATGAACGGAAGCTGACTTCGCGTTGGGGGTCGAAATCTCGTATGGCCTTGAACAGCCCGACGAGTCCCTCCTGCGTGACGTCCTCGCGATCCGCTCCCGCGAGGAAGTAGTGACGCGCTCTGCCCCTGACCAGCGCGCGGTACCGACGGATGATCTCCATGCTGGCGGATTCGTCGCCTTGCTGAGCAGCGCTCACCAGGGCCGCTTCAGAGCGTCGAGCATCATGCATGTGTTGCGGACAGTCTCTCCGTGCGCTCACCGTCACCCCTCTCTTGCGCCACGCGGTCGTCGGGACAGGTCGACGCCAGGCACACCCGGCGAGCACATCGAACCTACGCCCGGGCGCACGGTGGGTCAAGCTGATGGCAACTGGGAAATTCAGGCTGAATCCCCCGTCGGTTACTCCTCGCCCCGCGCCCAGCGGGACAGCGTATCCCTCACTGCCGGATCGAGCAGGTCCTCAATCCTGCCGCGTGCGCCTCCGCGCGATGAATGCTCGCGCCAGTCGCATTCAAGTCCCCTGAGTTCGCCCGCGAACTCCCCTGACGACCTCCGAACCACCGACCCCCCCAGGACCGCCCACTGGGTCTGCGCATCACTGGTGACGACCTCGGTGGGAATACCGGCGTCACGGGCCGACCGTGCGAGACCCTCGATCACCGTGTCCGCCTCTACGCCGTAGCGAGAGAACATCACCGTGATGCCAGCCGCGGTGTGCGCAAGTCCGGTGGAGCGCTCGTTGGCTCCACCATCGAAGACCACGGTCGCATCCCACTGGCCCACGGCGTAGGCGGCCACATCGGACACCAGCGCAGCGCGAGCGCTCTCGAGGTCGAGCTCCGCGATCTCACGATACGGTGGTGTGGAGCGAATCACGTTGTATCCGTCGACGATCAGCAGCCTGCGGGTCATCGAGGCGCGCTTTCCCGCCTCAGCCACTCGTAAGCGAGCGCCGTCGTCGCTTGCGCGACATTGAGCGAGCCCACGCGCCCGACCTGCGGCAGCCCGACAAGGAAATCGCACGACTCCTTGGTGAGGCGCGCAAGTCCCTCCCCTTCCGAACCCATCACCAGGACGAGGCGTCCCTCAAGTGGTGCCTCCCACACGGACTGCTCAGCATCCTCACTGGCGCCGGCGATCCAGAAGCCCTCGCGCTTGAACAACTCCAGCGCTCTGACAAGGTTCGCCTCCTGGACCAGCGGCACGTGCGCGAGAGCACCTGCGGACGACTTCCATGCCGCTGGCGTGACCGCAGCACTCCGCTTCTTCTGTACAACCACGCCAGCCGCTCCGACCACCTCGGCAGTCCGGGCGATGGCGCCCAGATTGCCCGGATCGGTGATGTGATCGAGCGCTATCACCAGTCCGGAGGGCTTGCCTTCGACGGCACCTATCACGTGCTCGATCGGCGTGTAGGAGAACTCAGGAGCCTGGGCTATGACTCCCTGATGGGCCCCCCGCTCGCTTATGCGGTCGAGGTCGGATCTGCCGGTGTGCGCGACCTCGACACCGGCGGCCACAGCGCGTCGCTCGATCTCTTCGAGACTGCGGTCAGGCCCCGCGCCATCGGCGATCACCACCTTTTTGAGTGGCATGCCTGCGCGAAGGGCTTCAATCACCGCGTTTCGACCCTCTAGTTGCATGGTCTCATCAGCCGTTGAAGTTCACGCGCGCACCCTGCGGCGTGTCCTCGATGGTGAAATCCAGCCGCTCGAGCCCGTCTCGGACAGCATCAGCCAGTGCCCAGTTCTTCTCGGTACGAGCTGCGGCACGCGTGGCCAGAAGCGCCTCGATGGCCGACTCCGGATCATCACCTGTGTAGCCGCCAAGCTGCGCTGCCAGCTCGAGAACCTCAACCGGATAGTGGCGCTCTTGGGGCTCAGGAATGGTGATGCCCAAGACACCGAGCAGCTCAACCACGGTACGCTCGGCCTGACCTATCGCATCCTTGTCCTCGGCGCACAGGTCGACTTGGTAGTCAGAAAGAAACACGTTGGCGGACTTTGCGAGTTCGAACACGGCAGCAAGGGCACCTGCGGTATTGAAATCATCATCCATCTCGACGCTGAATTTCTGCCGAGCGGTGTCGACATGCATCTTCAGGCCCGAGCAGACCTCAGCAGGTGCGCCAGCACCGTGCGCACCCAGCGTATGGGCCCAGCGGAGATTGCGGACCAGCGTGGCCAGCCGCTCGTAGGCGTGGATTGTCTCGTCGAGTCTCGTGTCAGAGAAGTCGAGAGGGCTTCGGTACTGCGTCTGCAGCATCAGCAAGCGGATGACGGGAGCGTCGTATCGGTCGAGAACATCCTTGAGCAGCAGGAAGTTGCCGAGCGACTTGCTCATCTTCTCGGCATTGATCTGCAACATACCTCCATGCAGCCAGTACTTCACGAACAGCTGCCCGGTTGCCGCCTCAGACTGCGCCAGCTCATTCTCATGGTGTGGAAACGTCAGGTCGGCCCCGCCGCCGTGGATGTCGAAGGTGACGCCCAGCTCGGCCTCCGACATGACCGAGCATTCGATGTGCCACCCCGGCCGCCCTTCGCCCCACGGACTGGGCCAGTGCGGCTCGCCGGGCTTGGCGGACTTCCACAAGGCGAAGTCGAGCGGATCGCGCTTGCGCTCATCGATCTCCACGCGGGCGCCGGAACGCATCTCATCGATGTCGCGCCCGGACAGCTTTCCGTAGCCCGGGAAGCTCCGTACCGAGAAATACACGTCTTCGTCGACGACATACGCGTTGCCCCGCGCAATCAGTCGCTCGATCATGCCGATCATCTGGGGTATCGTTTCGGTGCACAGAGGCCTGACGGTGGGATCCTCGACCCCAAGCCGGCGCATCGCATCTATGAACGCCGCGGTGTACTCTCGTGCGACCTCGGCAGCCGGGCGGCCCTCTTCGTTGGCGCGGTTGATTATCTTGTCGTCGACATCGGTCACGTTCTGGATGAAGCGAACCTCGTAGCCGCTCCACTCCAAGTAACGCCGAATCATGTCGAATGACAGGAACGTGCGAGCATTCCCGATGTGAATATGGTTGTAGACCGTAGGCCCGCAGACATACATGGCGACCTTGCCGGGCTCTCGCGTGACGAACTCCTCTTTGGAGCGAGTCAAGGTGTTGTAGACGCGCATTACTCTCCTTCGCATCAATCGAGCTCCAGCTCAGATCGTACAGACGGTTTCTTCGCCTTCCGAGAACGGCTCGCCACTCGGCCCCTCGGACTCGAAGGGTGGCTCTCCCCGCTCGCTCGACAGCGACTCATCCCGAACAAGTCGACGCTCAAGCCTGTCGATTCTCCGCGTCATGCATGCAAACATCTCCACGACCGGGTCGGGGAGGTCCTCGTGATGCAGGTCGATGGCCTCAACCCGCTCGCCCGAGCGAACAACGACACGGCCGGGCACGCCAACGACCGTGCAGTTGGGTGGGACGTCATCTATGACCACGGCGCCGCCTCCCACCTTGCTGCCCCGCCCGATGGTGATGTTGCCAAGAACCGCGGCACCCACGCCCACGACCACGCAGTCCTCAACAGTGGGGTGTCGCTTGCCGCTCTCTTTGCCGGTACCGCCCAGGGTCGCACCCTGGTACAAGGTCACGTCGTTGCCGATGACCGATGTCTCGCCGATCACGACCCCGCTTCCGTGGTCGATGAAGAATCGGTCGCCAATCGTCGCACCGGGATGAATCTCAATACCCGTCAACCACCGAGCCACCTGTGAGCCGAACCGGGAGATGCCTTTGCGGCCACGGCACCAGAGCCAGTGGTTCGCGCGATGAGCCCACAGCGCGTGCAACCCGGGGTAGTTGAACAGCACGGCAGCCGTCGAAGTAGCTGCGGGATCGCGCTCCTTGACCGCTCGTATGTCGTCACGCGCTCGCTGAAACATCTGCTGGACCACCCGGGGACCCGTGCACTGCTCGCGACCAGGTGGCCGCCGTACCACAGTCTATCAGGAGCACGGGAGGCTCACGCCCGGTCCAAGAGTACGACCGCCTGGGCACCCACTCCCTCGCCCCTGCCCTCGAACCCGAGCCCCTCGGTGGTGGTGGCCTTGACCCCGATGCTGTCGGGGTCCGTCCCCAAAGCCGCCGCCAGGTTCTCGCGCATCTGATCGCGATACGGCGACACCCTGGGTCGTTCGAGAATCAGTACGCAGTCGGCATCCACGAGTTGGAATCCTCTACGACGCACAAGTGCCGCCACCTCGGAGAGCAACTGCATCGAGTCGGCTCCGGCCCAGCGCGCGTCGGTATCCGGAAACAACGTGCCGATATCACCTTCCCGCAGCGCGCCCAGAAGCGCGTCCATCAACGCGTGCGCAAGCACGTCGGCATCCGAGTGCCCGACGAGCCCCCGCTCGTGCGGTACGGTGACTCCTCCCAGAATCAACGGCCGATCAGAAGAGAATGCGTGCACGTCGTACCCGATGCCCACCCTCACGACCGACCCCCCTCCCTGCGATCACGAAGAGCTGCCTCGACGAAGCGCACGTCCTCGGGCGTCGTCACCTTGATGTTGTCACGCGGTGCCTCGATCATCTCGACCGCTCCGCCCCCGTACTCGATGAGGCTCGCATCATCTGTTCCGACGAAACCGTTCGCGAGCGCATGCTCATGAGCGGCCACCAACGCCGCCCGAACGAAGACCTGCGGAGTCTGTGCCACCCAGAAGCGTGACCTGTCCGGAGTGTCGATGACTCGCATCCCCTCGACGCGCTTGAGCGTGTCATAGCAGGGATGGCCTGCGACTACGCCGTCAATCCCCGTATCCTCCAAACGATCGACCGCCTCGTCGAGTGTCCGAAGCGAGACAAGCGGTCGTGCGCCGTCATGCACGGCGACGTATTTCAGCGAAGCAGGTACCGCGGTCAGACCGCAGGCTACCGAGTCTTGCCGGGTGTCTCCACCCGCGACTGCCACGACGTCCACGCCAAGGTCAGCTGGTGCGATAACCGCGTCCTCGTACTCACGAAGGCGACCGGGATGGCAGACAACCACTATCAGCTCGACTGGCGGTCCGGCGAGCGCTGCCAGCGTCCACGACAACAGCGGTCTGTCGAGCACCAGCGCGAGCTGCTTACCCCCGCGACGTCCGAACCTCTCACCCGTCCCGCCGGCCGCGACGATGACCGCCAGTCTCCGGCTCATCATTTCTCCGTCTCGGCCGCCGGATCGGTGGCTGGACGGGGGCGGGCGAAGATCATGCGCCCTGCAGATGTCTGCAGTACGGAGGTGACCTCCACCTCAGCGTCAGATCCCACCAAGGGGCGCCCGTCCTGAACGACAACCATGGTTCCATCCTCGAGATATCCCACGCCTTGCGTGGGCTCCTTGCCCGTCTTGGCGATATGGAGCCGGATCGAGTCACCCGGCAGAAAGTTCGGTCTCAGCGCCGCAGCCGCCTCGTTGAGGTTGAGTGCTCGCAGACCCCGGACCCGCGCCACCTTGGTGAGGTTGTAGTCCATCGTGAGCAAGGTCGCGTCCGCCTCCACGCACAACCGCATCAGCTTCTCGTCGACAAGCGACAGATCCTGATAGTCGACTTCGAGGGACTCGATTCGTTCCTCAGGCGGAAGCGTTGACAGGAGGTCCAGCCCCCTTCGACCGCGCGAGCGACGGGTCTCATCGGCCGAATCGGCAAGCGTTTGGAGTTCCGCAAGCACGAACCGGGGAACCCGTACGCGGCCGGGAAGAAAGCCGAGACGCACCATCTCCAAGAACCGCGCATCGATCACCGCGCTCGTGTCCAAGACGAGCAGACGCTCTTGGACGGTGACTGAGTCAGCCGCAGCGAGCTTGGGGAACAGCGCAGCGAACTCGCGACGACGGGTCATGGCTACCGAGACACCCAGATATCCGAAGACCAGCGTCAATAGAACCATCGAGACCATGGCGAAGCTCGCCGGCTGCAGAAGCCTGAGCGGCTGCGAGGCGAAGAACGACAGAATGAGCCCCACGATGAGACCCCCCGTGCCAAGGATGAGGTCCGCCGCGGAGATCTCCGAGACCCTCTCCTCGACTCGTTGCCAGGCTGATGTCAGTTCTCGACCGACGATTCCGCCGAGCACGAAACCCATCGAACCCCCGAGGATGATGAATAGGAAAATGACGTAGTTGGGTGGGAGCCCAGGAAGTTGTGCCTGCCAGTCGACGGTCTCTGAGACTGCGTATCCGCCCAGGAGCCCCGCCGCGACAAGCGCGAAGCGGGTGATCGCCTGGATCATACAGGTGGCGAAAACGGCATCTATGCTGCCGCCGCGCCTTCACCTCCTCTCGCGCCGGACGACCCAACGCATGCGAAGACGGACTGACAAGCCGGATGGTAGCACAGCTGCGCCCTGCTCACGAGGTGGGGAGCGTGCCCTATCAGACTGAGACGTGCGCCTTGACGCGCGCGAGGCCTGAGGAAATGGCTTGGGCCCTACGGCCTCCCACGCCGTCCACGGCATCCAGATCCTCGACTGTCGCGCGCACGATGTCGGTCAACGTTCCAAACTGCTCGACGATTCGACCTACCACGCTCGCCGGCACCATAGGAATCTGCGCCATTGCCCGGTACCCCCGAGGCCTCAGGTGCTGCTCGGCGTGTTCCGAAGACGTGAGCCCCAACTCATGGGCGACAGCGTCTGGCTCGAGGATCCGCTCAGATGGAAGTTCCTCGAGCCGATCGCGCACCGTCGAGACCCTGCGCAGTGACGGATTGGATGAGTAGTCCCTCAGCACCAGCGTGAACTGCTCGGTGACTCCAGCGGTGAGTTCGTCAAGCTGCATCTTGACGAGTCGGCCCTCTGTGCCGAGTTGGAGCGTATAACGCTGAACCTCGTGGGCAACGCGACGCACCGTCTCAAAACGTCCGACTACTTCCGTCACATCGCCTAGCGTGACCAGATCCTCGAATTCGAGCAGTGTAAGGCGCTCAAGCATCTCGTCGAGGCGCTGCCGATAGTTCTGGAGTGTCTGGATCGCCTGATTGGCCTTCGCGAGTAGTACCTCGATCTCATCAAGCGTGACCCGTTTGCCACGCACGTAGAGGTTCACGACATTTCGTCGACTGGAGATGGCGATGGCCAGCGCGTTCGTCTGCCTGCTTATCCTCTCGGCGGTGCGGTGGCGCATGCCCGTTTCCGAGGTGGGCAATGCCGCGTCGGGAACGAGGTGAACGTTGGCCTTGAGGATACGCTCGCACTCCGAGTCCAGGAGTATCGCCCCGTCCATTTTGGAAAGCTCGAACAGGCGCTGAGCGGTGAACGCAGTGTCGATCGTGAAGCCCCCGCTGCACAAAGGCTCGAGGGCCGAGATCTCGCCCATTACGATGAGCGCTCCCATCCGAGAGGAGATCATCATGTCGAGACCCTCTCGCAGGCGCGTACCTGGGGCGACCTTTGTGAGCTCGGCTTTCATGACCTCCTGCATCACGCGCTGGTCAGACACGGGACCCCCCTTAGTCAGGCTCGAAGTTGCCCCCTGATTCTGCCCGAAAA
Organism: Coriobacteriia bacterium; assembly: GCA_038202795.1. Lineage (GTDB taxonomy): Bacteria > Actinomycetota > Coriobacteriia > Anaerosomatales > PHET01 > PHET01. The sequence continues at coordinate 1,704 of JBBREQ010000064.1, read as the reverse complement.
CGGCGACGGACGAAACCCGGAGCCGATCCGGGCCCGCCGACTGCGGCCTAGCCGAGCACTGCGATTGCGTCTTGAACCGTGAGCACCTCGACCAATCGAGCTGCATCATCGCCTGGAGCCACGGTCAAACCCGCCCCGATAACGCGTGCGATTCCGAATCGGCCGGCCTCCTTCAAGCGAGCGGCGGCGTGCGAGACGGGCCGCACGTGCCCGGTGAGACCGATCTCTCCATACGCCGCGATGTCGAGTGGAACCGCGCGGTCCTTGAGCGCGGATGCCAACGCAAGTGCAAGGGGAAGGTCAACTGCCGGCTCGGTGATTCGCAAACCGCCTGCGACGGCAACGTGCACGTCCCGACCGGCGAAGGACAGGCCGGCTCGGCGTTCCAGAACGGCGAGCACCTGAAGGAGCCGCGGCGTTTCAACCCCGGTGGCCAACCTGCGAGGCACCGGTAGGTAGCTGGGGGTGACCAGCGCCTGAATCTCGACGAGCAGCGGTCTGGACCCCTCGACTGCAGCCATCACCGCCGAGCCTGAGACCGCGTCGGCGCGTTCGGAAATGAGCGCCGCAGAGGGTGAACCCACACCCGCGAGTCCGCTCTCTCCCATCTCGAAGATGCCGATCTCACTCGCCGAACCAAAGCGGTTCTTGACCGCCCGGACTATTCGGAACGCATGATCGCGATCTCCCTCGAAGTACAGCACCGCGTCGACCATGTGCTCGAGCACGCGCGGGCCCGCGATCGAGCCATCTTTGGTGACGTGGCCGACCAGAAGCGTCGTGATGCCTAACTCCTTGGCGATTCGCATCAACCGTGCTGTGCACGCACGAACCTGCCCGACGCTGCCTGGCGCTCCCGCCAGTTCAGGATCGTAGGCCGTCTGGATCGAATCCATGATTACCACGCCGGGCCTCATCGAACGGACTACTCGCTCGACGGCAATCACGTCCAGCTCGGGCAGCAGCGAGACGCGCTCTGCGTCGGCTCCGACCCGTCGCGCTCGCAGTCCGATCTGATTGGGCGACTCTTCGCCGCAGACGTAGAGCACGTCCACACCCGAGACCGCAACCGCCTGTGCCACCTGGAGGAGGAGCGTGGACTTGCCGATACCCGGTTCTCCACCCAGAAGCACCAGCGAGCCCTCGACCAGCCCTCCACCCAGCACGCGGTCCAACTCAGGCACGCCGGTGGAGACCCTCGGCATCATCTGCGAGCCCACGTGCGCCAGCGAGACCGGTTGCGTCACGGTCCCCGAGGACTCGACCGATCGAGCTGCGCGCTCGACCTCCTCCACATACGTGCCGAACTCACCGCACTCACCGCAGCGCCCTACCCAGCGAGGCGCGGCGGCCCCGCAGTTCTGACACCGCCACGTGATGCGTTCCTTCGCTGCCACCTGAGCTACTCGCTCGAGGCCCCGCCTGCGCCCTTGCTGCCCCGCGCCTTGGGCGCGCGGCGTGCTGGAGCCAGCGACGGCGTCGACGAAGCATCCTCAGGATGACGACGCGCAGGCACCGCCACGGCGCCCTCGCCCTTGCGAAACACCATGGCTCCGTCCTCGTTGACGTAGGCCTCGATGACATCACCTGCCTGCCACTGCCCGGCGAGTATCTGCTCGGAAAGCGGGTCCTCGACCATCCTCTGTATGGAGCGCCGCAATGGTCTGGCGCCTAATGTCGAGTCAAACCCGTCCTTGCCGAGAA
>JBBREQ010000063.1:0-13956 GCA_038202795.1 Coriobacteriia bacterium | reverse complement strand
GGCAAGCCTACCGACCCGCTTGACCCGGCCATCGTCTACCCGCTCACTCTGGGGCCGGGCATGATGTGGGTCATGGGGGACAACCGCACCAACAGCGGGGACAGTCGGGCGATGGGCCCTGTTGCAGTCAAAGCGGCGATCGGACGGGCGGTGTGGACGTACTGGCCGCTGAGCGCTTTCGGGCCGCTACGGTAGGTCGGCCAACGGGCCTTCCGCCACGAAAACAAGCATTGCCGTGGAATGACGCGTGGTCTATACTACCCACTCGCGCCTCAAAGCAGGCGGCGATCAGAACACTCGAGGAACAGGAACAGCAGTAACATGGATATCATTCGCGCTATCGAGCAGCAGCAGATTCGTGAAGACCTGCCGCAGTTTCAGGTTGGCGACACCGTCAAGGTGCACTACAAGATCATCGAGGGTACCCGCGAGCGTACCCAGGTGTATCAGGGCGTCATCACTCGACGTCATGGAGCGATGAATCGGGAGACCTTCACGGTCCGCAAGATCAGTTTCGGTGTTGGCGTCGAGCGTACGTTCCCCGTGCACTCGCCCAAGATCGAGCAGGTTGAGATCATCAGCCGCGGCAAGGTCCGCCGCGCCAAGCTCTACTTCCTTCGTGACAAGATCGGCAAGTCGGCGCGTCTGAAGGAGAAGGGCTACTAGGCCATTCTCGGCAGACATGCGATGAGTGCGTTCAGCAATCGACAGACGGGACATCGCCAAGTGCGGTGTCCCGTCTGTTTTGGCCGGCACGAAGGGTCGAACCGATGACGCGGGACACGCGGTCGCTCTCGCAACTCCAGCACCTCCTCGGCCGTGCGACCGGTTCTGTTCTCGCACGGCTGGAGCTCGAACTGGGGGACGATGATCGTGCGGGAGTCCGTCACGCATTGACGTGCGCACGGGCGCGTGAGGATGCCAGACGCGCGGAAGTCGCGCGGCTCACCGGCTTGTACCGGATGGAAGCGCAGCTCGCGAGGGAGGGTTTCACCGTCGTGGCCGGTGTTGACGAGGTCGGGCGTGGGGCGCTTGCGGGCCCGCTGTCTGCGGGGGCCTGTGTCTTGCCGGCGCGGCCCCGGATCGACGGGCTCAACGACAGCAAGAAGCTCACGCCCGCCCGCCGAGAAGAGCTTGCCGTGGTCATCAAGGAGGTCAGCGTGTGTTGGTCGGTCGGCCACGTGTCGTCCGATGAAATCGATTCGATGGGCATGTCGCTTGCGCTGCGGCGCGCCATGGGTCGCGCGTTGGCGGGGTTGGCGCTGGAGCCCGATCACGTGATCGTGGACGGGCTGCCAGTCAATGTTGCGGCAGCCGAGACGGCGGTTGTCAAGGGGGACTCCAAGGTTGCGGCGATCGCTGCGGCGTCCATTGTGGCGAAGGTCACCCGTGACGCCATCATGGTGGCGCTTGCCCGTGAGCATCCTCAGTACGGATTCGAGGTCAACAAAGGGTACGGCACGGCGGAGCACATGGGAGCGGTGGCGCGCAGTGGACTGTCGCCGGTGCACCGTCGTTCATTCGCCGCGGGAGGAGGCACCGAAAGCCTCTTCTAGGTCCCTCGTCGTACGGTTGAACTGCGGGTTTAGACGCTGTTTCAGCTTGAGTATGTGCTCCATGCAACGCTGCCTCACGGAGGTGGGGCAGATGTCGGATGCACGCAAGAGACTGGGCGAAAAGGGTGAGGACGCGGCCGTCGCGTACCTCGCGCGCACGGGTCTCACGGTAATCGAGCGAAATTGGCGCAGCACGCGGGGCGAGGTCGACGTGGTCGCTCTCGACGGCGATATTCTGGTGCTGTGCGAGGTCAAGACACGAACGTCCAAGGCGAAGGGCTCGCCCGATGATGCGGTGACGCCCGCCAAACAGCGTCGCTACGGGCGGTTGGCCAGAGAGTACATTCAACAGGCTGGCCTACAGGATGTCTCGGTACGATTCGATGTTGTGAGCATTCTCGTGGTCGCACCTGACAGGGCCCTTCTGCGCCACCATCGCGCAGCCTTCTCGCTCGAGGAGAGCTAGGGTGGCGGGTCAGTGCTCGGTTCGGACCTCGACGATTGTGGGAGTCGAAGCGTTGCCGGTCGATGTCGAGGTTGACGTGGGAGCGGGGCTGCCGTCGTTCGCGATTGTCGGGCTTCCCGATCTGGCTGTCCAAGAAGCTCGTGAACGCGTGCGCTCGGCGCTGCGATTCTGCGGCTTCGAGCTTCCGAACGCGCGCATCGTGGTCAATCTCGCGCCCGGACCACTGCGCAAGCACGGCACCGGGTTCGATCTGCCCATCGCTCTGGCGATCCTTGGTGCCACCCGCCAACTGCCGGACTCGGTGACCCGAGATGTGGTCGCGGTTGGAGAGCTGTCTCTCGATGGGCGGGTGCGTCCGGTGCCGGGGATGCTGGCCCACGCGCTTTCAGCGCGCACTGCAGGTCGGACGCTCCTCGGGCCTGCGGTCGAGACTGCTGCGGTCCTGGTCGCGGGTCTCGACTACCGTGCGCTCACCCGGCTCAGCGGACTCCGCATGGGCCTGCCCGGCCCGGTGAAAGGCGATCTCGCCGTGCGGGTCGAGAACCCCTGTGACACGGACTTCAGTGAGGTGGTCGGACAGGACGTGGCGTTGAGGGCGCTTGTCGCAGCGGCCGCGGGAGGCCACAACGTGCTCATGATCGGGCCGCCCGGATCGGGGAAGACCATGCTCGCGCGCAGGCTCCCCGGCATCCTCCCGCCGCTCGACGAACAGGAGCGGCTGCAGACTGCGCTGGTGCACTCAGTGGCCGGGGTTGATGATGCGGCCGCCCTGGCCGGGTTTCGGCCATTTCGTGCCCCCCATCACTCCGCGTCAGTCGCGGGACTCGTGGGTGGCGGGAGCCCGCCCCGTCCAGGCGAGGCCTCGCTCGCGCACAACGGGGTGCTCTTTCTCGACGAGATGGCCCAGTTCGGACCCGCGGCATTGCAGTGTCTACGTCAGCCGATCGAAGATGGTGTCGTGACTCTCGTTCGCGCGGAGGGGCGCATGCGCTTTCCTGCGCTCTTCGCGCTGATTGGTGCGTCGAACCCGTGTCCGTGTGGGTTTCTCGGCGATCCGGCCCGTGAGTGTCGCTGCAATGTGGCGCAGATCGATCGCTACAGTGCGCGCATCGGTGGACCGCTGATGGATCGGATCGATCTAGTGGTGCAGGTCCAACGCCCTGATGCCTCGTTGCTGCTCGAACCGGGGCACGGTCCCGGTTCCGAAGCCCTGCGCGGCGCAGTTCTGGAGGCCCGGGCTCAGGCGGCCCACAGGGGCCTGGGCAACACAGGCCGGCTCTCAGGTGCGGGCCTGCTCGCGAGCTGCCGCATGTCGTCTGACGCATGTCGGTTTCTCGAGAAGGCAGCGAGCACTCACCACCTGTCGGGTCGGGGCATCACCAGGATGCTGCGCGTGTCGCGCACGTTCGCGGATCTTGACGGTGTGGAGCGTGTGGGAACTGATCAGCTGTCAGAGGCACTGGGCTACCGGGCGAGGGACGGACGATGACGTGGGATGACGGCATCCGACGGTTCGAGTTCGAGATCGGCGACGCGGGGTACCCGGAGCTGTTGGCCGAATCACCGGATCCGCCCCAGCAGCTCTATGTCATAGGCGACCCCAAAAGTCTCGCGCCGGGATTCGGCGTGGTGGGAGCTCGGAAGTCGACGCCCTACGGGCTGGCTGCGGCCGAGCACTTCGCCGGATGGGCGGGCCGTGCGGGCTACATTGTCGTTTCCGGCGGCGCCGTGGGGTGCGATCAAGCGGCTCATAGGGCCGCGCTCGCCGCACAGGGTCGCACGGTCGCTGTGATGGCTGGCGGTGCCGACGTTCACTACCCTCGCTCGGCGGGGGCGCTGCTGAGGCAGGTCGCACGGCACGGAGCGGTCGTTTCCGAGCACCCGTGGGGTACGCAGCCGCAGCGATGGACGTTTCGGACTCGCAACCGCATCATCGCGGGACTTTCGTCAGCATTGCTGGTTCTTGAGGCGGCGCTCGGAAGTGGCACGTTTTCGACAGCGGACTATGCTCTCGCTGCCGGACGTGACGTGCTTGCCGTTCCGGGATCCATCTATGCCCCGGAGTGCGCGGGTGCGAACCGGCTCATACGGCAAGGCGCGACACCCATCACGGACGCCGACGAGTTGCGGCTGGCGCTTGAGTGCGTGCTCGGCCCCCCAGCGGTGCCCCCCGATACCTGGGAGCCGGCGGCATCCCAAGGCGATGACCCGGTGCTTTGCGCGGTCAGGACGAACCCTCAGCGGCCCGATGATTTGAGCCGCGCTCTGCACCTCGACGTGCTGACGGTCTTGCGCCGTTTGGGCCTCCTGGAGACCGAAGGGCGAATCGTGCGTTTCCGAGACGGGCGCTACGGTCCTCGGTGATGCGGTCACGCTACAATGCAGCGACCGACTCCGTTCGCGAAAGGAACGTGTTGCATGCCCTCCGCCAGCCCTACAGTTCCCGTTACGGTCATTGGCGGCGGACTGGCCGGTTGCGAGGCCGCGTGGCAGCTCGCAACGAGAGGCATTGCGGTTCGGTTGATCGAGATGCGTCCGAGCGTCATGACTCCCGCCCACTCGACCGGGGAGCTTGCGGAGCTGGTCTGCTCCAACTCGTTGAAGGGCGAGGATCCTCATACGGCTGCGGGACTGCTCAAGACCGAACTCAGGACATTGGGAAGCATGATCCTTGAGGTCGCGCATGAACACAGGGTCCCGGCGGGCGGAGCGCTCGCGGTCGATCGCGCGGAGTTCTCAAGTGAGGTCACCCGGCGTGTGGCCGCGCATCCGATGGTATCGCTTGAGCGTGCGGAGGCGAGCAGCATTCCTGAGGGCCTTGCCATCGTCGCCACCGGTCCGCTCACGAGCGCTTCGATGGAGGTGGCCCTGAGTGGGGTCCTCGGCGAGAGGCGGCTGTCGTTTTATGATGCTGCCGCGCCGATCGTCGAACGCGAGAGCCTCGACACGGACATCGTATTCGCCGCTTCCCGGTACGGAAAGGGAGAAGGGGCGGACTACCTCAACGCCCCGATGACCCGGGAGCAGTATGACGCCTTCTACGACGCGCTCGTCGGTGCGGCGCGCGTGCATGAGAAAGACTTCGAACGGCGCGAGCTCTTCTCGGCATGCCAGCCGGTCGAAGAGGTGGCGCGCACAGGCAGAGACGCTCTTCGATTCGGCGCGCTGAAACCCGTGGGACTCGCAGACCCACGAACTGGTGAGCGCCCGTGGGCCGTTGTGCAACTACGCGCCGAGAACGCAGCGGGCACGGCCTACAACCTCGTCGGGTTCCAGACGAACCTGACGTTCCCCGAGCAGAGAAGGGTGTTTCGGTTGATTCCGGGATTGGAGGCGGCTGAGTTCGCGCGCCACGGCGTGATGCATCGAAACACCTTCGTCGACGCACCCCGCGTGCTCGATTCCGCACTCGCGCTGCGTGACCTGCCACGCGTGTGGCTTGCCGGGCAACTTACCGGAACCGAGGGCTATGTCGAGGCAGTGGCCTCCGGACTGCTGGCCGGCCTCAACGTCTACGCCCGAATCAGCGGACTGGAGCCGGTGGTCCTGCCCAGAACCACTGCGTTCGGGTCACTGGTCGCCTACGCGACCGACCCCGAAACCAGCAACTACCAGCCCATGCACGTTAACTTCGGGATACTGCCTCCACTCGCTGATCCCGTGCGAGGCAAGCGCGAACGATATGCCGCCTATGCCGCACGCGCAACATCGGACTTGGGCGAATGGGTTCGAGCCCGAGGCGATTTGGGGCTCCCGGGAGTGCCTGGCAATGGGTGAGGCCTCGACCGAAGCAGCCCAGTTGGTCGAGCGCTTTCTGAGTCATCTCGCACTCGAGCGGGGAGCCTCACCGCACACGGTGCGCGCATACTCCACCGACCTGCGACGGTATCTTGAGTGGGCGGCGCGCACGGGCGTGGATCCGCTCGTTCTCACCCATCGACAGATGCGCCTCTACCTCGCGGAACTTGATCGGGCCCACTATGCCAGACGGACCATTGCCAGGAGGCTTTCGTCGATACGCTCGCTGTTCGCCTATCTGGTGGCGGAAGGCTTGACCACTGCGGACCCCGCGTCGGTGCTACTCTCCCCCAAGGTTCCGTCTCGTCTGCCGCGCATCGTACCCGCAGAGGAGCTTCTGGCAATTCTCGACGCGCCGGTACCGGGCACTCCCGTCGGTTTGAGGGATGCGGCGGTGCTCGAGCTGCTGTATGCGACCGGCGCCCGAGTGGGCGAGCTGAGTGGTTTGGCGCTGCGGGGGCTCGATCTCGCCCAAGGGCAGATGACTGTGATGGGGAAGGGCTCGAAGGAGCGGATCGTGCCATTGCACCAGGAAGCGCAGGCCCGCCTCCGTGCGTACCTCTGCTCGGGGAGGCCCTCTCTTGTGCGTGAGGGGTCCCCGGAGGGGGTGTTTCTGTCCAGCCGCGGTAACCGCCTGTCGGAAGACGCGATCCGGCGCGTCTTCAAGCGTCATCTGGCTGCCGCCGGTGCGACGATGTCATTGAGCCCGCACGCGATGAGGCACACATTCGCCACTCATATGCTTGAGGCAGGAGCGGATTTGCGTACGGTGCAAGAGCTTTTGGGCCATGTTGCCCTGTCCACCACCCAGATTTATACTCACATGAGCATGAAGCGGCTCAAAGACGTGCACCGTAGTACCCATCCGCGCGCTTGAACGACGAGCCTGATGCCGTAGGGGGCAATTGAATGAAGTCCGATTCACGGACTGACGTCGCCGCACTTTGGGCGCTGTACAAGGAAGATGCCGATACTGACGCTCGTGACCAGTTGATCCTCAACTACTCACCGCTGGTCAAATACGTCGCGGGCAGACTGGCTTCCAGCCTGCCGCATTCGGTCGAGACATCCGATCTCATCAGCTACGGGATTTTCGGCCTCATCGATGCCATCGAGAAGTTCGACCTGACGCGCGCTATCAAGTTCGAGACGTATGCGATCGCTCGCATCAAGGGCGCGATCATCGACGAGCTGCGTGCGATGGACTGGGTTCCTCGGTCAGTGAGGTCGCGTGCTCGGGAGATCGAGGCGGCCTACGTCAACCTGGAGAACGAGTTTCGGCGAGTTCCCACCGACGATGAGGTCGCTGGCCGTATGGGAGTGAGTACCAAGGAGTACCACACTATCCTCTCTCGGCTCAGCTACACCTCGGTTGTGAGTTTTGAGGAGCTGTGGTCCGGAGGCGACCGAGACGACTCTCAAAGCGCGATCGGGGCAATTCGTGACGAGACGGCCGATGACCCGGTGGCCGTCTTTGAGGTCTCTGAAGTCAAGGAGATACTCGCCAGCGCCATCGATCGTCTTCCGGATCGCGAGAAGACGGTCATCGCGCTGTACTACTACGAGGGCCTGACACTCAAGGAGATCGGGCAGGTTCTCGGCGTCACCGAATCGCGGGTGAGCCAGCTGCACACGAAGGCAGTTCTGCGGCTTCGTGCGCGGCTCCACGCCGCGCAGTCCGTCTAGCCAGCCCAGGTCGGCTTGTCAGTCTTCGGAGCGACGTCGGCTTCGGGAGCGCTACGATGCAGGCGAAAGCGGGAGGCACATGGGTAAGACGATTCTGGTGATCGAGGACACTGAGCTGCTGCGCCGCATGTACTCGGATCGGCTGGAGCAGGAGGGGTACCGTGTGTTGACCGCTCCGGATGGCGCAGAGGCTCTGACGATTCTACGCTCCAACGCACCTGATTTGATACTGCTAGATCTCTTGATGCCCCGAATGAGCGGCCTTGAGGTCCTCGACCTTATCAAACAGGACCCGAGGCGCCGGGATATTCCCGTGATCATTCTGTCCAACCTGGGGCAGGAGGAGGACATCAAACGGGGCATCGAGATGGGGGCCATCGACTATCTGATCAAGAACGATGTGAGGCCCCTGGACGTGACTGCGCGCATCGCCGAGGCTCTCAGGGAGCCGGTAGCGTCTGATCAATCGCCAGAACTCCACGCGCCGGACTCCTCCTACGGTCGCAGCACGTATCAGCTGTCTGTTCGCGACCACCAGGGCGACGCCGACCAACTCGTGAGTGACTCCAGCCTCGCCAGACGCTTCTGGTGTCCCGCGTGTGAGGTCGAGCTGGTTCTCGAGCTGGTGCCCAAAGACGACGCGAGCGGGTGGTTCGACGCCCGCCTCATGTGTCCTCGCTGCTGCCGACAGTACTGACGCTCTCGCGCCCATGATCCCCCTGGCGCGCGCTGGTATTGGGCGCACCGTCTGATATACTCCTTTGGCTCGTATCCCACACGCGTGGAGTACTTCGGTGTGAAGGTCCGCGGAAACGCGGTCACACAGAGGGCTGATCCTGCGCGGAGGAAGAAACCGAAAGGAAGGCCTTGCTATGCCCGTCGTCACCATGAAAAGCCTGCTCGAGGCAGGCGTCCACTTCGGTCACCAGACCAGGCGCTGGAATCCGAAGATGAAGCCGTACATCTTCACCGAACGTAACGGCATCTACATTCTCGACCTCCAGCGCACGCTGCGCGAGCTCGAGCAGTCCTACAAGTTCGCCCGGACCATTGGCCAGCGCGGCCAGAAGATCCTCTTCGTAGGCACCAAGAAGCAGGCCCAGGAGCCCATCATCACCGAGGCTGGGCGTGCCGGTATGCCGTACGTGACCAATCGTTGGTTGGGCGGCATGCTCACCAACTTTGTGACCATGCGCTCGCGTATTCAGCGCATGGAGGAGCTTGAGGCGATGGACGCCGATGGCCGCATGGCCACGCTGCCCAAGAAGGAGCAGATCCTTCTTCACAAGGAGCTGGTCAAGCTCCAGAACAACCTCAACGGTATCCGTGACATGCGCGAGGTTCCCGCGGCGCTGTTCGTCATCGACACCAAGCGTGAGGACATCGCGATCAAGGAAGCTCGCCGTCTGCATATCCCGATCATCGGACTGGTTGATACCAACGCCGACCCCGATGAGGTCGACTACCTGATTCCCGCCAACGACGACGCAATCCGCTCGGTGGGTCTGATGTGTCGCGTCATCGCCGATGCGATCATCGACGGCGGCGGCGGAGCGCAGGTTCCGGAAGTCCTCGCGTCTGAGGCTTCCGCCCCTGTCGTCGACACCGCTCCGGCTGCAGCTGTTGAGGCTCCTGCGCAGGATGCCGCTCCGGCGGCCGAGGAGTGCGTGGAGACCGAGAGTCCTGCTGAGGCGATTGCCGAGGTAGCCGAGGCTGCGGCCGAGACCGCCGAGTAGCACCAACCGATCGAACGACACGAGTTCACCCTCTACGATCCCCGGAGGTTCAGATATGGCTGATATCACTGCCAGCATGGTCAAAGAGCTCCGCGAGTGCACGGGCGCGGGCATGATGGAGTGCAAGAAGGCGCTTACCGAGACGGATGGCGACATCGAGAAGGCCGTCGACGTCCTGCGCACCCGCGGCCTTGCGGCTCTTGCCAAGAAGTCAGGGCGCGCAACCAACGAGGGTACCGTTGCTGCCTATGTGACGGATGATTCGCGTGTGGGAGTGCTCGTCGAGGTCAACTGCGAAACCGACTTCGTTGGCCGAAACGCTGACTTCGCCGGCTTCGTTGGTTCGCTTGCTTCGCATATCGCCGCCGAAGCGCCCGGCGACGTCGACGAGCTCAAGCTGCAGACGGTCGCCGATCGCGACATCACGGTCGAGCAGGTGCTCGGTGAGATGGTGGGCAAGCTGGGCGAGAACATGGGCGTCGCACGCTTCGTCCGCGAGACGATCGACGGGACCGGCGCGATAGCCACCTACGTGCATGCGGGAGGCAAGATCGGTGTCATGGTCACCTACGCGTTCACCAAGCCCGAGACGGCGTCCGCTCCTGAGTTCGCGGCATTCTCCAAGGATGTGGCGATGCAGGTGGCAGCCGCATCACCGCTGGTCGCCCGCCGAGAGGACCTTGATCAGAGCGTTCTCGAGCACGAGCTGTCGATCTACAAGGCCCAGGCTGCCGAGTCCGGCAAGCCTGAAGCCATACAGGAGAAGATGGCCCACGGTCGCCTTGAGAAGTTCTTCAAGGAGGTCGTGCTGGTGGAGCAGCAGTTCGTTAAGAACATGGACATCACCGTCGATCAGTACACCAAGGAGACCTCGAAGGCCACTGGTGACAGCATCGAGATCGTCGGGTTCATCCGTTTCAACCTAGGTGAGTCCGCTGCCCAGTAGCCTGCGCACCAGCGCGGGGTAACCGCACGTTCACGACGAGCCGGCACGGACACAGTGTCGGCTCGTCTGCTGTATTCTGTCAGTCACGCGCCGTCGTGCGCTGATCAGGTTCCACGGCGAGGGGAGAGCGGTCACGTGCCCGGAGAGTATCGGTTCAAACGAGTTCTGCTGAAGCTGAGCGGAGAAGCCTTGATGGGCGATTCCGGCTTCGGTATCGACCCGGTAGTGCTCGAGTCGCTAGCGGAGCAGATCAGGCACGTCTGCGAAGGTGGCACTGAGATCGCCATCGTGGTGGGAGGCGGCAATATCTTCCGGGGTCTGAAGGCCTCCTCGGCAGGCATGGACCGAGCTCAAGCTGACTACATGGGCATGCTCGGGACTGTCATGAACGCACTCGCACTGCAGGATTCACTCGAGCGCCACGGGGTCTACACGAGGGTGATGAGCGCTATCGCGATGCAGGCGGTCGCAGAGCCCTACATTCGGCGTCGGGCGATCAGGCACATGGAAAAGGGGCGCGTGGTCATCTTCGCCGCGGGAACCGGCAACCCTTACTTCACCACTGACACCACTGCAGCACTCAGAGCACTTGAGATCGATGCCGACTGTGTCATGAAGGCCACCAGCGTCGACGGTGTCTACGACGCCGACCCAAAGACCAACCCTGACGCGGTCAAGTTCGACGAGCTCACCTACATCGACGTACTCAATCGCGGACTGCAGGTCATGGATAGCACGGCGATATCGCTGTGCATGGACAACGGCCTGCCAATCCTCGTCTTCAACATGCAGGTAGAGGGGAATATCGATCGTGCACTCAAGGGCGAGTCGGTCGGTACCTTAGTGAGAGGAGACAACCGGTGAACAACCAGATCATCGCAGAAGCAGGCGCTCACATGGACAAGACGCATCAGGCGCTGCTCCATGAGTTCGGCACGGTACGTACCGGGCGCGCCTCCGCCTCGATTCTCGACAAGATACACGTGGACGCTTACGGGTCCTCCATGGCCCTCAATCAGGTCGCTAACATCAAAGTCCCCGAACCTCAGTCGATTCTGATCGAGCCGTGGGACAAGTCCGTCATGGGTGCGATCGAAAAGGCCATCCTGAGCTCGGATCTGGGACTCAACCCCAGCAATGACGGCCAGGTCATTCGTCTTCCGTTTCCGCCGCTGACCGAGGAGCGCCGCAAGGAACTCGTGAAGCTGTGTAAGACCTATGCCGAGGAGGCCCGTGTCGCGGTGCGCAACATCCGCCGTGACGCCAACCACAAGCTCGACAAGCTGGGCAAGGACGGCGAGGCATCTGAAGACGACGTCAGGCGCAGCGAGGCCGATGTTCAGAAGCTCACTGATACGCACGTCAAAGAGATTGACGAAGCGCTCAAGCGCAAGGAAGTCGAAATCATGGAGGTCTAGCACGTGAGTCCGGACTCCTCTTCGAGATCGGCGTTCTTCAAAGGCGCGAGCGCCGCACTCGCAGCGTTTGATGCTGCTCGCCCCCCGCGACACATCGCTATCATCATGGACGGCAATGGCCGCTGGGCCGAGAAGCGCGGGCTGCCCCGTCTCGCAGGTCATAAGGCCGGCGCACAAGCTGTGCGCGAGGCTATCGCGGCTTCCATCGAGCTGGGCGTCGAGTTCCTCACGATCTATTCGTTCTCCTCGGAGAACTGGTCTCGCCCGCGCGATGAGGTCTCCGGGCTCATGTCGCTCTTTGTCGAGGTGCTCGAACGCGAACTTGCCAATCTCGAGAAGATGCACGTCCGCGTCCTCGTGATTGGCAGCCTCAAGGGTCTTCCCGCGCCAACAGCCCGGGCATTCGAGCGATGTGTGGAGCGGACCCGCCAGAACACAGGTCTTACCCTCGTGGTCGCGCTGAACTACGGCGGCCGCGTCGACCTGGTCGAGGCGGTCCGGACGATTGCGCGCGCGGCGGCCTCCGGCGACGTGTCACCTGAAGCAATCGACGAGCACACCGTCGCATCCGCGTTGTCGACCAACGGGATTCCCGATCCTGACCTGCTGATTCGAACGAGCGGGGAGATGCGCGTGAGCAACTTCCTGCTCTGGGAGATCGCCTACAGCGAGTTCTGGGTCACCGAGACGCTCTGGCCGGACTTCAGCCGAGAGGATCTGCTCGCCGCGGTTATCGATTTCCAGTCGCGAGGCAGACGTTTTGGAGGCAGATAGGTGACCGGGTCCTCTGACTTTCACGAGACCAACCAACCCTCGGGGATACAGACGGCGTCACTGCTCCGTCGGGTTTCCACTGCGGTGGTCTACGGTGCGGCGGTCCTCGGTGCGCTGTGGTGGGGAGTGCTCCCCACAGGGATCCTCTTCGGTGTCATGGCCGGCTTCGCCGCCGCCGAGTTCTACGCGATGGAACGTCGGGAGAAGCGGCTGCCCAACGAACTGTTTGGCGTCATCGCAGCCGCACTGATGCCTGTCGCCGCAGCCCTTTGGGGCCTACCAGGCCTACTTGGTGTGGTCACGGCATTGATTGCGGCATCTCTTGTCTGGCATACACTGTTCGTCCACGTTCAAACCGCCGATACCGCCGAGACGGTTTTCGGGGCGGTATACACGGGCTTCCTTCTCGCATACCTCGTGCTGATTCGCGACTTCAATCAGGGCGGACTCGCGTTATCGGTCCTCGTCGTGCTCAGCGTCTGGCTCAACGACGTGGGTGCCTACTTCATTGGATCACTGACGGGTCGTCACAAGATGGCTCCGCACATCTCTCCCAAGAAGTCGTGGGAGGGGTTCGTTGCCGGTGCGGTCGCCTGTACAGCCGTTTGGGCGTTGGCTCCCTTGGTTCCCGGGCTCGAGCTCAGCTGGCCGCTTGCGCTGGTCACCGGCGTTGCGGTAGCGGTCTCGTCGGTAGTCGGTGACCTGGCGGAGTCACGCATGAAGCGCGAGGCCGGCGTCAAAGACTCGGGCAACTCGCTGCCGGGGCATGGAGGGTTTCTTGACCGCTTGGATTCGCTGATCCTTGTCTGCCTGGTTGCGTTCTGGGTGCTCAGCTGGGGTGGCGTGCAGTGAGCGACCGGATACGGGTTGCGATTCTCGGTTCCACGGGATCGATCGGCACGCAGGCCCTACAGGTTGTCGCAGCACACCCTGATCGTATCGAACTAGTTGCGCTGTCCGCGCACAGGAATACCGATCTGCTCCTTGAGCAGGCGCGTGCCTTCGGGGTCCGCGACATCGCACTCGGTGACGCCCAACAGGCTGCGCGCGCCTCAGAGACCCTGATCACCCCGAGTGATCCGTTCCAGATGGTTCTGGGCGGGCCCGGGGAAGTTGTGCGCCTAGCCACTGAGACCGGGGCCGATATCGTACTCAACGCGCTTGTCGGCGCTGCAGGTCTGCGTGTCACGTGGCAGACGCTTCAGGCGGGACTGACGCTTGCGCTCGCCAACAAGGAATCACTCGTGGTGGGCGGCGATCTGATCATGCCGCTGGCGACAAATGGCCGCATGATCCCTGTGGATTCCGAGCACTCGGCCATCTTCCAGTGTCTCGTTGGCGAGGACCCTCGCGATGTTTCGGCGCTGTGGCTCACCGCAAGTGGTGGGCCGTTTCGGGGGCGCACGCGCGCGGATCTCGCAGCGATCACGGCCGATCAGGCGCTCGCGCACCCAACGTGGACGATGGGACCCAAGATCACCATCGACTCGGCCACACTCATGAACAAGGGGCTTGAGGTCATCGAGGCGCACCACCTGTTCGGCGTGGACTATGACCGAATCCGTGTCGTGGTACA
>JBBREQ010000062.1:0-14308 GCA_038202795.1 Coriobacteriia bacterium | reverse complement strand
CACCGAGTCGTTCAGCAACCTCGAGTACGTGGGAAAGGACGACGCGCTCATGTTTGCAGTTGACGACCGCACAACGCTGCAGGCGGCAATCAAGGAGTTGGGACCGCAGGAGCAGCGCGTGATGTATCTGCGTTTCTTCCGGGGTCTCACGCAGACCGAGATCGCTCGGCAGCTCGACATTTCGCAGATGCAGGTGTCCCGACTGCTGCGCAGGACGCTCAGGATACTTCGTGAGAACATCGTGAGGGACTAGAGCATGAGCACGCCCGAGTCTCGTCACCTTCGTTGGAGTACGACGGCACACATCGTGTGGGCGGTGATCGGCACACTCCTGCTGATCGCTGTCAGCGGCTATGTGATCGGGCGGATCTCTAGCGCGTTGGCTCCGTTCGTCCTCGCGTTCATCGTCGTGTTCCTGCTCCAGGGCGTGGTGACGTGGCTCGAGCGGCGCGGGCTGTCGCGGAACCACGCCGTGCTCGCGTGTTTCGCTGGCGGATTCGCCCTTCTGGCAATCACCATCACCGTCCTGGTTCCCGTGGTGGGTCGTCAGCTCGTCGAATTCGCCACAGCCGTTCCCGGCTATCTTGCCGACGGCGAGGGATTCTTGAGGCGAATGCAGGCGGAGTACAACCAAGTCGTGATACCCGAGTGGGTCCGTAGTGTCTCAGCGTCGGTTGCTCAGTCGTTCTCACAGGTCGTTGTTCGGCTGGGGAATGGAATAGCCCAAGGTATCGTGGGCGCAGGCTCTGGAGTCGCGACGGTCATCTTCGATCTGTTTCTCGGCGCCGTGATCGCCTTCTGGGTCCTCAAGGACCTGCCCAAGATACGTGATGAGCTCGTGATTCTGGCGGGTGAGAAATACGAGGCGGATGTCGAGAACCTCGTCTTCACGGTCGTCCGTGTTGTGGGCGGCTACCTCAGGGGGCAGACGATCGCCTCTGTGGTGACCGGTACAGTGGCAGGGGTGGGACTGGCCATCTTGGGCGTTCCGTTCGCGCTCGTGCTCGGCATCATCACCCTGGTGCTCAACTATGTTCCCTACATCGGCCCCCTCATCTCCGGACTTATCGCGGGTGTCGTTGCGGCACTCATGGTCAGCCCGCTCATTGGCGTTCTTGCCGTCGCGATGGTGATTGCAGCGCAACAGATCACCGACCTCTTCGTCACCCCGCGGGTGATGTCGGACCAAGTCGACCTGCATCCGACCCTCGTGATATTCTCGCTGCTTGTAGGCGGGGCGCTGTTCGGGTTCTGGGGCATGATCTTCGCGATTCCCGTGGCAGCGACCGGCAAAGGCCTGTTCGTCTACTACTGGGAGCGACGCACGCAGCGCACGCTCACCTCAGAAGACGGGGCGCTGTTCCGCGCGAGCTCCGGAGAAGAAGGCGCGTGCGAGCCGTCTGAGCCATCCGCCGATTCCGTCCACGTCAGCACCGACGCAGACGAGCGAGCTGAGAAGGGGAGCGAGTAAGTGAACTCCGCTGAGATCCGCGAAAGCTTCTTGTCCTTCTTCGAGAGCAAGGGCTGTCGGCGTTGGCCGAGCTCTTCGCTCATCCCCGATGATCCCTCGCTGCTTCTGACCACTGCGGGGATGGTTCAGTTCAAGCCGGTGTTCCTTGGCTTCCAAGACCTGGGTTTCACGCGAGCGACGACGGTCCAGAAGTGCGTTCGCACCACCGACATCGACATAATCGGCACGACCGGTCGGCACCACAGCTTCTTTGAGATGCTGGGCAACTTCAGCTTCGGTGACTACTTCAAACGTGAAGCCATCCGGTGGTCGTGGGAGTACTCGGTGGACGTGCTCGGCTTGGACGCGGAGCGCATATGGGCGTCCATTTACGAGGACGATGACGAGTCCGAGACACTCTGGCTCGAGGAGTCCGCGGTCCCGGCCGAGCGCATCGTGCGCATGGGTGCGAAGGACAACTTCTGGTCGGCTGGACCTACCGGGCCCTGCGGCCCGTGCTCGGAGCTCTATTACGACCAGGGACCTGAGGTCGGATGCGGATCGTCTGAGTGTGCCCCTGGCTGCGACTGCGACCGGTACCTGGAGTACTGGAATCTCGTGTTCATGCAGTACGACCGCCAGGAAGATGGCGCGCTACTCCCGCTTCCCAAGCAAAACATCGACACGGGTATGGGCCTCGAGAGGATCGCCGCGATTCTGCAAGGCGTCCACTCCAACTTCGAGACCGATGTCTTGCGCGGACTGATGGCACTCGCCGAGCAGATCACCGGTGTCGAGTACGGTCACGGCGGCAGAAACGACACGTCCCTGCGCATCATCGCTGATCACGCCCGCGCGGTGACCTTCATGATCGCCGATGGCATCCTGCCCTCCAATGAGGGCCGCGGATACGTGCTGCGGCGCCTGCTGCGCCGCGCGGTTCGACACGGGCGGCTCATGGGTGTCGAGGATGTGTTCCTCATCAGACTCGTGGCAGAGGTAATCGAACGCATGGGCGAGGCCTACCCCGAAATCGTGAGCCACCAGGACTTGATCAACCGCATCGTCCGCAGTGAGGAAGAGCGGTTCAGCACGACACTCAAGACGGGAGTGAGCTTCCTCGAGACGGAACTCGCAGCGCTCACCCACGCGGGGCAGTCGATTCTCGATGGTAGCGTCGCATTCGCGCTGCACGACACGTACGGTTTCCCCTTTGAGCTCACAGCCGAGATTGCTGCCGAGAAGGGCCTGAGCGTCGACGAAGAGGCGTTCAAGGCCGAGATGGAACTGCAACGAACGCGCGCGCGTTCGCACGTCAAGGATGACTCGTGGAAGGCATATGGCGGCGCCTACTCGGAGCTGGCGGGCAGTGTGGAGAGCACCGAGTTCGTGGGCTACGAATTCGATGAGGCCGATGCGGTCGTGCTCGGACTCGTTGCAGACGGCCAGCGAGTTGAGTCCGCAGCTGCTGGAACGACGGTCGAGATCATCTTGGACAAGACACCTTTCTATGGAGAGCAGGGCGGGCAGGTCGGTGACACCGGCCAGATTCTCGCCGACTCAGGTGCACGCATCCGAGTCGACGACACGCGGATTCCCGAGGCGGGCCTGTACGTTCATGTGGGCGTTGTCGAAGAGGGTACGGTGAGCGTCGGGGATGACGTCCACGCCGCCATAGACGTGATGAGACGTGAGCGAATCCGTCGCAACCATACCGCGACGCACCTGCTGCACTGGGCGCTGCGACTCGTGCTCGGAGAGCATGCAACCCAGGCCGGCTCGATGGTCTCGCCTGATCGCCTTCGCTTCGACTTCACCAACTTCGAGGGCATGACGAACGTCCAGATCGACAAGGTTGAACGGCTCGTGAACGCCAAGGTCTTTGAGAACCACCCGGTTCGTGCGTATGAGACCTCACTCGAGTCGGCACGTGAGGCCGGGGTCACCGCACTGTTCGGCGAGAAGTACCGCGGGTTCGTGCGCGTCCTCGAAGTGGGCAACTTCAGTAAGGAACTCTGCGGAGGTACTCATATCTCTGCAACGACGGAGATAGGCTTCCTCAAGATCGTCTCCGAGAGCTCGGTGGGTGCCAACCTCAGACGTATCGAGGCGGTCACCAGCATCGATGCATACGAACTCATACGCACCGAGGAGTCAGAACTCACCGAGGCTGCCGAAGCGATGCGCGTGCCTACCCGTGACGTCGCCGAGAAGGCCGCGTCGATGATGAAGCGGATCAAGGAGATCGAACAGGGCGGCGCGCGACTCAAAGATGACGTGTCTGAGGGTCTGATCGGCACGATTCTGGACCAGTTGGTCGATGGAGGCGGGTATCGGCTTGCGGTTGCGCAGCTCGACGAGGTGCGCACGGCGGGAATGCGTGGCGTGTGGGACATACTACGCTCGCGCGGCGCCGACGCAGTTGTCCTGATTGCCGCGGACGCGGACACGGGCAAACCTATCTTCCTCGCAGCCGGTTCGGAGCGCGCGGTCGGTGCGGGCTTCGATGCCGGTGCTGTCGTCCGCTCAATGGCTACAGCGGTGGGCGGTCGCGGCGGAGGCAAGCCGGCGATGGCCCAAGGGGGCGGCGAGGATGCCGCTCGAATCGACGACGCTTTGAAGGCCGCCCGCACCGTCTTGGCCGTTGGCTAGACGTTCGTGCGCCTTATGGGGCTCGACATCGGGGAGAAGAGAATCGGGGTGGCGCTCTCGGACGTCACAGGAAAAGTCGCCTCCCCCTTGGCGATACTCGACGCGGCGCGTGTACGCGGGGACTCCAAGGAGCTTCTGAGACTCATTGATGACTACGAGGTCGAAACGGTGGTCGTGGGTCTCCCCCTGTCACTGGACGGAACGGAGGGCCCGCAGGCGCGACATGTGCGAACCGCCGCACATCGCTTGGCGATGGTCATTCCGGTGCCCCTGGTCTACTACGATGAACGCTATTCCTCGGTTGAGGCTAAGCAGACCCTTGCGCGAGACGGCATTTCATCTCGCCAGCAGCGTGGAGCGGTCGACAGCGTTGCCGCAGCGGTGTTCCTGCAGGACTACTTGGACGAGCAGATGAGTCAAGACGGGGTCTGAACAGACCGATGAGCAAGGGAGTCCGTTTGGGAGGCACGATGCCTTCGACAGAAGCGGCAGGATTCGCCCGGCATCGACCGGGAGTCAGGGAGGTACTCGAGACGTGATGGTATCTGAGACCAACGACCCTTCAGTCACGTCCCCTGCGCTGCTGATCGAGCACGCGCGCAAGGACTACGGTGTCGCGGCCTTGGGCCGTAAAGAAGCGGTGTCGGACGTGTCTGTCTCGGTCACCCGTGGTGCGATTCATGGACTCCTCGGACCCAATGGTGCGGGAAAGACCACGACGCTGAAGATGCTCCTGGGCTTGGTCAGGCCGTCGGATGGTCGGTTCGAGATCCTGGGCGTCTCCGCGTTCGCCTCGGGTGCTAGATCAAGGCTGGGCTTCCTGCCTGAACAACCGTACTTTCCGCCGCAACTCAAGGCCGTCGAGGCTATGCGTCTGTACGCACGGCTCGCCGGGTTACCTAAAGAGCAGAGCGCAGCGCAGATACCGGTCCTGCTCGAGAAGGTCGGTCTCGAGGGGCGGGGGCAGCAGTCGATCTCCCGGTTCTCGCGCGGCATGTTGCAGCGATTGGGCCTCGCTCAGGCCCTACTCGGAGATCCCGAAGTCCTGGTCTTGGACGAGCCGGCTTCGGGTCTTGATCCAGTGGGTCAACGGGACGTGCGCAACCTGATGCTCGCTCTCAAGACCGAGGGCACGAGCATCCTTCTGTCGTCGCACCAGCTCTCGGAGGTCGAGGCGGTGTGTGATGAGGTGACGATTCTGAATCGCGGCCGGGTTGCGGCGGTCGGTCATATCGATGCGCTGCTCAACGTTGAAGGTCAGGTCTCCGTGCGCGCGCGTGGAGGGGACCGACTTCCGGCAACCGTCGAGCACTATGTCACCGAGACTGCGGTCAGCGGCGGCGTGTGGATCCTGTCGGTCGCGCAGACCGATGTCCGGTCCCTCGTCGATGCCTTTGACGATGCCGGGTGGAGTCTCGACTCGGTGTCGCCCAAACGAGACAGCTTGGAAGATTACTTCTCGCGCCTGCTCGAGACCTCCGCGCCGGGGGGTGAGGTGTAGTGAAGAAGATCCTCGCCATTAGTTCGGCGGTTGTTGCCGACGCCATCAGGCGCAAGGTCGTGTGGGTCGTCGTCGTGTTCGCCGCCTTGCTCGCGTTCGCGATACCCGCGCTGCCCAGTTATGGTATAGGCGTGGTCGTTGGGGTCTACAAAGAGGTCGCTTTGTCGCTCATGTTCGCGGCCATGTTCGTGGTCACTCTGGCACTCGCATCCACTAGGGTGCCTGCCGAGGTTGAACGCAGGACCATATTCAACGTGCTGTCCCGAGATGTGACTCGCTGGCAGTACCTTGTCGGCACTTGGGCGGGAATTGCTGCGGTGACCGGTGTCGCTTTGGGTGCGCTTACCGTTGTCGCCGTCTTGGCGGGTGCTGTGGTGTACAAGGTGGTGCTCTTCGAGATGTTCGCCGCGGCTCTCGCACTATGGTTCGAGATGGGCGTTGTCGCAGCAGTCGCGTTGGCTGTGTCCACACGCTACGGAGCCGTCACCTCGATGGTCGCAGCGATCACCTTCACGTTCATAGGGCACTCGACAGGTACGCTTGTCGGGGGCGGCACTCCGCCTTGGTATGTGCCGTCGCTCAACGTGTTCAACGTGATCGAGCCTGTCGCATATGGCCAGGGCTTCGGACTCACCTGGGCGCTTTCGATGGTCGCGGTCTTCGCTGCGTGGTCCGCGTTGTTGTTGCTGGCAGCCGCGGCCCTGTTCAAGGGGCGGGATCTGTGAACCCGGCATCGACAAGCCGTTTGCGCGTTGTTATGGCGTGCGTCGCGCTGCTCGCAGTCGTTCTCGCCGCGCAGGCTGTGGCGTACTCTTCGCAACCGAGCCCCGGCATCTCGACTGCCCGAAGCATGGGCAAGGCCGGCTTTGCCTATCTGGGTGGTCTGAGGACATTTGCTGCGGCGGTGATCTGGAATCGAATCGAACCGCAGTACCACCAGTACTTCGAGGAAGTGACTCTGACCGAGCAGACGTTCGTCGTTCCCAAGATGCGACTCGTCACGATACTCGATCCCAGCTTCATCGATGCCTACAATGTGCTGTCGCTCATCGTCTTCGACAAGGTCGGTCATGACGAGGGGATAGCGGTGGCACGAGAGGGGCTGGCGAACAACCCGAACTCGGGCATACTGCGGGCGAATCTGTTGCAGCTGTTGCTGCTTCAGGACAAGGTCGCTAATCGCGCCGAGATTCTGCAGTACGCCAAGGCGACGCTCGCTCCTGACGCAACGTGGCTCGATGGAAACGAGAACTACGAGGGCTACGGGATCACCGCGTCGGCGCTCGACATTCTGGGGGAAGATGAAGCTGCGGCAAGGATCAAGAAGCAACTTGAAGTGTGGCGCGGCGAAGGTGTCGGTGCCGTCGACCACGATCATGACGGAGACGGAAAGCAGGACCACTAGGCATGCTCTCGCCTGACTACTACCTCACGTCAGTTCATGCGATCGATCTCGAAGATCTCCGGTCTCAAGGTGTCGACACACTCCTCGTCGATCTCGACAACACTCTTCTTCCGCGAGACACCAACATCATTCCCGACGACCTGCGAGCGTGGGCGGCGAAACTCGAGGCGGATGGTCTGAAGATCTGTCTGGTATCCAACAACTGGCACGAGCGAGTTCAAAGCGTTGCTGCCGAACTCGGGTTTGCTCTGGTTGCGAAGGCCGTCAAGCCGCTTCCCTTCGCATTTCTTCGCGCGCTGAAACAGGTCGGCTCCACCACCAAGACCGCGGCGGTCGTGGGTGATCAGTTGTTCACCGATGTTCTGGGCGGCAAACTGCTGGGGATGCGCACGGTGCTCGTGGCGCCTCTGTCTTCTTCGGATTTGCCGCACACGCTAGTGCTGCGCCGGTTGGAGCGGATGGTATTGGCGGGAAGACAGCCCCTGCCCTAGACTCGACACGCGGGTGCTGTGCGCCCACCAAGGGAGAACCGCGCGATGATCACGATTGACGGAGCAACCAAGCTAGCGGGGGTCATCGGCAATCCGATTGCCCACTCGCTCTCGCCTGTGATGCACAACGCCGTCTACGAAGCGCTCGGTCTGAACTGGGTGTACGTGCCGCTGCTGGTCCAAGATGAGATAGGGTTGCGCCGATTCACCGCCGCCGCAGCCGGAATGCCGTTCGTGGGTTTCAACGTCACGATGCCGTTCAAGCAATGCGTTTTGGAGCTGTGTGATGAAGTCGCGATGGCGGCGACGATGGCGGGTGCTGTCAACACCGTTCACTGTGTGGATGGTCGGTTGCTGGGCTACAACACGGACGGTCGCGGCCTGATCGAGGCCTTGTCCAGTGAGGCTCAGTTCGACGTTGCGGGCAAGCGCGTTGTAATCCTGGGCGCGGGAGGGGCCGCAGGCTCGGCGCTCGTCTCCTTCGTACTTTCGCGTGCTGCCAATGTCACCGTCTTGAGTCGTGACCCGGACGCCGCCGGTGAACTGGTCGATAGAGTGAGGCCCCACCTCGGTGGCACGACCGCCGAGGCGTCCACGCTGGCCGACGCCGAGGAACACGTGGGCAATGCTGAGCTCATCGTGAATGCAACGGCACTGGGCATGCGGCCCGGTGATCCTAGCCCGGTCCTGGGCCACTGGATGCACAGCGGTCAGGTCGTGTATGACATGGTGTACGGGACCCCTGAGCCAACAGCGCTGATCTCAGATGCTCGGGCAGCCGGCGCGCTCGGATACGACGGGCTGGGGATGCTTGTGGCCCAAGGAGCGACGGCAATCGACATGTGGCGCGACGAAGGTGGGGTGCGTGCTCCCCGAGAGGTGATGCGCGCGGCCGCAGAGGCGCAACTTGTTTCGAAAAGGACCGCCAAGTGAGGTATAGAAGATGACCGTCGCGACGCAGCAGAGGCTCGGACGCATGCTTGTGCGGGCTGGAGTGATCGACGATCACCAGCTCGCCGAGGCGATGGAGGCCGCCGCAGGTCGATCCCTGCCCTTGGTTCTCGACGAACTCGGCTATGCCACTGAGACTCGTGTTGCTCAGGCGCTAGCGGAGCAGATGGGGCTGGCGTTCATCGATGTCGCTTCCTACGACGTCGACCCCAATGTCGCTGTTCTCGTGCCTCAGGACCTCATGCGCAAGCATCTCGTTATGCCAATCCGTGAGGAGAACGGCGAACTGATCGTCGCCATGGCCGATCCGGCCAACATATTCGCGATCGACGACATGCGCATCGTGACTCGCAAGGAGATCCGCGCAGTCGTTGCGGTGGAGAGTGAACTCGCGGTCGCGATCGAGCGATTCACCACCAGCCAGACCAACGTTGATGACATGCTCGGTGACCTTGAGGACTCTATCCGAACCAAGGACTCCGAGGACGATGAAGAGGCCGGTGCCAGTTCGGCGGTGGCCAAACTGATGAACCAGATCGTCACCGAAGCGATTCGCCAGGGTGCCGGCGACATCTACATCGAACCCGGCGAGCATGAGATGCGGATTCGATTTCGTATCGACGGTGTGTGTCAGGAGATGTTCACGGCCCCCAAGAGAATGCAAAGGCAGTTGATCAGCCGCCTCAAGATCACCTCCAACATGGACATCTCCGAACGCAGGATTCCGCTCGATGGACGCTTCGGAGTCGTTCTTGACGGTAAATCGGTCGACTTCCGTGTTGCCACGCTCCCGCTTGTGCACGGTGAGCTTGCGGTCATGCGGCTTCTGCGCAAGGACTCCATCATGATGTCGCTCAAGGATCTGGGATTCCTCGAGCGGAACATGCAACTACTGCTGGATGCGCTTCGTCTGCCCTACGGCGCAATTCTTGTCACTGGTCCCACGGGGTCAGGTAAGTCGACGACACTCTACGCGGCCATCAATGAGACCAACGATCCCAAGTCCAATCTCATCACCGTCGAGGACCCTGTCGAGTACCGGCTGCCCGGGCTCTCGCAGGTGCACGTGAATGAGAAGGCCGGTTTGACCTTCGCAGCGGCTCTCCGATCGATTCTGCGTCAGGATCCCGACAAGGTGATGATCGGTGAGATCCGGGACAAGGAGACCGGCACGATCGCCATCGAGGCGGCGTTGACCGGGCACCTCGTACTCTCGACCCTTCACACCAACGACGCACCTAGTGCCCTGACGCGTCTTACCGAGATGGGCATCGAGCCGTTCCTGACGGCATCGGCCGTCACACTAGTCGTGGCACAGAGGCTCGCGCGCCGACTCTGCACCGAGTGCAAGGAGCAATACACGCCCGAACAGGTCGCGTTGGAGCGTATCGAGTTCCCCTTTGAGCCGGGGAAGCTTCCCAAGTTGTACCGAGCGCGCGGATGCAAGAAATGCAACGGAATCGGTTACAAGGGCCGCATGGGGATCCACGAGGTCATGGCTATGTCCGAGGCACTCGAGCGCCTCACCGTCGAGAGCGCATCGTCTGACGAGATCACACGTATGGCCATCGCGCAGGGCATGCTCACGCTGCGAGACGATGGGTTTGCAAAGGTGCTGCTGGGCCAGACATCGATCGAGGAGATACTCCGCGTCGTCGTGTGACATCGCGCAGTGGCGATTCGGCGGCGTTCAGTCCGCATCACCGCAGGTCGGTTGTCTCGTTGGAGGCTTTCTGCGAGTATTGGAGTTGCACGTCTGACAGGCGGCGTTCTTGTGGTGCGCCCGCGCTCGGAGGATGTGCGTTCACGGTCCCGTGGGAGGTGGGCTCGGCATGGCGGACAACGCATTCGGCGATTTCTTCCTGAGCGACGTTGACGATGAGCTGCTCGAAGACGACGACGAACTGATAGCGCCACCGGTGGTGGTAGCGCCGGCGGTTCAGCCCGCTCCCTTGGCGTCTGAGGTGGCTCTGACACCGGCGACGGCCCCCGCGCCCGCCCCGGCTGCTGCTGCCGCTGAGCCGATCCGGCGTCCGGCTGCTGCGCCCCGACAGGCAACCCGCGAAGAACGTCTCGCTGACGCACTCAACCGCCTGATGGACGAGAGTCAAGAAGTCTCCGCTGCTGCCCTCGTTTCGCTTGACGGGTTCACGATGGCCTCTGCACTGCCGGACGGCATGCAGGAGGATCGTGTGGGTGCGATGTCTGCGGCGATTCTGGGTCTGGGGGAGCGCGCCGCTGCCGAACTGGGGCGCGGTCAACTCTCGCAGGTGTTCATCGAGGGTGACGGGGGCTATGTGATGCTGATCGCGGCGGGTGACCGCGCAGTGCTCACTGCTCTGGCTGAGACTGACGCCAAGCTGGGTCTAGTGCTCTATGACATGCGTATCTCCGCCCAGGAGATCGCCGAGATTCTCGGCTGACACCGGACTCGGCGCACAAAGAGGAACGGATTCGGATCGCCCTATGGCGCTGCGCGGTAACCTCAGGGACTTCAGTCTCCCCGACGTCTTTCAGCTGGTGACATTCAGCAGGAAGACGGGGGTCTTGCGTATCGTCCGCGAGGACGAAGCAACCGGAAGCGTGTGGTTCAGAGAGGGCGAAGTGTTCTTCGCATCCTCGAATTGGCACGCGGACCCTCTCGGCCAGAGACTGGTCAACGCACAACGCATCACGCCGCAGGCGCTCAAGAAGGCACTGGCGATCAGAGCGGGCGAGCCCGCTGATGGCCGTAGACTGGGGCAGATTCTCGTCGACGAGGGCTACATCACCGATAAGGTCTTGGAGTCGTTCGTCTCTGAGCAGATTCAGGATACGATTTTCGATCTGATGCGGTGGGATGACGGTGACTTCGACTTCGAAGCCATGCCGGAAGTCGTTGACGAAGACCTCGGTCTGACCGTCTCTATCGAGAACGTGGTCATGGAGGGCTCGCGCCGGCTCGAAGAGTGGAGCCGGATAAAGAAGAAGATTCCGTCAACAGACGTGGTGTTCAAGATGGCCACCGCGCCTGGCGAGGGAACGTTTGAGATCTCACTGAAGCCGATTGAATGGCAGCTACTGCTGCTGATCGATGGGACTCGCAGCGTCGCTGATCTTGCCGTCGAGACCGCACGCACGGACTTCGAGGTCGCTCGCATCATCTACGGTCTGTTCAGCGCAGGGCTTCTTGAGTTCGCAACCGACGCCGAGATCAAACGAAATCGGGACGAACGTGCTGCGCGCGAGGCGAAGCTTGCGGTCATCGAGGAGGAGCGCAGGAGCGCCGAGGAGGCGTCGCGGGCTGCCGCGCTTGAGCGTGAGGCGTCCCTGGCCGCCGCGGCGGACAAGCGCCGCGCGGAATCTGAAGATGCACGACCTGTCGCTGAGGCTCACGTTTCCGACCAAGCAGAGACGAGCGAGACTGAGCCCGGCGAAGAGCCCGAATTCCTCGTCGGCGGGGCGGTCGCCCCGACCGTGGAGGACCAGGCCGCGCTTGATGAGTTCATGGGAGCGGTGCTGTCCGCCCCCGAGGAGGTCGCGCCGACGACACCTCTTGATGAGCCGGTGGCGGAACCAGCCGCTCCGTACGTCCCTGGAGAAGAACCCGCCTTCATCTCGGCCTCGGGCGATGTGCAGGGCGACGAGGATGTCCTCGATGCGCCATCGGTCGAGGAGCTGCTCGGCCTCGCACCCCTCCCGGAATCCTCCGACGAGCCTGCACCGAGCGAAGCGCCCGAGCCTCGAGCCGAGGCGGTCGTCGAGCCGGGCGAGGACAGAGAACTCGCCGTCGATATCGCTGCACCGGACTCCGACTATCCGTCGACGCCCGTTGAAGACATCGTCGAGATCGACATTGACTTCGAGCGCGACCTCATGGCGCTTGGACTAGGAGAGCTTCCCTCCGACCTCTTGACTCCAATGGGGCAACAGCCAGACGTCCTCGTTTCAGAACTCGACAGGGGCAAGCAGCCCGATGTGGTCGTTCAGCCCGCGGCAGGTGAGATTGAGCAGGCTGACGTCGACGGCATCCTCGTATCGGACGATGGCGAGCAAGGCGTCGCGTTCATCGAGCCCTTAGACGAGTCGGTGTTCGTGCCCGAGGTGCCTCTCGATGCGGAGCCGGTCTTCCGGTCGCTTGAGGACGACGAGGACATCGAGCCGCCGTCTCTGCCTATGACCGAACTGCCCTCCTGGGTTGACGAGACCGCTGATGGTTCCGAACCATCCTTTGGCGACTTGGAGATTATCCCAGGGGCGGGTGACTTCGATCCAGACGACGTCGAAGACGAGTCCCCGGTGATCAACATCAGCGACGACCCGATGGACTTCTCGGCGCTGATCGAGTCTCTCGACGTCGATGCCGACGAGGCTGGTTCATTGGCTGCGTCAGCTGCTGGTTTCGATGCCGAACTGTTGCGTGACGAGGCTGCATCACTGGCGGGCGGCGTCATCTCCACTGATGCTTTTCTCGAGGACATCGGTATCGAGGAGCTTGGCTTCTCGGGCGGCCTCAACGACGAGCTCTCCGCGCTTACGGGAGCGCAACGGCGTCAGACCGCGCGCCCTCAGGCGAGTGTGAACTCGATCCCCGATCAGGGCGCTGGCTTATTGCACCGAGACGCCCGAGTGGACAAGGACACACTGATGAAGATCATCGACGGCATCAAGAAGCTGTAGGGAGACGTAGTCGGCATGCAGTCAGTCAAGGTCGTTGTCACCGGACCGTTCAACGCAGGCAAGACCACGTTCATCAAGTCCGTGAGCGAGATCACCGTGCTTTCCACCGAGCGCCAGATCAGCGACACGTCCGGTGAAGGCCGCGGGGAGACCACCGTCGCCATGGACTTCGGGCGGATTACCGTGTCGGATGATGTGGTGCTGTACCTGTTTGGAACACCGGGCCAGTCGCGCTTCTCGTTCATGTGGGAAACGCTCTCCGAGGGGATGCTGGGATTCGTGCTCCTGGTCGATGCGACAGAACCGCAGACGCTGGCTGATGCCAAGGAGATGATCGGGTTCTTCGGCGAGATGTCAGACGTGCCGTTCGTGGTCGCCGCCAATAAGGTGACGCCCGATGACACCGAGGCGATCAGGCAGGTCAGAACCGACTTGGGTCTGGCCGACAGTGTTCCGTTGCTCCCGGTCAACGCGCGTGACAAGGATTCGGTCAAGGCAGTGCTCCTGGGTTTGCTCTACGAGATTCTTGAGAGCATGAGCTAGGGCCGGATGAACGCCCCGCTTCTCATAGTGGTCGGGACGGCCCTGCTGTTTGCCGTAGCGCTCATCGTGTTTGTCGTCGTGCTCGTCAAGTCGTCACGCTCGTCGCGTAGACGCAACTGGGACGGTGCATACCCCACCCGGGAGGCAGTCGGGTCCAACAGTGCGCCGATCGACGCGAACCTGGAAGGGCTCGAGGTCAAGGTCGCTCAAGATGCGCCCAGCGCGTCACTGCTGACTCCACTGCGAACGGGTGAATGGCAGCCACCGGCTGAGCCTGCGCCCCTTGAGGGCCTTGCCGCGGCATCGCTGGACGGTCGAATCGCTGAGTTCGAGCCCGCGCCGGATGTCAAGGACCCGCCGTTCTCGGTCGAGCAGTATGCGCCGTGGCAGGTCGCGCAGGGCGCGCAGGAGGGTGTGTTGGTATCGAACTCCTCGGAAGGCGAAAGCCCGCCTGTCACAGGGGATGCCGAGTTGGACGCGGAGATCGCTGCGTTGATGCCCCCACCGTTGCCTGAGGCGGAGCCAGACGGCACACAGACGGAGGCACCCGCACCCGCACCCGCACCCGCACCCGCACCCGCACCCGCACCCGCACCCGCACCCGCACCCGCACCCGCACCCGCACCCGCACCCGCACCCGCACCCGCACCCGCGGA
>JBBREQ010000061.1:0-14445 GCA_038202795.1 Coriobacteriia bacterium | reverse complement strand
GGGGATCGAGCTGGCCGAGGACCAGGCCGAGGAGAAGCGGGCGTACTAGCGCGCTTCTCGGATGATCGCGAGCATCTGGGCGTGTAGCACCGGATTCGCGACGCAGATGCTGGCGCTCATGGATGTCCAGGGCTCGCCGTCGATGTCGGTGACTCGAGCACCCGCCTCCGCACAGATGATCGCGCCTGCCGCCATGTCCCACGGCTTGAGCGTGTACTCCCAGAAGCCGTCGGCGCGCCCAACGGCCACGTGGCAACAGTCGTTCGCGGCCGACCCATCGCGACGGATTCCGTGTACCGGTGCGCGCAAGAACGCGGCAAGCACAGCAAGCTGCCGGTCGAGCGGAGCGCCCCGGTCGTAGGGAAAGCCCGTCACCACGAGCGCATCGCTCACTGATCGCGCAGTGCTGCAACGGATAGCGGTGCCATCTCTGTGCGCGCCCAGACCCTCGGCTGCCGAGAAAAGCTCATCGAGCGCCACGTTGTGCACCGCACCTGCAACAGCCCGACCGTCTCGGACGAGCCCGACCGAGACCGAGTAGCAGGGAAATCCATGCAGAAACGAGGTCGTGCCATCAAGGGGGTCAACGACCCAAACCTCAGAATCCTCGAGCGATCCGGATTCTATGCCCAACTGCTCACAGACCTCCGGCTCTTCGACGAGCACGCGGGCGGTTGGGTCCAGCCGCAGTATCTCCTGGACGACGGCGACGCCTGAGGCGATATCAGCTTCGGTCACGAAGTCCGTGGGGCTGCTCTTGGAACGCACCGCGCCCATGTTCTCGCGCATAGAGAGCAAGACGGCACCGCCGGCGCTCGCTGATCGGCGTGCAATTTCGAGTGCGGTGTGCACAGCTAACCTCCCTGGGGTGGTGGCGGGGGAGCGACGTCAGCTCTCGTTGTGCGGATGCGGCCTGAGCGCCGCGTCGGGCATGGGGGCGTAGCTGCGAACCGCTTGGATGATCTGCGAGTCGACTTCGGCGTCGGTCCGGGCGGTCGCTTCAACGCCTAGCGCGCCCAGTTCCTCGAGAACGGCCGCAACGGCGACGGGCAGTGCTGCCTCCACGGGAGCGGAGAGTTCGAGCACCCATTCCTCGATGGACTCGATCTGAATCGCGATAGCGACAGTCTGAGGAGATCTGCCGATGAGCGCGGCGGCTTGAAGCACTTCAGGAAGCCGAATGTCGTGAAGTGAGTGGAGCACCTGGTGGGGGGCGAAGTCCTCAGGCGTGAGGCGGACGACCGTACCCGGCTCCAGGTCAGGATCCCGGAGTGCATCAACAACGATCAGGTGGTCCACATCGCGAAGGACGTCGAGGATCATGTAGCCCATGGTTCCGCAGTCGACGACCTCGACATGGGCCGGGAACTCGAACGATCGCATGATGATCTCCACCGTGCGTGGTCCGGCGCCCTCGTCACGCATCATCGGATTGCCGACGCCCATCACCAAGATGCGTTGCGGGTCGTTCATCGGTCTCCTTCGTAGCGTCGGGGACTATCACTGGGCAAGTCTACACAATGATGCGTTGCGGTCCGGTTGTGACGCGAGAGGGCTCCGGTCGCCCGGAGCCCTCTGCATCATCGCGTGAGGTTTGGCATCGCGCCTAGGCGCGATCGGTGCCGGTCTCCTTCCAGGCGAACATGATCCTGTCGGCGTCGAAGCCGTAGATGTTCGCGAGGTACACATGGATGAAAGTGAACGACAGGATCGCCCACATCGTCCAGTAGTGCACGATGCGCATGGGCATGAGTGCAGCTCCACCCACACCGCCGTTGAACCAGTCAGCCACCATCGACGTACCGGCCAGGAAGAACGGCCAGTCGCTCGTGGGTCCCCAAAGCGCAAAGCCGGTGTAGGCGGCTAGCAGGATCAGGGGAGCTGTGAGGAAGTATGCGAACTTCTGAAGTGAGTTGTATTTTCCGCCGAGCGGGTGCTCCTTCTTCATGAACAGGTAGTACTTGATCGTCGGCCACAGCTGGTAGCGATTCTCCCTCTGCGGAACGAAGTTCTTGATATCCATCTCCTTGGTGCGTCCGCCCGGCACGTTCGCGGTCTTGCCCGCGAACAGCATCACGATGCGTACCACGAAGTTAATGAGCAGCACGAACATCCAGAAGTTGTGAGTGCCGCGCGCCACACCCATGAAGCCCGGGAAGAGCGGGAAGTGGATGTAGAAGCCAGACAGGGTAAGGAAGAGTATTGCCAGCAGGTTCGTCCAGTGCGTGACGACGAACGCTATCGGGTGCATCTCCCGCGTGTAGGCGTGTGACATCTACTTCACCCCCCACTTGCGCGTGTATACGGTGCCCTTTTTACCAGTTTTGCGTTCAATCACGTGAACGCCGCAACCGATTCAAGGATCGAAGCTGCGGGCGATACGCCCCGCCTCCAGCGGTCGGGTGACATCCAAGATGGGAGTGCCGACAAGCGCCTCTTCCATCGGACCGCGAACGCCGTCCTTGTCACGGGGGCTGATGTCCCACGTTGACGGAGTGACTACCTGGTAGTTCGCGATGAGACCACCATCGACGTTCATCCAGTGGCCGAGCGCGCCACGCGGAGCCTCCCACATGCCGGCGCCTTTACCGGTGTCCTTCTCAAGCGGTTTGAAGAACTCCACGCCACCTTCCTTGACCGCTGCGACGAGTTCGAGAACCCAGTCGATCACGAAGTCCGCGACCACTGCGGTTTCGAGGTTGCGAGCAGCGACACGCCCGAGCAGCGAGACAAGCACTTCAGGCTTGCCAGCGGCACCGAGCTTGTCGAGCGTGAAGTCGATGATCGACTTGACTGGCGCGACTCCGCGCAGATAGCCGACGATCATTCGGGCGAGCGGACCTACCTCGGTCGAATTGCCTTCGTAGCGCGGTGCCTTGGCCCAGGTGTACTTGTCGGCAGTGTCGTAGCCGGGGAAGGCGCCGGCAGGCGGAACCGTGACGCCCTCGGCGGGGTGCAGACCGCTCGTGCCTTCACTGAGCCACGAGTGCTCGACGTACTCGGCGATCTTCGCGGGGTCAGCGTCGGTAACCGTCAGACTCTTGGTTGCGTCGACGAAGCCGTTGGGCAGGTAGCGCTTTGTCATCTCCATCGACGGATCGTTGAAGACACCCCAGGCCAGGAACTTGCCCGTGCCTCCGCCGTAGCCCAACGCAGACGCGTAGAACGGCGCTATGGCCAACGTGTCCGGAATCATTGTGTTCTTGACCCAGTCGCGAACGCGAAGCAGACGGAAGAGCACGTCATCGAGCTTCTCCTCGGTGGGCATCCAGGAGGTGCCGCCGGGAATCGACGTCATGAAGTGCGGGAACTTACCGCCCATGATGGCGATGACCCGTGCGGCCTCAGCCTGAATCTCGAGCGCCTCGAGATAGTGGGCGACCGCGATCAAGTGGAGCTCGGCAGGCATGTCCTGCGCATAAGCCGGATGACCGAACCACGCGCCGGTGAAGATGGACAGATCGCCGCCCTCGACGAGTGTCTTGAGCTTGGTCTGTACCGCTGCGAAGTTCGCAGTGGAGGTGCCGGCCGCCTGCGCCAGAGCGTACGTGTCTGCGATGTTGGCCTCAAGCGCCTTCGAGGGGTCGACGTAATCGAGAGCTGCAAGCGTGTAGAACCACAGAATGTGGCTGTGCAGGAACTGCGCCGCTTCGATGATGTTGCGGATGATGCGGGCGCCGGCGGGAATGGTGACGCCAAGCGCAGACTCCGCGGACATGGTAGCCGCGTGTCCGTGAGAGATCGGGCAGACGCCACAGATTCGCTGCGCGATGTAGAACGCGTCAGATGGCTGACGGCCCTTCATCACGGCCTCCATGCCGCGGAACAGCCCGCCGGAGACCCAAGCGTCTGTGACTACGCCACCCTCGACCTCGCACTCGACGCGTAGGTGACCCTCAATTCGGGTTAGGGGGTCGATGACTGAACGTACCATTACTTACCGCCCCCTTTCTTGCGATCGTGCTCTTTCACGTCTTCGGTCGGAGGCATCTTGCCCAAACGACCGGTGGCGGCCATGCCAATGGCGTGGACGCCCAGTGCGGCTGCGACGACGCCGCCAGCAGCGGCACCTATCAGGCCTGGCTCGAAACCGCCCGTCTGCGGACCGGAGCCTATGGCAACCTTGCGCATACGACCCAGGAACGGCGCGCCGTTGTCGACCCAGTTGAAGCTTCCGCAGCCGATGCACGGCGAACCGGACTCAACGCACCAGCTGGTGCGATCGTTCCAGCGCACGATCGGGCAGTTCGTCTGCGTCTGCGGCCCCTTACAGCCCATGGGGTACAGACAGTAGCCCTTGGCCTCCTCGGGAGAACCGAACTGGTAGACGAACTCACCGTTCTCGAAGTGCCCACGACGTGGACAGTTGTCATGAATCGTCTGGCCGAAGATTAGCTTCGGACGACCTTGAGCGTCGAGCTTGCCGAGAATGGCGCCGCTCTCGAGTTCGCCGAGAAGCAGAACGTCGATCACCATCGCGACGATCCACTCGGGGTTCACCGGGCAGGTGGGAAGGTTGATGACCGGCGTGGCGATGCCCTTCGCGGCCAGATACATCGACACACCCGTGGCGTCACTCGTGTTGGGGCCTGCTTTGACCCATCCGCCATCGACAGCGCACGAGCCGACAGCGATGATCGCGGCGACCTTGGGAGCGAGATCGTCGAGCACCTTGAGGCTGGGTTCGCCGCGAATGATCAGCGCGTTGCCTTCCCAGCCCTGCATGACGGAGCCCTCGTAGATCATGATTGCTTTGCCCGCGTTTTGCTCGACCGTGTCGTAGAGGGCCTTCTCGGCGTCATCGCCCATGGCCATCATCACGGTCTCCATGTAGTTCATGGAGAGAATGTCGAGTACGACTTGGGCTACATCGGGATAGGTCGACTGGGCCATGGACTCGGTGCAACCGGTGCACGCTCCTCCGTTGACCCAGACTGCTGGATAGAGCTTGTCGCCAAACGCTGTCTCGACCGCTCCGGCGATTGTTGGAACCATCGCCTCGGACAGTCCGAGCATTGCAGCGATCGACCCGCAGAACTTCACAAAATCGCGACGCGTTACGCCGCGCGCAGCGAGTTGTTCCGCGAACGCTCGATCCTCATATGTCATGCCATACACCTCCTTGTGGGGTCCGTCCCATGATTCCATCAAGAACCGCCGCTCGCGCCGCCGAGCCTTCGGGCCCGGGTGTGCGAACGGAAAACTCAGTGAGCGCGGCCCTCCTCTCCGCAGAATCCGGCACTTCTGTGGACATGCGAAGACTCCGGGGATGCGTCAAAGCACAGCGACGCCCGGGTCAAGCCGAGGGGGGAGGGGTAGAACGCGCGAGAAACGCACGACAAGGAGCTTCCGACGCCGACGAGACTCGTCAGCGGATCGAGGACTCAGCGGTTGAAACCGCGAGGCACTGGCAAGCTCCCTCCTCAAGCGTCGCCGACAGGTTCAGCGCGCACGTCAAGGCGGAGCATCTCCGCCGGCACGGTTCGCACTCTGGGCTGATTCTACCCTTTGCGCGCGACAGTCAAAAGCAAAGAGCGAACATCTTCCAATTCACCGCACCAGTCGGCACTGGGTGCTCGTCCTGTGCCCACGAAAAAAGTCATCATTCCGATGTCCGCCGAGGACAAGTCCAAGACTGCATCGTCGCCCACCATGAGGCACCTTGCAGGCTCGACACCAAGCTCAGAGGCAATCTGGCGGTAGTAGGCAGGAGAGGGCTTGCATGCGCGCGATGTCTCGTAGCTCGTGACGGCAGCGAACCACGACTCGTCGAGTCCCGCCCAGCGCATGCGCTCGCGGATCGCGGGCAGCGGGAAGATCGGATTTGTGGCTAGCACAACGGTCATGCCTGCCTCGCGGGCAGCCAGAACGGCCTCGACGCCACCGGTGCGCGGACCGTGTGAGCCTTGGAGCGCAGGAAACTCGTCGGAATAGAAGCGCGTGATGCGCGCGAGGGCTTCCGGCTCATCGAGATCGACACCTGTCAATTGGAGAAACCGCTGGTTGAAGAGTGTGCGATTCGTGTGCTTGGGATGGTCGGTGGACATGGCCTGTGTACCAGCGATGACCGCTTGGATCGCTTCGTCTCGAGATACTCCGCCCCCTGCGATATCGACTATCACCGGACCCAGGGCCGAGAAGTACGCGCGCAGGAAGTCATCCAGATCGATGTCGAGCAGGGTTCCGTCGAGGTCGAAGAGGACCGCTTGAAACATGGAGGTAACCTCTCGGTCGGACGACTCGGGTATCCTAGCACGCTGTGCCGCAGGCCGACGCTCTGTTCCTGAACGAGTGTTGACAACAGAGATACCTGCGGGGGTATACTTCGGCTGGTTTAGCGCGATACCCGTATGGGCATACGACTTGCTCTGTTGGGGTAGATAACTGTTATCCAAGATGAAACTTTGCGAAAGGGAGCGTTAATCCATGGCAGCAGTGTCTGAGAACTTGGAGCTTCAGCTCAAGGAGATGTTCGGGGAAGACCGGGTCAGTACCAACCGCGTCGAACGTAAGATGTACTCGTTCGACATTGGCGCGATGCCGAGCTTGGTCAAGCCGTTCGTGCCCGCCGGCACCGCCGGTGCGGTTGTTCGCCCCCGGACCCAAGAGCAGCTGGTTTCGCTCGTTGCACTCGCTCAGCGTGAGGGAGTGAAGCTCGTCCCGCGCGGTTGGGCGACCAGTGGCTATGGCGGCGTGCTTCCTACCAAGGGTGCGATAGTGGTCGATCTGTCCGGCTGGCAGAAGGTTCTCTCGGTAGACATTCAGAACCTCACGGTTCGTGCTCAGGCCGGGGCAATCTGGGAGCAGCTCGACCGGGAGATCTCCAAGCAGGGAGTGACACTTCGCGTCTACCCTTCGTCGTATCCCAGTTCGTCCGTGGGCGGCTGGTTAGCTCAGGGCGGCAGCGGTTTTGGGAGTTTCGAGCACGGGACGTTCAAAGAGAACGTGGTTTCAGCCAAGGTCGTTCTTCCCACCGGTGAAGTTCGCGAGTTCAAGGGTGATGACCTGCTCTCCTACGTCGCCGACGCAGAGGGCATCACCGGATTCATCACCGAGGTCGAGTTCCGCGTGCGTCCCCTCGAGGACGAGGTTCATCGGCTCGTCGCCTTCCCGACCGCTTCGGCTCTCGGCGCGGCGCTGTCCGCTGTCTCGGTGCAGAAGCTGCCGGTGTGGTCGATCACGTTCCTGAACCCCGAGTCCACTCGTCTGAAGAAGCAGCTTCCTCACCGGCATGGTCACCCGTATGAGCTCGCCCACGATCACTACGAGCCGGTTCTCCCGGAGAGCTTCCTAGCTGTCATCGCGTACCCGGCGACGCGGCGCGGAGCTGTTGACGCTGCACTCGAGGCGATCATCGCCGCCAACAAGGGCGAAGAGATGGACAGCGAGGCTGCGGAGCACGAATGGGAGCAGCGCTTCGCTCCCATGCGACTCAAGCGGATCGGCCCGTCGATCGTTCCCACCGAGGTCGTCGTGCCGCTCTCAGAGATGCCCGCTGTTTTGAACGAGATCGACGACAAGATCAACCAGCCGTTCATTCTCGAAGGAATGGTCGCCAAGGGTGACAAAGTCGTCCTTCTCGGCTTCATCCCCCATGACGAGCGCTCGTTCAACTTCAACCTGGCCTTCGCACTGTCCCTCTCGGTCATCAAGATCGCCAAGGCGCACAACGGTGCCGCGTACTCGACCGGACTCTACTTCCGCCGAGAAGCTCCCAGTGTCATGGGCGCGGAGAGGGTTGCGAAGCTCAAAGCGTTCAAAGCGCAGGTCGACCCCAACAACATCATGAACCCCGGCAAGGTCTTCGGTGCCGGCGGTATGCTCGATCTGCTCATGGGGACTGCCTCGACGTTCGAATCGATCGTGCGCCCCATCGCCAATGCGGCCAAGCCTCCGGCGACCCATGGTGATCTGTCCAAGGACGTGAACGGTATCCCCGGCGATGTCGCCTTCATGGCGTACGCATGCTCGCGCTGTGGCTACTGTGTGCCTACCTGCGAGCAGTACACGGGTCGCGGGTGGGAGAGTCACTCGCCGCGCGGCAAGTACGCCTACCTGCGCGAGGTCATGGCCGGTCGCGAGAAGTGGGACCGCAAGGCCATCGACACATTCCTAGTCTGTACGACCTGTGAGGTCTGTAACACTCGCTGCCAGCTTCAGCTGCCCATCGAGCACAACTGGATGGAGATGCGCGGCAAGCTTGTCGACGAGGAGAAGCGCGGAACGTTCCCTGCGTTCGAGATGATCGCCGCATCACTACGTGGCGAGAACGACATCTGGGCGGGCAAGCGTGAGAACCGCGACAAGTGGGTGCCCGCAGACGTTGCCGAGAAGATTCCGGAACAGAGCGACATCATCTACTTCGCCGGCTGCACCGCGAGCTACGTCGAGACCGATATCGCTGAGGCCTCGATCAGGCTCTTGCAGGACTCCGGCTACAACGTGGGCTACATGGGCAAGGACGAGGCGTGCTGCGGCATCCCCATGAAAGTTTCCGGCAAATGGGACGTCTTCGAGGAGATTTACGAGCACAACGTAGCTGAGGCTCGCAAGCGTGGCGCAAAGACGATCGTGACTTCATGCCCTGCGTGTGGCCTGGTTTGGAAAGAGCTGTACGCAAAACTCGCCGCCGAACGCGGGGAGGAGTACGAATTCGAAGTCAAGCACTACTCGGAACTTGTGGCCGACGCCATCGCGGAGGGCAAATTCGAACTCAAGGACAATCCGTTTGAGGGCAAAGTCACCTTCCACGATTCATGTCATATGGGCCGCGCTCAGGGCAACTACGAACCTCCTCGCGAGATGCTCACCGCCATTCCCGGCGTGGACTTCGTTGAGATGGAGCACAACCGCGAGGAAGGCCTGTGCTGCGGATCGGTTCTCACGCTCATTGGTGAGAACCCCGTTGCCCCGATTCTGGGCAAGCATCGACTGCAGGAGGCCGTCGATGTGGGCGCTGATACCGTTGTCGCGCTGTGCCCCTGCTGTCAAGTGCAGTTGCGCGATGCGAACGACAAGAACGACCTAGGTCTCAAGATCGACGACCTGTCGCGCGTTGTGGCTCAGGCGGCAGGCTATGACATTCCGGAGTCCACGGACTACTCGCTCTACATGTGGAGCTACTTCGAGAAGTTCATCATTCTCATGGAGCCGGAGAACATGGCGAAGTTCATGACGCGGATCTTCCCGCAGATGATGGACAACATGCCCGCAGGCATGAAGCCCATGATGCTAGGCATGCGTCATGTCCCGGGCGGGCTTGCCATGCTCGAGAAGATGATGCCGGCGATGTTCCCCTCGATGGGACCGGGGATTCTGGGCAAGATAATGCCGGACTTGGTACGAGAAGTTGAGGCCTACATCGGCGTCATGCCCGACGACATGGGCGAGCTCATGCCCGACCTGCTGCCCAAGACGATGGAAGCACTCATGCCCACCTA
Organism: Coriobacteriia bacterium; assembly: GCA_038202795.1. Classification (GTDB taxonomy): domain Bacteria; phylum Actinomycetota; class Coriobacteriia; order Anaerosomatales; family PHET01; genus PHET01. The sequence continues at coordinate 5,005 of JBBREQ010000061.1, read as the reverse complement.
CCTACCGCAACTCATCCCGTTCCTGGTACCCCTGTTCATCGACTATGTTCGTACCATCGATGAGCCGGATGTCGCCGCTGCGTAGATTGCGGTGCACAGACGTGATGGGGGGCGCGTGCTAGCTGGCACGCGCCCCTCGCCGTTTCCGGGGTCGCTCAAACCAAGGTGTGTCTCAAGTCACAAGCCATGATGTCCGATGAAGGAGGCATGAGAACCGTCACCAGCAAAGATCAGGTCATCTCCCGCCTCGCCGCCATCCCGATGTTCTCGGAGCTTCCACCCGAGAGTCTCGAGGCGCTCAGTGGCATGGTCCAGTACCGCCGTTGTGCCAAGGGCGCATTCATCCTGGGTCAGAACGAACCTGGTACTGCGATGTTTCTGCTGGTCTCCGGCAGGGTGAAGATCTCGCTGGCGAATCCCGAAGGCAAGGAGCTGGTACTCAACTACATCGAGGCGCCGGGGCACTTCGGCGAGATGGCGCTCGTTGACGGCCAGCCGCGCTCATCTGATGCGATAGCGGTCACCGACGTAGAGCTCTTCGCGCTCGATGGCAAGGATCTGTCGGCCGCCATTCAGGTGCAACCCAAGCTCGCGCTCTCGCTCATCGCCACGCTCTCACGACGGCTGCGCCAGACGATCACTCGGCTTGAAGACATGGCGTTTCATGACGCGACACACCGCGTCATGCGCGTGGTGCTCAACATTGCTACGGCCGGCTACGAGGCCAGAGGCGTGCCCGTCATCGAGGGCATGACCCACTACGACATTGCGACGCTTGCCGGGACTTCGCGTGAGACTGCGAGCCGGGTCGTGTCTCAGCTCGCGCGCGAGGGCATTGTGACCAGCAAGGGACGTAGGATCATGGTGAATCTCGACCAACTGAGCGAGCGCATAGGCCGAGACTGACGCGCCTGACAGCTCTGTAACGGAGTTCGATCGCCGCCGTGACGGGGCGATTTTTCGTTTGCGATGTTGCGGCGAGGTTGTTTTCTGGTACATACCACGTGTATCTGAACCGCGATCACCAAGGGAGACCCGATGAAGGAGTTCACTCTGGAGGACCTCAAAGGCTTCGATGGCACGGGCGGAAAGCCGGCCTACGTCGCCTACGAGGGCATCGTCTATGACGTCAGCGAAAGCGCCATGTGGGGGGAAGGTGACCACGAAGGCATGCATCAGGCTGGTGCCGATCTCACTGCGGCACACGAGGATGCGCCTCACGATGTCTACGTGTCCGATTTTCCTGAGGTCGGCCGGCTGGTCTGAAGAGTCTGAGGGCTAGTGGGACGCCCCCCGGCGGCACAATCCCCGGGGGCGTTTGCGCTCCGTCACGCGCACAGCGATTCCGATAGTCGGCTACGGGGTTGGGCGGGTGGCGAAATGGGCGACCGTCTCAACGTGATAGGTCTGTGGGAACAGGTCCACGGGAGTTGCTGCGACGAGCTCCATGCCAGCAGCAGCGAGTAGTCTGGTGTCTCGGGCCAGTGTCGCGGGGTCACAGGACACGTAGGCGAGTGCTCGTGGCCTCACCGAAGCGAGCGCGTCGACGACTTCGCTGGCCAGCCCGGTGCGCGGTGGATCGACCACTGCCACATCGAAGTGGCCTAGGTCGGCGATTTCGCGCGCGGCGTCTCCGCCCACGACCTCGGCCCACAGTCCGCTCTGCTCGAGATTGCGACGCAGGTCACGTACCGAACTGCTCGCAGACTCGACGGCGACCACCTCACCTGCTTGCGCGGCGAGCGGTAGCGTGAACGTGCCCGCGCCAGCATAGAGGTCCAAGACGCGGTCGCTTCCGTCCGGCTGGAGAATCGAGATCATGAGCTCGATCAGCGTCTCGGCCATCGAGGTGTTGACCTGGAAGAAGGAGGGCGCCGAGACGGAGTAGTCGAGACCGGACAGGCGCTCACGCCAGAATCCCTTGCCGCTGAGAACCTCGACGCCTGCGATTGCTCTGCGCTTCTGGGGACCCCTGCTGAGCACTCTCACCAGGCTGGAGACTGGAAGCGCCTGCGAGAGTATCTTGGCTGCGGCTGCGCGCTGGAACGGGCCGGGGCTGGTCCAGATGGCCACCTCGAGATCTTTGGTGTGAGAGGCGCACCGGATGCCCACGCGGGCGAGACCGAGGTCCGCTTCTCCGGCAAGGTAACGCAGCGCCCCGCTCAGCGCACGCGGCGCCTTGCGCGCCCGCTTGGAGAGCAAAAGGCACTCATTGATCTCGACGACTTGGTCACTGCCCGCGCGGTGGAAGCCGAGCTGCGGGCGCATGGATGCGGGATCGGCGACAAGTTCGATCTTGTTACGATACCCGTACTCCGAACGACAGGGCACGGTCGGCCTCACGCGCCGTTCGGCGTCCTCAAGGCCGCCTATTCGCAGAAGCGCATCGACCACGGCCTGGCGCTTTGCCTCAAGCTGGGTGGCATACGCGACGTGTTGCCAGTTGCACCCACCGCAGTCGCCAAAGTAGGGACAGGGTGCGCTCACCCGATCCGGAGAGGCCGACAGCAGCTCGACAACTCGACCCCGAACGAAACGGTCTCGCTCTTCGGTGACTTCGACTGCGGCGCGATCACCGGGACATCCTCCCTGAATGAACGCCACGCGGCCGTCTTCCAGGTGCCCAACGGCGTCACCGCCGTATGCTAGGCTTTCTATTGTGACTTCAAGCACGAGTGAGCTCCTGCCGTGTCTCGGACAACAGTGACTCATGGTACCCGAGAGTAGTGGGTACAGTTGCATTGTGACGACGCCGATACCAGTGCTAGTGTTCGCGTTCGGGGTGTGACTATGTGGGGTGGCACACTCCACTCAAGGAGGTTCTCCCGTGCCCGAGAAGCGCGTTTTGATCGTTCACGATGATTCGGTCTACGTCGACCAGCTCAAGCAGTCGCTTGAGACCGCGGTCCCGGGCGTTGAGGTCATGAGCGCCCTGTCAGCCCCTCGTGCTCTGGGAATAGTGGCCCAAGTCACACCCGATGTGATCGTGGTCGATGCGGAGCTTGTGGGCCTCGACGGCTACTCTCTCACCCAGCAGCTCAAAGGCGATCCGAAGACACGCAACGTACCCGTCGTCATCTTGAGCCTCTCACCCAACGAATCGTCAGCCCTTCGAGCACGTCAGGTGGGCGCATCAGCACACCTTTCTGCCGCCGGTCCTATCGAGCAGGTCGTGGGCAAAGTCGCCGCTCTGGCTGCGCTAGGGGCGCCTCCTGCTGCCGCGAGTTCGGCCGCGCCCGGCGCCGGTGGGACAGGGCAGCCCGCGACGAAGCCCACCCAGGTTGCTGAGCCCCCGCGTGCGCCCGGACAGATGCTCTCCGACCATGATGCTGCCGCAGGGAAGACGTCCCAGCCCCCGTCGGCGGATCCGCTGCTGCAGGCAGTTGCCTCGAGCGCGGGTGCCCCCGCGGGTGAGACGCCACCGGCGACCATGCCTGGCTACGGAGCTCCGCAGGCCGTGATGCCGCCGGTGACAACGCAGACGGTGCCGCAGATGCCCGCGCCGGTGACACCGCAAGTGATGCCGCCGGTGACACCGCAGGCGGTGCCGTCAGTGCCCGCGCCGGTGACGCAGCCCGTCGCGCGGCCGGCAACCACCCCGACCGCGCCAGCCGGTAGGCCGGCTCCGACCTCCGCCGCTCTCGCGGGCTACGGTGCGCCTCAGCCTGTAGGTGGTGAGTTGAAGGTCACAGCTCAGCTCGGGGTGAAGCCTCCGGCCGCAGGCGAGATACCCCACATCGACGACCTACTCCGGCTGATGTTGCAGCGTGGTGGTTCCGACCTGCACATCACGGTGGGCAGCCCACCGGGAATTCGGCAGCGCGGCGAAATCATAGTGGTAGAAGACATGAAACCGCTCACTCCGCGAGACACGATGGAGATGATTCTGGGTCTGCTCTCGGAAGAGCAGCGCAGACGGTTTGAGACCGAACTTGAACTCGATTTCGCTTACAGCATTCCCGGCGTCTCCCGATTCCGCGCAAACGTATTCCAGCAGCGCAACTCGATGGGCGCTGTGTTCCGAGTCATTCCTATCAAGATACCGACAATGGACGAGCTCGCGCTGCCAAAGGTCTGCAAGTATTTGGCGGATCGCCCACGTGGGCTGGTTCTCGTCACCGGCCCGACCGGCTCGGGTAAGACAACTACTCTGGCGGCGATGATCGATCACATCAACGAGCTCAGGCCGTTGCACATCATCACGATGGAAGACCCGATCGAGTTCATGCATCGGAACAAGAAGGCCTTCGTCAATCAGCGCGAGATCGGTGAGGACACGCATTCGTTCGCCTCAGCGCTGAAACGGGTCCTGCGTCAGGATCCCGATGTCATTCTTGTTGGTGAGATGCGTGACCTTGAGACGATCTCGGCGGCCATCACCGCCGCTGAGACCGGGCACCTCGTGCTGGCGACGCTCCACACGACCGGCGGACCGGAGACGATCGACCGCATCGTCGATGTGTTCCCGCCGCACCAGCAGCAGCAAGTTCGCATGCAGCTTTCCAACACCCTCGAAGGGGTGCTCTCTCAAGTTCTCCTGCGCTCAACGGATGGTCGAAGCCGCGTCATGGCGCTCGAGATCATGCTGGGAGTGCCGGCGATCTCGAATCTCATTCGAGAGGGCAAGACACATCAGATGGAGACCATCATCCAAGGCGGAGCGCAGCTGGGTATGCAGACGCTGGATCAGCATCTGAAGACACTTCTCACGCAGGGCAAAGTCACCTTTGAAGAGGCGATCGGGAAGGCGAAGAACCCCCGGGAGCTGGCCGCGATGCTGGGTCGTAAGCTCTAGTACGCTATGCCTCGAAGGTCGCATCTTGAACCGACGATCGTCTTGACGCCACTAGGAGGAGCCAATGGATATCGCCCGCGTGAAATGGACTGGCAAGCGTGGTTTTCTTGGTACCGATGAGACCGGCCGCAGCGTGATGATGGATGCGAAGCCGGAATACAAAGGGGATGGCGCGGGGATCCGCCCGGTGGAACTCGTGCTTCACGGGCT
>JBBREQ010000060.1:0-14537 GCA_038202795.1 Coriobacteriia bacterium | reverse complement strand
GCGCTTGCCGGCAAGCGCGTGTTGGCCGTCGAGGACGGGCCCACGGTGACCCACGGCGGCATGCGCTACGGTGCTGCTGCGCTGGCTGCGAAGTCCGCAGGCGCGAGCAGCCTGGTGGACCCGACTCCGTTCGCCGTGGGCTCGCTGCGCGACACCTTCGACAAGTACCCGCACATGACCGACGTGCTTCCCGCCATGGGTTACTCGGCCCAGCAGCTCGCTGACCTCGAGGCCACGATCAACGCGACCGACGCTGATGTCGTCGCCATCGGGACGCCCATCGACCTGGGCCGCCTGATCGACATCGACAAGCCCATGGTGCGCGTCACCTACCGCGTGGCGGACCGTGAGGCACCCGGCATCGACGAGATCGTCGATGGGTTCCTTCGTGACCGAGGACTTCTCTGAGGACGCGCGACGTGTGCCTGGGTAACGCTACACTGAGGCCATGAACACATTACAGGCACCAGCCAACCAGCTCGACCCCAAGGTCAAGACCGCATGGCGGCTCGAGGCGCTCGTGACGCTCTCGATCCCGCTGCTGATCGCGATCGTCTTTCCGGCCGTCGCGAGTTTCACCGGTATCCCCTCGTGGATCCCGATGCTCGCTCTGGTGGTGGTGTTGAGCCTCGTGGTGGTGAGTGTGGGCATCGCTCCTAACGTGCGCTACCGCCGCTGGCGCTGGGAGGTCCGCGAAGAGGAGATCCGCTTGCGCGAGGGGCTGATCATCGTGACCCAGACGGTCATCCCCATGGTGCGCGTCCAGCACGTCGACACGGCCCAAGGCCCCATCATGCGCGCCTTGGGCCTCACCGACGTGCATGTCTGGACCGCGGCGAGCAAGCACACCATCCCCGCGCTCACCGATGAGCACGCCGCAGACCTCCGTGACCGCATCGCCACGCTCGCGAGGGTGACCGACGATGGCGGACTCTGAGCTCAGGCGCACGCACCCCTACACCGTGCTGGTGCGCTCCGCCAGGTCATTGGGACAGGCGGTCGCAGGGTTCTTCGCCCTCACCGTGGTGAGCATGGCAAACCAAGGCAGCCTCGCGATGATCGGCTTCGGCGCCTTCGTGCTCGTGATCGGAGCGATCACCGCCGGGTTCTCCTGGCTCAGCTGGAGCTACTTCTACTACGGCGTGGTGGGTAACGACCTCATCATCAACGAGGGGTGGCTCGTCAAGAAGCATCGTTCGATCCCGCTCGCACGGGTCCAAGGCGTCGATATCCGAGCCCCGCTGATCTCGCGTCTCATGGGGTTGGCCGACGTCGTGGTCCAGACTGCCGGCGGAGGGGGCGGCGAAGCCGAGGCCCGCATCGGCTCGATTCCGCTCTCAGATGCCGAGAAGCTGCGAGCGCAGCTCATCTCCGGTCGCGCCCAGCCGGCCTCAGCCGTACCCGCGGCGGCCACCACCGGCGCGGCAGCCGCCGCTTCAACCTCTCCCGACGCCACCGCACAGGCGCCCTTTGGCCCCCCGACCACCGGAAGCGACCCGTTGGGGCACCTAAGCGACTTCCGGGGCGTTTTGGGCGGCACGCAGCACGCGGACACCGAGCCGGTCTTCGAACATGCCGTGCCACTGCCAACCCTCGTTCTCGCGGCCATCACCTCCAACGGGCCGGTGATCGCGCTACTCGCTACTGTAGGTGTAGCCGGACAGGGGTTCGAGCTTCTCGGCGGGGGTAGCACCGATGCGGCAACCAGCCTGGCGAGCAGGCTCGCGCTGCCCGCTCTGATCGCCGCAGGTCTCATGGTGTTTCTCTTCGTGGGCGCCAGCGCGATCGTTGTGACGGTCGCACGTGACTTCGGCTTCACGATCCGCCGGACGGGGCAGCGCCTCGAAACCGAGGCCGGTCTGACCGAGCGCCGCATGACCAGCGTGCCGGTGCGGCGTATTCAAGCGATCGTGGTGGAGTCGACGCCGCTCAGAAGGATGCTCAAGCTCAGCTCCGTGCGCCTCCACACCGCAGGTTTCGGCCAGTCAGACCAGGAGCAGCAGTCGGCCTCTTCCCGCTCTTTGATCCCCCTCGCCCGCTCCAAGGACGTACGGCCGCTGTTGCACCGCCTCCTTCCCGAGGCCGAGCAGTTCCCACACTCCCAGTCGGTCCCGCATCGCGCTCTGCGCTTCTACGTGCTGCTGCCCACCGTCCTCGCGTCGCTGCTCACGCTGGCCGTGCTCGGCGTGCCCCTCGCACTCAACGCTGCGGCGCAGCTTTCCGAGGAGCTCATGTTGGCCACGCCGCTCATCCTGGCCGCCGGCATCTTCGTTGTGGCCGGAGTCGTCTTCTGGCTGCGTCTGACGATGTATCACGCCGCCGGATTCGGAATCGACGCGCAGGCGATCGCCGTCACCTACGGGAGTCTGGGACGCTACCGAGCCCGGATCGCACGCTCGCGCATCCAGTCGCTGTCCATCCGCCAGTCGCCGTTCCAGCGCCGAGCCGGACTGGTCACCCTGAGTGTCGCCGCTGTCTCGGGTTCTTCACAGACCGTGTTTCGGGTCCGGCACATGGGTATCGCCGAGGCGGTCGCGATCGAGAACTGGTACTCGCCTGATGCCCGGGTGTGACCAGGGTCACATGCACCAGTCGTCGCTAGCTCAATCTGGGTATGTCTAAAGACGATATCCATTTTACATAAGGGGCGCCTTCGAACGACCGCGACCGGGAGCCATGTTGATCACCGCAACCTCAGGACTTGCCCAGATACGGACCCACTATCATGGCGAACGCCGTGAGATGCTGCATATCCTGCTGAACTCGACATCGGTCGCAGAAGCCAACATCGCCCTCGACGTACTCGCCCTCACCGTTCCCGAGAACGCGCTGATAGCCGCATGCAACCTACGCGAGGTCATCCGAGAACTGCCGTCGTCGCCCTTCCCCATGAACGTCGACGAGGCCACGCTGAGCCGCACGACGGGCATGGAGCGCCACATGGCGTCGATGGGCAAGACGCTGCCCGATGGCATCGAGCTCATCGTCACCACCGCAGGCAATCTCGTGCTCGACATCATCATCAAAGACCGGGGCTCCAAGTTCTTCTGGAACCCCGTACCCGTCACGGATGACTACGTGAACGGCGACGTGCTCGACTTGCTCATGACGAGCAACTACCTGCTCGACTCCGTCATCGGCCTCGCCGAGGGCATGGGCATGGTATTCAACCCCACCTTCTACCTCTCCCTCGAGGACTGGCATCTCGATTACGCATCCGACGTCTTCGCAGGCATGAGGGACCTGTTCTAGCGCCGTCTCCTCCACCTCTCGCGACCGGGCACCCGTACTCACTTCGTAGCAGTCCCCCCGCCCCCCACGCAGCAGCCTAGCCGTAGCAGCCCGGCCGCGAGAGGTGGAACTTCTTCAGCCGACAAGACCGTCGGAACTGACGAGGGCACATCCGGCCGCACTCATCTCTTCGAGTGCGGCCGCGCCGTCACCGGGCGCAAGATCCACGGCCCGCACACCGTCTTCGACAACCACCACATCGAACCCGGCGTCGATGCCGTCAAGCGCGGTGAACTTCACGCAGTAGTCTGTCGCCAGCCCCACGAGCCAGATCTCGGTGACACCGCGACCGCGGAGCAGCGCGGCCAGCCCCGTGTCCTTGAGGTGGCCGTTGTCGAAGAATCCGCTGTAGCTGTCGATGGCGGGGTCGGTGCCCTTGTGCACCACCACATCGATACGCGCCACGTCGAGTGCCGAGTGAAACGAGGCTCCCGGCTGGTTCTGCACGCAGTGGTCCGGCCAGAGCACCTGAGCCACCCCGCCCAGATCGACGATGTCGCCGGGCACATGGCCCGGATGATTCGAAGCGAAGCTGCCATGATGGGCCGGGTGCCAGTCCTGGGTGGCCACGACCAGGTCGACGGCGTCCATCAGCCGGTTGGCGACCGCGACCACTTCATCGCCACTTGCCACCGGCAATGACCCGAACGGCATGAAGTCGTTTTGGATGTCCACTAAAACCAGCGCCCTCATCGGCGTCACTCCTTCTCGGGAACCCGCGCAGCGGCTATCAGTGCGAGCCTGCGGCGAGAAAGCCCCTCTTCGAGGCCCACCTTGTAGGTGTGCGGATTGAGGAACCGCTTGTGCGAGTCGTCCAACGCCTCGAGCTGGCTCGCGGCACGCTCACGAACCTGGGCCAGCGAGGGCGGATCGTAGACGGAGGCGCCCGCGCGAAACACAGGGACCAGCAGCTCCTCGGGCTGAACGCCCGCACGGTAGGATGTCGCGCGCAGGGGATCCTCGGGATGCACCATGACCGGCTCGGATGAGGGCGGGTTGAGCGTGTCGTAGATCATGTCGCCGGCCCACGAGCCGTCTGTGCGCACGAAGCGGCGCACCCCCAGCACGCCGGGCGTGGTGACCTTCGCGGTCTGCTCGGAAACCTTGACGCGCGGAGACCACTGCTCGCCTTCTCGGCGGATGGCCGAGAGCTTGTAGACACCGCCCAGCGCCGGCTGATCCCACGCGGTGACGAGCTTGGTGCCCACGCCCCACGTGTCGATCGCGGCGCCTTGGTCCTTGAGCGAGGCGATGAGGTGCTCGTCGAGCTCATTGCTCGCGATGACTTTGGTGTCCGGGAAGCCGCCCTCGTCGAGGATCTCGCGTGCCTTGCGCGAGAGCCAGGCCAGGTCGCCCGAGTCGATACGGATGCCCAGCAGCTGCTGACCACGCTCGCGAAGCGCGATGCCTACCCGCACGGCGTTGCGCACGCCTTCGAGCGTGTCGTAGGTGTCCACGAGCAGCGTGACATTGTTGGGCAGCGCCTGGGCATAGGCCAGAAACGCCTCGAGCTCCGAGTCGAATGTCATCACCCACGAGTGTGCGTGCGTCCCCGATACGGGAATTCCCAGACGCTGTCCGGCCAGCACGTTGGAGGTCGCCACGCAGCCGCCCACAAAGGCCGCCCTGCTTGCCGAGAGGCCCCCGTCCGGGCCCTGCGCGCGCCTCAGGCCGAACTCCACGACCGGGTCGCCCGCAGCCGCCTGACAGCACCTCGATGCCTTGGTGGCCACCAGTGTCTGGAAGTTGATGATGTTGAGCAGTGCTGTCTCGAGGATCTGACACACGGGCAGCGGCCCGCTCACCCGCACAAGCGGCTCGCGGGCGAACACCACAGTGCCCTCGGGAACCGCGTCGACCTCGCCTTCGAATCGCACACTCCGGAGCCACTCCAGGAACTCCGATGTGAACAGCGCTTCTCCGTCGGCACCCCGCTGGGCCAAAAGGTAGGCGATGTCCTCATCGCTGAATCCGAAGGCGCTCACGTGCTCGATGACCTGCTCGAGCCCGCAAGCGACGGCATAGCCACCGCCAAACGGGTTCGTGCGGAAGTACAGGTGGAAACAGCCCTGGGTGCTTGCCTTGCCGGCGCTCAGATACGCCTGTGCCATCGTGAGCTGGTACAGATCGGTCAGCATCGATGGCGATGGGCACTGGTCTTTCATCGGGGTGGAGCTCCTCTCACACGGACTGTCACCACCGTAGCATGCACGCGAGCGCCGCTCACTGCTCTCTCAGTTGTAGGGAAGACGTTAATTTCGCCGAACGGCGCGTCAGGATTGCCGCAACAGGGGTACAGTTAGCGATGGTTTGGTGGGTGAGAAGAGGGTTCAGGGGAACTTGGAGGGCGCGATGCCAACGTCGACCAGTCCGACCTCTAGCGTGCACGACAGCGGCGACGAGCTGCTGGCCCGTGATGTGGAATCGGCAGCTTCGCCGGGTGATTCGCCCTTCACGTTCGATGACCCCTACGCCGAGAACGAGCTGATCACGCGCCACGAACGCACGGAACGCGCCATCCGCCACGCGCAGGAGCAGCTCTAGGTGTGTCAGTTCTGCGTCGAACACGGCGAAGGCGAGCGCTGGTATCTCCAAGCTAAGAACTACGCCTTCGATCTCGACAGCGACATCAAACGGCGCGACTACATCGTCCAGTTCGTCAGCGGCTTCGCTGATAAGCGTGCCAGCGCGCTGAAGTGGATGGAGTTCGCCGACAAGCTTCCCGGCCCCATCGAGCGCGCCGGCAAGTCCGCACTCTCGCGTCAAATGCAGAAGACGCACTACGGGCAGGTCGTCGCAATCGAGGAGTGCGAGAAGATCCTCGCAATGGCGACGTCAGTCACCGTCATTCCGTGTATCTGTCGCATGCACACCCCGGGCAAGAAGGCCGACGAGGTGTGCATCCTCGTGACCACCCAGCCCATCGCCCCGGTGCTCCAAGAGGGCTTCAAGGACTATGAGAACGGGCCGGACCTCGACGACTTCCACACGGTGACCACCGAGGAGGCACTCTCGCTCGTGCGTTCCTGCGAAGACCAAGGGCTCATGCACTCGGTCTGGACGTTTCACACGCCCTTCACCGCCGCGATCTGCAACTGCAACCTCGAGAGCGGCTGCATGGCGATGCGCCTCACGCGCGGCTACGAGATGCAGATGATGTGGCGTGCCGAGACGGTGGCTGTCATGGACGACGAACTGTGCACTGCGTGCGGACGCTGCGCGAAGATCTGCCCGTTCGACTCGATCGTTGCCGAGAACGGCCGCGTGACGCTGCGAACCGAGGACTGCTGGGGGTGCGGCATCTGCCGCTCCGTCTGCGCGGCCGACGCGATCAGTCTGGTCGATCGCTCTGCGGTACCGTCTGTAGCGACCGTCTGGTAGCTCAGGGCCCCGGGTAGCGCGGTCGCCCGCCTTGGTGCCAGAGCACCGCTTCAGTGAACGAACGGGCCGCCCGCGTGTAGCGGGTCACCAGCCGCTTCGAGACGATGACACCCGTGCCGTTCTCCTTCTCGTGCTCCTTGCCGGCGTAGCACTTGAGCAGCGCGATCTCCCGCGCGAGTCCGTCGTCCTCCTCCTGTGTCCACGCGAGCATGCGCACCGCCGGGATGAAGAATTTATCGCAGACGATCAGCTCGTATTCCCACTCCCACCTGAGGTCCTCACTGTTGGCACCCGTCGCGAAATCGCTTTCGTAGAGGTCGACCAGTTTCTCGCTGCGATCCCGCGTAAGAGCGGATACGATCACCGAGGTCGCCGCGACCGTGGGGTCCGGGTCGCACAGCGCCCTATCCAACCACTGCTGGCGGTGGACACAGTCCACGAACTCAAGGATGAGCACCGCTTGACGCCGAATGTGAGCAGTCGGATGACACAACGCCCGCTCGAACCACTCGAGTACGGACTTGTCATTCTCGAAATACAGCATCGCCTGGGCCTCCTCTCACCGAGATGAGCTTGGCACACAGGTCTGACACGACCGCTGCGTAAGCCCTTACTCGGCAGGCAGGACCGCTACGCCCCACCCCGTGCCGGTGTGCGTGCAGATGACGACCCCCGCCTCGTAGATGACCATGTCCTCGACGTCGTAGGTGTCCTCGAGTGCCTCCGCGAGACGGTGTGCACGCGCCTCGGAGAGCGCGTGGCCCGCCGCGAACGAACCTCGTTTCACCGTGCCCATCTGCTGCGCGACCCACGCGAGCGTGTGCTCGAGCGCCGCTTTCTCGCCGCGGGTGCGCGCAACCGGCACGAACGCGCCGTCGCTGTCGACCGTGAGCGTGACTTTGAGGTTCAGCATCGCGCCGAGAAACGCCGAGACCTTGCCGATGCGGCCTCCACGCGACAGGTTGTCGAGCAAATCGAGCCCCACGATCAGCCGGACGCGCTGTCGCACGCTCTCGAGCCTCTCCAGCGTCGCCTCGACCGTGAGTCCTTGCGCTGCAGCGGTGGCCGCCTCAACGACCTGGAGGGCGAGTCCCCACGACAGGTTGCGCGAGTCGAAGACGTGCACGCGGCCCGCGAACTGCTCGGCAGCTTGGCGCGCCGACTCGATGGTGCCCGAGAGTTTCTCGGAGATATGGACGGAGACGACCTGCTCGGCGGTCTCAAGGGCCCGCTCGTACGCCTCGACGAACGTACCGATGGGCGGCTGGGAGGTGGTGGGCAGCTGGGGGGCGGCCTTCATGCGCGCGAAGAAGTCCGCTTGAGAGATCTCGCCATCGAGAAACGTCTCTGAGCCAAACGAGACGGAGAGCGGAACGACCGTGATGCCCTTCTCGGCGGCGACATGAGGTGCGATGTCTGCGGTGCTGTCGGTGATGACAGAGAACAGTCTGCGCGCGTCCATGCGTCCTCCTGAAGGCCGGCTGGTGGGGTCGGCGGGCTGCTCGACGCCTTACACCGATGGTACCCGAACTTCTAGCCGTTGAGATGCTCTTTGAGGACGTAGCGTGAGGTGAACAGGCGAAGGGTCGCCGAGTAGCCGGGTCTGAACTCGATCGCGTCGCCGATGCGCGGTGCGACCGGCAGGTCGTGGACGTCGAGCACGAGGTGGTCACTGGATGCGCCCAAGATCTGCACGCGCGGGTCGAGCGGGGTGATGCCTTCCGGCGGCACATCCTGGCGGCCTACAGCGCAGAGCGCGCGCCTGCGGATTCCGCGGTCCTCGAAGCTGGGGAACCCGCCGAATGAGTCTTGTGTCGAGGTGCCCAGCGGCCAGCTTGGCTTGAGAGCGCACTCGATGACCGGTGCGGCCAGAGTCAGTGCGTCGCGCCCCAGGGCCAGGCCTTCGATGGGCTCGCGCGTGGCCGGGTCGACACCGAGGACGATCGCCTCACCGATGCGCACATCGTGCGCGCCACCCGGCAGAGCACCTGCGAGCAGCGGCGCGATGGATGTCGAGCTGCCGGCAGAGACCCACAGAGGAAGGCCCAGCTGGTGCTCTGCGGCGAGCGCGACCTCGCGCAGGCGGCCCAGGTTGGTGGCGTCGGGAACGATGGCGCCGTAGCAGGTGAGGCTCGTGCCCACTCCCAAGATGTCGATGTGCGCGAGCTCGGAAGCCGCGCGCAGGAACTCGGGTACGGCATCGGGGATGAGGCCCTCTCGCAAGTCACCCACGTCGACCATCACGAGCACGCCGTGACGCTTGCCCAGACTCGCAGCCGCGCTGTCCAGCGCCCGCAACGCGTCGATCTCGCTTTCCAGCGATACGTCGGCAAGCTCCACGGTCTTCTCGGCGAGTCCGGGGGTGGTGGCGCGCAGTAACCACAACGGCGCGGTGATGCCGGCGGCGCGCAAGCCGGCCAGGCTTTCGAGGCGCGACTCGGCGAGCGCGGTGACGCCGCCCGCGAGCATCGCCTTGGCCACGAGCGGGTCGCCACAGGTGACTTTCGCAACGCCCACGACTTCGACGGGCGCGAGTGCCGAGACGACCGCGCGCGCGTTGCGCTCGATGATCGCGAGGTCGACGGTGAGCGTGGCCTGAGCAAGCATGCGTGAGTCCCCTTAGAGTCCGGTGCTGCGACGCATGAGCGCCACCACACGGTCGTGGTCGAAGTGTGCGAGCAGCGCGCCGCAGCTGGCGAAGACGTAGTCGCGATCGAGCGTGCAGTGCGCGTCGAACGGCGGCAGCAGCTTCTCGCCGGGCACAGAGCCCGCACGCGTCACCTCGAGGATCGCCTCGCCGCCGGGCAGCCGGGTGAGCGCTCCGCCCGTGCCGATGAGCGTGCGGCAGGCGGTGAGGTCGCGCCCGCGGGCGACAGTCTGTCGGCCGGTGGGCGTGTAGAGCTGCAGCAGCGAGCCCGCGTGACGGTTGACGCCGGTGACGGCGGCGGTGCGGGCGAGCGTGACCGCGGAGGCGATCTCCTCGGCGGTCCTGGGGATGGCGGGCGGTAGGATCTGTGGGCGCTCGCGCTCGGGCAGCAGGTCCGCGACGTGGCGGGCGCTCACGAACGTGCCCAGGTCGCCTTCGACGGTGCGCTTGGAGTGCGGCTCGGGCTCGGTGGAGATCGCGGCGATCTCGGGGCTGCCCTCGGTCACCGAGTGCACGTCGGTCGTGGCACCGCCCACGTCGACGACGACCAGGTCGCCTACGGCCTCGGCGAGCGCCTCGGCGGCCAGCAGTACCGCACCCGGGGTGGGCAGGATGCGGCCGGTCACCAGCTGGGCGAGTGCCTCCATGCCCGGCGCGTGGATGATGTGTTCCTCGAACGCGTCGTGGATGACACCGCGCGCGGGCACGATATCGAGCTCGTCGATGCCCGGATAGACGTTGGCCGTGATGCGGACCCGAAAACCGGCATCTTCGAGAAGCGCGCGGACCTCATCGGCGATCGTCGAGTTGCCTCCGTAGACGATGATGGGGCGCAGGGGCAGCGTGGCGATCAGCTCGGCGTTTCGCAGCACCGTCTGGGAGTCGCCGCCCTCCACCCCGCCGGCGAGCAGCATCAGGCTGGGCGTGATTTGCTCGATGCGTCGTAGGTCGCCCTCGCGCAGCAGGCCGGCCGTCGTGTGCTCGACCACGGCGCCCGCACCCAGTGCAGCCTCACGCGCCGCCATCGCGGTCATGCGCTGCGTGAGCCCGTGTACCGTCATGCGCAAGCCCCCCGCGGCCGAGGAGGTCGCCAGCGTGACAGCGGGCGCCAGCGAGCCCGTGGCAGCCTCCAGCTGGGCACGCGCCGCCTCGAGGCCAATGCCCACGTCGCCTTCAGCCACCGAAGTGGGCGCGAACCCCTGCGCAAGGAGCCGCGGCTCACCCGCGCCCGGCGTGCTGCTCAGCCCGCAGAACGCCGAGACGACCGTGGTGGTCGACCCGATCTCGAAGACGAGGGCGTCTACAGCGCGGGAAGTTGTCTGCATCGCGCTACCCAGACCTGAGGTTCGAAAGCTGATGCACTCTCTGATGCGAAAGCCCGAGCACGTCCCCCGCGTCCCGCACACTGAGCGAGAGCCCATCGACCAGCGTTTCAACGGCCTTGTCGGTGGCCGAACGTGCGGTTTCCTGGTCTCGCTCCAGCCGCTTGCACGCCGATTCGTATCGCGTGACGACTCGACGCGCCTCAGCAGGTAGGTGAACTCGGGGCTCGAGCTGGTCAGTCGTGACGCGCTCGCCGGTGCAGACCTCAAGCGCCTCGCACACGCGAGACAGCGACTGCCTGATGCTCCGTCCCTGGGTGTGGCAGCCCGCGACACCGCGAGCCGTGGCAAGCCACCAGCCTGAGCCGTCATGCTCGAGATCGATCGCGTAGCTCCTCATCGACCCAGCCATCCCCTTCCCAGACACGGCTCGAGATCGCGCTCGACCGCGCGCAGCAGTCCCCGACCCAAGTCTTCACCTGCGTGCACGGGCACCGTGGTACTGCACTCGCCGCATCGCACCCGTACATGAGAACCGCGGCGTCGTACCTCGATGCAGCCATGCGTGCGCAGTATGCGGAGCAACGCAGCGCCCGTCATCCGATCCTACCCCTCAGCGCCTAATGTGTCTATCTCACTAGACACATTCATGCAGGGGAGCCGAGTGCTCCCGCTCTGAAGGGTAGACCGCCGCCCTGTTCAGAACCTTACCCAGATATGCAGATCGGGGGCCAGCCGCTCACATCCCCCGCTCGCGCATGGTGCGCACGATAAAGCTCGCCACATCGATACCCTTGGTCCTGCGGCCGAAGCCGGCGTCCATGCCCCAGCCCTTCGCCTGCTCGTCAGTCACCTGCGTGCCGCCGGCGATGAGCAGCAGCTTGCCGCGCACGCCCTTCTCGGCAGCGAGGTCTGCGAGCTTCTCCATGTTGGTGCGGTGCATGTCGCCATGCGTGATGATCGTCGAGATGAGCACGACCTGAGCCGCGTGTTCGATAGCCGCATCGAGCACCTTCTCGACCGGCACCGACGTGCCCATGTACGTTGCCGAGAAACCCCACTTCTCGAGGCCCCCGTGCTTGATGTCGATGATCTCGAGCATGCCCACCGAGTGCTCGTCCTGGCCCACCGTCGCCGCGATGCAACGCAGGTTCTTGCTGGCCACGAACGCGCGGATCTCTTCATCCGTGAGCGGCGGCACGGGCTCGGTGATCACGAGTTTCGACGGGTCGATGGCCACATCGAGCACGCCCTTGATCTCGACGAGCGTGCCCTCTGCGGGGTGCATGACCGCCTTGTGGATGACCTCCGGGCAGATGAGATTCATCGTGCGCCCGATCTCGAGCGCGGCGGCCTCGGCGAGGCGCTCCGGCACGGGAAGGAACATGGTGACCGAGACGATCCCGTCGCCTGCCCATTCGACCTCGGGCTTGATGAGTCCACCTTCGCGCTGCTTGCGGGTGTTCTCGAGACGCACATTCACGTTGTCGGTGGGGTCCAGCTCGTCGATGAAGGGCACCTTGTCGCGGTCGCACAGCGTACAGCCACCAATCGCGTGACAGGGCTTCTCGACGCTGCGCGGCAGGTGGTTCACACCGAAGTGGTGACAGACGGGCGCGAGGTAGTCATCCGCGCGCTCGACGATCGTGCCCTCGGCCAGGCCGCCATCGGCCGTGCGGCGGATTCCGTCGTCGTTGGTCTCGGGATACTCGCCCGAGTCGACGAAGTACGCCTCCTCGACGGCACCGAAGTAGCCGCCATCGGCGACCATCGCCTCGAGGAACAGAACGGCCCGCTCCTTGATCTCACGCACACGGTTTCTGAGCTCGGGATTCTCCCGGTCGAGTTTCACCATCTCACGCATGCCGTCCATGCCGATGAGCGACTGCTTCGCGGTGTCGACGGCCGCGATGTTGTTGTAGTGCCATGGGACGTTGCGGCCCTCATCGGGCGTGATGGTCGACTGGATGTCGGCGCTCGTGAGCCGAGAGATCATGAGGTTCATCACGTGGCTGACGGTCGCGTCGCGCGCGTCGGACTCCATGTAGCGCGTGTTCTGCTGAGCGCGCATCTTGTACTCGCCAAACAGATCACGCAGCGCGACCGCATAGGGCAGGTCCATGCGCATGCACGGCGCGGGCGCGGCATCCGGCGGAACCGTGGAGAGCGCGATGTCTTCCTTGGGCATGCCCACCGACACCGAGAAGGCGCAGTTGATCGCATGCTGCACCAAGAGCTCGGGCATGACCTTCCACGCCTTGACCGCCGTGGCATTCGCATTGTGCGCGCCGTCGATCTGGAGCATGCGCACCGAGCGCATGATGCGCTTGGCCACCGCCGCGTCCACGAAGCTGCGGTACATGTTGATGTTGCGGTACAGGATGTTGTACTGCGGGTCCTGATGGGCGCCGTTGACGCCCTCCTCGGCGAACATCACCGCGATCTCGGGCCCGGCCACACCACTCACGTAGCTGTGGTAGTTGATGGGGCGGCCAACCTCGTCTTCGATCAGGTCCAGCGCGCGACGTGTGACCCGGCACTGCTTGCGCGTGACCGCGATGCCGCCCACGCCCTCCGGCGTGCCCTCGAGCAGCCCGTCGATGTGGCTCTGGCCGGCAGTGCGGATCACCATCATGTGATCGGCGCCATGCCAGGCGGCCATGCGCATGCGGCGCAGGTCGTCCTCGAAGCGTCCCGACGCGATCTCGGTGGTGAGCACGCAGTCCGGTTGCGGATCGATGTTGTCGAAGTA
This sequence comes from Coriobacteriia bacterium, assembly GCA_038202795.1. GTDB lineage: Bacteria > Actinomycetota > Coriobacteriia > Anaerosomatales > PHET01 > PHET01. The sequence goes on along the minus strand of JBBREQ010000060.1, from coordinate 1,144 downwards.
ATGGGCCGCAGGCAGCGGGATGCTCTGTTTGAGACCTTCCGAGGTCTCCCGGTAGCAGAACTCGTAGAGCTGCTGGTCCTGGATCGTCTTGCGCCAGTGCCAGCCCAGGCGACGCGGGCGGTAGTTCTCGATGCCCTCGAGCAGCGCTGCGATGTCGAGCTTCTCGTTAGGTACCAGCGGCGGCAGCGTGTCGCTCATCGGACGCTCCCCCACTTCGCCTCGGCGATCTTCCAGCCTTTGCCCTCGGCAAGCCGTGCAGCCGCTTCCGGCGCGTCACAGTCCCACTCACGCATGCACACGAGCACCACGTGCCCCGCGCCATGGCCGAGAAGTCCGCGCGTCTCGCACTCGCTGACGATCGCCGTGCACGTGGGCGTGTCGATGCCCATGCGCATCAGCACGCTGCGCTCGATCGACGGCGACGTGTGCGTGCGCGCGAGATCGACCAGCGGATCGACGATCTCCTGGGCCAGATGCCAGAAACGCATCTGGAGTTCCTCATCGGTAAGTCCCATGAGGTACTGGTGTGCGTGATCGAACGTGTCTTCTCGGACCATCGGGTACTCCTCGGTTTCGTTACGTACTACTGCCGCGCCTTTCGGCGCCTTCGAGCAACAGGCCGGTCACCGGGCCGGCGACATCTGCCGGCATCTGTGCCGCCACAAGGGCGTAGACATCCCCATCGCGCTCAGGGAGTGAGCGCGAGAAGCGCCTGCCTGCCGCGCGCAGTTCACGCTCCACGCTCGCGACATCTTTGGGCCTGAGGCTCGCTCGGCCCAGCGTGTCGAGGGCCTCAGAAAGCGTGTCGGCCATGGGCAGAAGTCCGCCAACGCGACTGGCCGCCGATGAGTCGAACGCCGATGAGCCCTCGCGCCACCCCGGCTTGCCTGCCTTCCAGATTCTCAGCCCCACCAGCAGCGCCACTATGCTCGTAATCACCCATACCCACAGGTATACGCCCTTGTCCAGGGATGCGGGCCACGCGAGCCCGGGCACCGCAGGAGCGGTAGGCACGCCGGTTTCCACCTCTGTGGTGGGCAGACCGGTGATCAGCGAACTACCCATCTGGGTGACGGCATCCAGGCTGGTGAGCTGAGGCGGCAGGATCACGATCGAGAGCCCCAACACCACGAGCAGCCACACC
>JBBREQ010000059.1:0-14701 GCA_038202795.1 Coriobacteriia bacterium | reverse complement strand
CGGCGCCCCCCTGCCGGGACCCGTCCGCTCCGCTACCCCTCTATGATGCGCATCGCTTCGTCCCGGTAGGCGTCCATGACGAAGGAGATACCTGAGATATCGGCTGATTCCCTGGTGAGCGCCATGACATCCGAGCGAGAGATCGTATCGAGCTTCATGTTGCGGGTGCCGCTCATGAGCTGCTGCAGCCCTACCTTGATCTTGTCGGAGTAGGTGTAGATGCCCAGCGCGCCCATGGGGAACTTGTCGACCTCGTCGCCGTACTCGGCCTTGAGGGTCTCGTAGGTGACGAAGATCTCCTCCTTGGTCGTGCCGAAGGCTGAGACGGACTTGGGCAGGTCCTGTTCCTTCATCCAGCACTCGATGTTCTTGCCCACGAAGCCGGGGATCATAAGGGCGCGGCCCATGCAGACGGCCTTGGTGTGCGGGGCGCCCATGGCGAGGACCTTGAACACGTGGTCCTCGGTGGAGAAGCCGCCGGCGATGGCGATGTCGGGCACGTAGGCGCCCTGACTCGCGAGCTTCTCGGCGAGTTCGATGGCCATGGACTGCAGGTAGAAGGTGGGTACGCCCCACTCCTCCATCATGCGCCACGGGCTCATGCCGGTGCCGCCGGGCGCGCCGTCGATGGTGAGCAGGTCGATGCGTGCGTTCGAGGCCCACTTCATGGCCATGGCGAGCTCGCGCATGGGATAGGCGCCGGTCTTGAGGGTGACGCGCTCGACGCCCAGGTCGCGCAGGCGCTGGACCTCGTTGTAGAAGCCCTCCTCCTCGACGAATCCCAGGCGGCTGTGGCGCTCGAACTGGCGGATTGCGCCGTCTTTGTAGGCGGCCTTGATTGCAGGATCGGACGGGTCGGGGGTGACCAGGTAGCCGCGGTGCTGCAGTTCGAGCGCGCGCTCGAGCGAGTCGACCTTGATCTCGCCGCCGATGCATTTCGCGCCCTGGCCCCACTTGAGTTCCATCGTGGTGACGCCGAGCTTCTCGACCACATACTCCGCGACGCCCAGGCGCGTGTCCTCGACGTTCATCTGCACGAGGATGTCGCCGTACCCGGAGTGGTAGCGGCGGTAGGTCTCGATGCGGCGCTCCATGTCGGGAGAGCGGGTGACCTTGCCCTTCGAGTTACGCTCGAGCCCTGGGTCGATACCGCAGACGTTCTCACCACACACGAGCGACACGCCGGAGATGGCGGCCCCTACGGCGAAGTGCTCCCAGTTCTTACGGGCTATCTCGGTCGAACCCAGTGCGCCGGTGAAGATCGGCACCTTCATCTTGACCTTGTTCTTGTCGCCGAATTCGGTCTCGGTGCTGACCATGGGGAACAGCGTGTTGTCGGGGTCGCCCTCGACGCCTGCGGGAAGGCCCTTCGCGCCCAGCGCGTAGCCACAGATGTTGAGGTGCGAGTAGTCGATCGGGTAGTCCTTGTCGCCGCCGGCGGTCACCTCACCGAAGGGGCCGGGATAGATGACTTCTCGGCCGCGGAACGAGGACTTGAAGACCTCGCAGTTTCCTCGGCAGCCGTCTAGGCAGCGCGAGCACAAGCCCGAGCCCGGCACGACGTTCTTTGACCGGTTCGCCGTTTGTGTGGCGTCGTTTCCGGCTGGCATCTGCAGGTTCATCCGTCCCCCTTTTGTCCCGCATCCGCGGGATGTAGCGACCCACGCGCGCCATTCGCGCGCGTTCCTCTGGTGCGCTATCGTAACCTGTGCGAAATATATTGGAAATATGCACGAAACATGAGGATTTGAGAGAGGAAGCCTGCATGTCTCCCAAGCATCTGCGTAACAGTGCGGTCGAGCGCATTCAAAGCGAGGGTGTCGAGTTCATCCACCTGTGGTTCACCGATGTTCTCGGCTTTCTCAAAACGTTCGTGATCACCGCTGACGAGCTCGAGAACGCCATGAGCGAGGGAATGGGCTTCGATGGCTCCTCGATCCTGGGCTTCGCCCGCATCCAAGAGTCCGACATGATCGCGCTGCCCGACCCCGCCACGCTGCAGATCCTCCCGTGGCGCCAGGGCGACGACCTCGTCGCCACAATGTTTTGCGACATCGTCACCCCCGATGGCGAGCCGTTCGGTGCCGACCCACGCCACGTGCTCAAGCGCGTGCTCGCCAAGGCCGCCGAGAAGGGCTTCGAGTTCTTCGTGGGTCCCGAACTCGAGTACTACTACCTGAAAAACGACCACAGCACCGAACTGCTCGACCACGGCGGGTACTTCGACATGACCACGCGCGACCTTGCGGTGGACCTGCGCAAAGAGACCGTGCGCACGCTCAAGAACTTCGGCATCCTAGTCGAATACAGCCACCACGAGGTGGGCCCCAGCCAGCACGAGATCGACCTGCGCTACGACTCGGCACTCAAGATGGCCGACAATGTCATGACCTACCGGCTCACGGTCAAAGAGGTCGCTCAACTCAACGGCGTATACGCGACGTTCATGCCCAAGCCTATGTATGGCGAGGCGGGAAGCGGCATGCACGTGCACCAGTCGCTGTTCAAAGAGGGTCGTAACGCGTTTTACGATCCCAGTGACGAGTTCCACCTCTCGGCCGTTGGCAAGGCCTATATCGCCGGGCTGCTGCACCACGCGCCCGCAATCAGCGCCATCACCAACCAGTGGGTCAATTCCTACAAGCGGATGGTCTCGGGATTCGAGGCTCCGGTATATGTCTGCTGGGCGCACCGCAACCGTTCGGCGCTCGTGCGCGTGCCCATGTACAAGCCGGGCAAGGAGAACGCGACGCGCGTTGAGCTGCGCAGCCCGGATCCGGCGTGCAATCCCTATCTCGCCTTCGCTGTGATGCTGGCGGCCGGCCTCGATGGCATTGAGAAGGGCTACGAGCTGCCGGCTGACGTCACCGACGATGTCTACGAGATGAGCGCAGAGCAGCGCGAGGAATGCGGGATCACGCAGCTGCCTGAAAGCCTGAATGCCGCCATAGAAGCCATGGAGAAAAGCGAGCTCATGCGCGATACTCTGGGAGATCAGGTATTCGAGTGGTTCATCCGCAACAAGCGTCAGGAGTGGCACGAGTACCGCACTCGCGTCACGCCTTGGGAGCTTGAGAGCGGACTGGCGATTCTTTAGAGGACACACCCTATGCAGCAGGCCAAGCAGTTCGTCATTCGCCACTTCGAACCGCTGGTGGTGCTCGTGCTTGTCGCGGTCACGGCGTTTGCGGTGCTCGTGGCCGCCGACAAGATGGTGTTCCTGAACTTCGTCTATATCCCGGTGCTTGCTGCCGCGTACTTCCTGGGGCTCCGCCAAGGGGTCATGGTCGCCGTTGCCGCTGTATTGATGGTGGCTGTCTACGGGGTGATCGACCCGGGTGTGTTCGCCGTGTCGCCTGATAGCGATCCGCGTCTGGGCCTGTTTCTCTGGGGCGCGTTCCTGATCATCACGGCCTACCTGGTGGGTAGCCTCTACGAGGCGAAGGCACGCACGGTGCTGGATCTCAAGCACGCCTACGATGGGATCTTGGGTCTCATCGCCACGCTGATCGACGCGGTCGACAAGCACGCGCAAGACCACTCGGTCCGAGTCGCGGGCCTGGCAGCGCGCGTAGCGGTCGTTCTCAACCTGCCGACCGATGAGATCGAGACGATCCACGGCAGCGGCCTGCTTCACGAGGTGAGCAGGGTCGACTTCAACCTCGATACGCTTCGCAAGGCCGCCCACTCTGAGCAGGAGGCGCGCCGTGGCTACGCGGGTGCGGCCCTCATGAATAGGCAGGGTCTCCTGGGCCGGGTGGTCGACGTGGTCGAGGCGTACCCCGAGAACTTCGACGGCAGCGGCCCTAAGGGGCTTGCCGGCGACCGGATCCCGCTGGGTGCGCGTGTGCTCGCGGTAGCCGAGGAGTACGAGTCGCGGCTCACCACGCCGCCGTACGGCCGGGGGCTCAACAGCGCCGAAGCGCTCTCGGAGGTCGAAGCGCTTTCGGGCACTCGGCTCGATCCCGCCGTCGTCCCGGCGCTCATCACGGCGGTCGAATCCGAGTCCGACTAGCGGTCCGCGAACTCCGCTGAGATGTCAGACGTCTTAGAGTTGCAGGCACGCCCGCTACGCAAGGAGGCATACGATGCAATCGTGGTTCGCGTTCATGGTCGCTGTTGTGCTCGTGAGCGTCGCTCTGAGCGGCTGTGCCGCCGCGCCTCCCTCACAGCCAGAGCCCGCTTTGCCGCCGCCGACCGCAGCGCCCCCCGCAGGTGAGACGCCGCCCTCATCGGGTACCCGGCTTGCTCCAGGTCTCTATGAACTGGAGGACGGCACGGCCCAGGCGCTGGGTACGCTGGACTACAGAGACCTCGAGGGCGGATTCTGGCAGGTCACCGGCGGGACCGAGGCCGAGGGCGACGTGGGCAAGGTAATCGCGGTCATCGCCAACGGCGCCGATTTCGAATCCCAACTCACGCCGCTCAAGGGTGCGGTCGTGAGCGTGACGGGCGAGAGGTTGCGCGGCGCGTCGATACGCATGGCCGGGCCGGAGATCAAGATGACGTCGGTCGAGGCAATCAACGACACGCCCGGACCCGCCGAGTAGCCCGCCCGTCGCGCCTATGCCGGCAGCGTGAACCCTACCGTAGCGCCACCGCCGGGGGTCTTCTCGGCGAACACATCGCCACCGTGGTCGCGTACGATGCGTGCCGAGATGGCGAGCCCCAGCCCCGCGCCACCGGTGTCGGCCGCGCGCGCGGTGTCGGCGCGGTAGAAGCGCTCGAAGACGTAGGGTAGGTCGCCCTCGGGGATGCCCTCGCCGGTGTCGACTATCGCAATGCGCACTCGGCCGTCGCCCGTGCCCGTCACGCGCGTGGTGACGCTGCCCGCATGCGTGTGGCGAGCTGCGTTGGCGAGCAGGTTGCGCAGGACTTCCGAGAGGCGCCGCTCGTCACCGGTGAGTATGACGACGTCCTCAGGCAGCTGCGCTGCGACCGTGACCCCGGGGGCCACCAAGTGCGCCGCCCGCTCGACCTCGCGCGTCACCAGGTCCGAGAGGTCGATCTCGTGCATCTCGTAGGCCAGCCGCCCTGCCTCGGCAACGGCGAGTTCCTGCAGATCATCGACGAGCGCCGAGAGGTGCGTCATGTCCTCGACCAGCGAGCCCAACCGTTTGGCATCTGCCGAGAGGATCCCTTCGGCCATGCCTTCGGCCTGTGCGCGAGCTGCGGCGATGGGGTTGCGCAGTTCATGGGCGACGTCGGCCACGAGCCGGCGCCGCAGCTCTTCGCTCTCCTGCAGCGTGTCGGCCATGTGGTTGAACGCCTCGCCCAACGCGTTGATCTCTTCAGGACCGCCGGCGTCGACACGGCTGGTGAGGTCGCCGTCGGCCAGAGCGAGGGCCGCTTCCTCGAGCTTGCGCACGGGCCGGGTGAGGTGGCGCGCAATGAGGTAGGCCGCGGCGATCGAGAGTGCGATTGCAGCCAGCACGCCGATGAGCACGCTCCGGTCGACGGCCGCGATGAAGGTCTGCTCGGCGGATCCCAGCATCATGCGGCCCATCCCACGGGGGCGCCCACTGGGGTTGAGACCCTGGGGGACGTTTTGCAGGTATAGGTCGAACGCGGTGGACAGCGCCCAGCGTGTGACGAGGCCCAGCAGCGCGACAGCGCCCAGAGCCACGGTCAGCACGCCGAGAAACACCTGCCAAAAGACGCTCAGGCGACCCATCAGCCATCGACCTTGTAGCCCACGCCGAAGACCGTGCGGATGTAGACGGGGCTCTTGGGGTCGTCACCGATCTTGCGGCGGATGTTCTTGATGTGTGCGTCGATGGTGCGCTCGTAGCCCTCGTAGGCATCGTCGCTCGAGGCCTCCACCAGCTGCAGTCGGCTGTAGACGCGGCCGGGATGTGACGCCATCGCGGCAAGGATGTCGAACTCGGTGCGCGTCAGTTCGACGTCGGTCTCGCCCACGTGCACGGAGCGCCTGTCGCGATCGACGGTGAGATCGCCCACGTGCAGGACCTGGTTCGCCTCGGCGTCGACAGCGCGCGAGCATCGGCGCAGGACGGCCTTGACGCGCGCCACGACCTCGCGGGGGCTGAACGGCTTGGTGATGTAGTCGTCGGCGCCAATCTCGAGGCCCACCAGGCGATCGACCTCGTCGGCACGCGCGGTGACCAGGATGACGGGGATGCCACGCGCCTGGAACGTGCGGGTGAGTTCGAGCCCGTCGATGCCCGGCAGCATGATGTCGACCAGCGCGAGGTCCAGTTGCGTCTTATCGGCGATTGCTAGGGCTTGGGGGCCGTCGTAGGCGAGGTAGGGATCGTAGCCGCCGGCTCTGAGGTACTCGGCGAGCACGTCGACGATCTTTTCGTTGTCATCTACGACGAGTATCGCGGGCATCGTGCTCACCTCACTTTCAGGTCTGAGTATGCCCCATCAAAGGGGGAGAGAGCACGAAGGGCGAGCCCGGATGGATAGGCCCGCCCTCCGCCCCTCAAAGGGGGGACTACTGAGTGACGGGAGCCTGGCAGGTTCCGCTGCCGTCGCCGCCGCCCATGCCACGACCGCCGCCGGTACCGTCACGCTTGGGGGTACCGTTGCCGCCGCCCATTCCGCCGCCCTTACCCCGACCCATGCCGCCGCCACCGGGGGTGGTGGAGCTGACGCGGTCGGTAAGGCGGGTCTCCATGGTGTCGAGCGCCGTGTCGGCCTGTGCTTGGGTGATGGTGCCGTCTTTTACCTTGGCGCCGAGCATGTCCTTGCGGACGTCGAGTGCCTCAGCAACGATCTCGTTTGCCGAGACGCCCTTGTCCTTGGCGATGTCGGCGAGCGACGTACCTGCTTGGCGCTTGGCCTGGATGTCGGTGGCTTCCAGACCGGTCAGCTTGGCGACTACGTCGGACAGACGTCCGCCGGTGTCGCGTACCGCCTGGCCCAGACGCAGACCCAGGCCACAGGCTCCGGCTACCACCGGGTTGGTGGAGCTGGTGCCGGCGGTCGAAGCGGTGACCGCTGACGCGCTGCCGATTCCGCCGACCACAAGCCCGAGGGCCAGACCGGCAGCAATGAGAGCCGTGCTCTTGCGCATGCTCATCGTGTGCCTCCTTAGAGAGGTTGGTGCGGGACCTTACACGATGACTATGCGGCGCAGGTGTGAATGGGTCGTGAACGTGAGAAGCGGGTGTGGTGAACCCGCTAGACGTCGATTTCGGTGCTCTGTGGCTGGGGCTCGATCAGGAACACCGACAGGAGGAAGCTCACGACGCTTATCAGGATGCCGCCCCAAAACGCCGGCCAGAACCCGTCGACCACGAAGTCGATGGTGAACCAGTTCTGCGCGACCCACGACGCCATCCAGAGTGTCCCGGCGTTGATCACCAGCAGGAACAGGCCCAGCGTGGCCACGATGCAGCCGCACGAGAGGAACTGCAGGATAGGCCGGATCACCGCGTTGATGAGTCCCAGGATGCCTGCGGTCAACACGATGGCGAACAGCGCGTTTCGGCCTGTCTCGATCCCGGGAACCAGGAGTACGGCGGTCGCCACGGCGATCGCGGTGATGAGCCAGCGAATGAGAAGTCGGGGCAGCATGCGCACTCCTTGGTTGGCGAGAACCGGTCCTGTGCACACAATACCCAACTGTCGCGCCCTGTGGACGGCCAGCACAGCGGATACACTGTCATCATGCCTACCCTGTTCATAGACGCCGATGCCTGCCCCGTGACCCGCGAAGCGATCACGATCGCCCGCGCACACGGCTACGGTGTCGTGCTGGTCGCCAACAGCACCTACAACTTCGATCGCCACACGCGCCGCAGCGGCGTCGAGGGCGTGCGCGTGAGCTCAGGTGCCGACGCCGCCGACTTCGCGATCGTGGAGCGACTCTCGCCCGGCGACATCGTGGTGACCCAAGACATCGGCCTGGCCGCGATGGTGCTGGGTCGAGACGCCCACGCCATCGGCGTGCGCGGCCGCATCTACTCGAAGGCGACCATCGACATCGAGATGGAAGTGCGGCACGCCGAGAAGGTCGTGCGGCGCCGAGGAGGACGCACGGGCGGCCCCGCGCCGTTTGACGATGACGACCGCGAGCGGTTCTCGGCGAATCTGGAGCGCATCATCAGCGAGCGCTGACGCCGTGGGGTGGGGTGCTGTGCTCAGACAGTCCTCGCCGGGGGCCCTGACGGCGCAGTCGCTTCGCGCCTGAACGCGCCACCGTGCCCCAGCTGCGGAACTGCGCCAGCACCCCCACCCCACGGCGTCAGCCCGGGTCGCAAGACCGACTCAAATCGAAATCCTCAGGCACCCTTCCCGCGGCCCGCGAGCCCCTCGCTCTCCTCCCTCAGGGGCGCATCCGCAGGTAGCAGCTCAGGTCAGCGTGCAACACCTCGTGCAGCTCGCTCATGTCGTCGGCGGGCACGCGCGTGAACAGGAAGGCGAATACCGGCTGGCGGCAGTAGTCGGTGGGGCGCAGCTCGAGCGGGGCCGAGAAGCGCGCGAGGTAGGCGTCGTAGTCGACCGATTCGATCTGCGCGCGATCGATGCTGGCCGAGAAGTCCGCGATCACCAAGCCGGTGGCCTCGCCGGCGTGCTCCGTGAGGATGCGGTCCCACTCCGGCTCAGTGTCGTCCAGGTAGCACAGGTAGGGGTTGATGCCCCACGCGAAGTGCGCCATGTCGGCGGCGCACCAGCCGCCGAAGCGCATCGGGTTGACCTCGATGGGCGCGATGCGGCCAGCCGAGTCCACGCGAAACTCGGCATGCACGGGGAAGTCGCGCAGCTCAGCGATGCGACCCAGCTCGCTCAGGAACGCCGTGAACGGCTCGCGCCACCGCTCGATGATCTCTGGCGTCGTGTAGTACACGCGGTCGCTCACGTCATCGGCCCCCGCGAACAGGTGCCCCATAATCCCGATCACGCGCGCCTCACCCGTGGCCGAGAAGTACGCGTCGACGGCGAACTCCTCTCCTTCGATGATCTCCTCGGCGATGAAGCGCTCGAGACCCAGCACCTCGCTGGGGTAGAAGTCGGCGGCGGTCCGCACCTCGGAGCGGATGGCCGAGACGACCGCGGGCCACGCCTCGCTGGACTCGACGACGTGGACGCCCAGGCTGAAGAAGCCCACGGCCGGTTTGATGACGAAGGGGGCAGGGAGCGGTGGTGCGGCGGGGTCGAGATCGGTGACGCGGACCTCGGCGAAGCGGTAGTCGGGGAAGAGCGGGCGCAGCATCTCTCGGAAGGCGACCTTGTCTTTGAAGGCGGCGATCATGCGGGGGAGCTGGGTGTCGGCGAGGTGCTCGGCGATCCAGCCGATCGAGTTCTCGGAGTTCGCGTAGATGCGTGCGCCGGGGCGGCGTGCGGCCTGGGCGAAGGCGGCGGAGTCGAGCAGCGTTGCGGCCGAGCCGGCGAGTCGCTCGCGGGCCATGGGGGTGGCGAGGGCGGGGCGGGCGGAAGCGGCGACGGTCGCGGCGAGGAAGTCGGAGACGTAGGGATCGTCGAGGATGAACACGGTGGGCCTTTCAGTGGATGGCTGTGATGGCTCAGGCGACAGTGTAATGCAGGTGGGTGGGCGTCGCCGACGCGTGACACATTGACCCCCGGGGGGAACTTCTCGGATAATCCGCGTGCGTCCGGCTCGGGCGCACCACCGATCTAGGAGCCCTGCATGCTCGAAGCAATCCTCAATCCCGCAAACCTTGTCGCGCTCTTCTCGCTGACGGTCCTTGAGATCGTCTTGGGCGTCGACAACATCATCTTCCTGGCAATCGTCACCTCGAGCCTGCCCAAAGACAAGCAGTCGTGGGCGCGCAAGCTGGGTCTTTCGCTCGCGCTACTCGGGCGGATCATCATGGTGCTGGGAATCTCGTGGCTGCTTCAGTTCGACACGGAGCTGTTCACGATCATGGGGCACTCGTTCAGCGCTAAAGACGTGATTCTGCTGTCCGGTGGCCTGTTCCTCGTGTACAAAGCGGTGACCGAGATCCACAAGGCCACCGAGCTCCAAGAGGAAGAGGTCGAGCAGAAGCCGGCCACGACGGGCACGATGGCTGCGGTCATCGCGCAGGTTGTGGTCGTCGACATGGTGTTCGCCATCGACTCGGTCCTGACGGCGGTCGGTCTGACCCAGGTGCTCTGGATCATCATCGTCGCCATGACGATCGCCATACTCCTGATGATGTTCTTCGCCGACCCGCTGTCCAACTTCATCGAGGAGCACCCGTCGCTCAAGATGCTCGCGCTGTCGTTCCTCGTGCTCGTGGGCGTGCTGCTGATCGCAGACGGCTTCGGTGAGGAGATCGATCGCAACTACGTCTACTTCGCGATCATATTCTCGCTGGGAGTCGAGGCGCTCAACTTCCGCCGCCAGGCGAACCTGCAGCGCCAGAAGACGCAGCAGGGGCCGTCTGGGCTGTAGGGGCGAGGCTTGGCGGCCTGCGCTAGTTATCGCCCGCGACTACAACGCGAAGGTCCGACTCGCGAGGGCGTGGTTCTCTCCGACCAAGCCAAGAGCTTGGGTTGATTCTCACTCCGCGAGATCTTCCTCGGACCCCGTTCGGGGTATCCACTGAGGTGTGACCCAGATGTCCGCCACCCGCCGAGAACGCCGTGGAGCGCCGATGAGCGAATTCGATGAGTGCATCGCGAGTGGCTGCCTGACGCCGGTGGAGCATCTCGCGGCAGGTGTCAGCGACACGGAGATGCGTGACGCACGCGCGGACCTCTCGAACTCTGAGACCCTGATCGGCCGCGGCAAGCACAAGCGTGCGGCGCGGTCCGCGTATTACTCGATGTTCCATGCGGCGCGAGCCGCCATCGTCGCGAGAGGCTACATCGACCAGGACCGCCCGTGCCTTCAGGTCGCGTTCCGCGGGATGTACGGCACGGATGACGCGGGCCGGGAGCTGGCTCTCGACTTCGAGCGCGCGCGGGTCCTCAGCGAGGATGGGGACCCGGATGCCGAGTTCCCGCAAGAGGTCGCGGAAACCGAGCTGGCAGTCGCGCGGCGGTTCCTTGCTGCCGTGGAGCAGCATCTCGCGGACGCGCAGGCCCAGTAGCCGCGGGCTCCGCACCTCATCAGGAGCATGCTCGACACCGATTCCACCGAGCGCCCACGCGCCAGAACGACTTAGCAGCAGCTCGAGCCGCTGGCCTCGTTGAGCGCAGTGAACGCGGCCTCTCGGATGTCTTCGACGCTGTAGGGCTCCGTGATCACGCCCTCGATCGAGATCGCCCCACAGCTCACGTCTTCCCCGGTCAGTGCGCTACAAGCGGGGCACTTGGTGAGAACGTGCTCGGCCCCGAGCCACTCCTCCACATGGCGCCCGTTGATCATCACCGAGTTCGAGTCCGAGAGGTCATCGGAGATCGCGTCGTGCTCGATCAGTGTGACGGTCACGTTGAGCGGTGCGAGGTCCGTCTCGAGCCCGCGCGCAGCGATGCGCGCCGACTCGACGGTTGCGGTGCAGCGTCCGGCGGTCGCACCATCGACGCGAATGGCGACCGTCTCGATCAGTAGGGTTCGTGCAGGGATGTCACAACAGCCGGCCATCGTGGATCCTATCTGTGCAGGGCAGTGCCGAAGTCTCCTAGTGGCACGGTCATAGTACGCACCGCGCGTGCCATTTCCGCTACATCGGCACGTAGCCGTTGCCGCTGCAGTCCCGAGTGTCACCACGGAGCCGGGTCGTCCAGCCTAGAGCCTTGCATTACAATTCACGTAATACGTCCGAACGAGTGGGGGGCCTCCATGTACTGTCCGCAGTGCGGCGTGCAGATTCCGGATGACAGCACGTTTTGCCCGATGTGCGGCGCAGGCCTGAGGGTGGCGGAATCAGCGCCCCCACCTCCGACCTCGCCTGCGCCACCTGCAGCGCCTGCAGCGCCACAACAGGCCGCACCGCCGGCCACACCGCCACCGCCCGTGCCGCCACAGCCAGTTGCACCACCACCAGTGCCACCGCCCGTGCCGCCACAGCCAGTTGCACCACCACCCGCAACGGTCCCCGCATCCCCTCCGCCCCAGACTCCAGCGGCAGTACCCGGTGCCGGCTACCCCAAGGGCCCTCTCGGGGCGCGCCTGCTCGCGTGGATTGCGGACGGCATCATCGCCGGCGCCTTGCTCCCCGTAGCCATACTGCTCATCGCCTCAGCCGCGACGAGTGAGGATGCACCCGTTGCAGGCCTGATACTTGCAGTGGTGGGTGGACTCTGGATGCTCGCGTACTCGTTGGGCCGCGATGTCGTAGGAGGAGCGGGCTTCGGGAAGCGCCTCGCAGGCATCGTGGTGGTCTCCTCGGAAACGGGGGTTCCGGCTAAGGGCGGGGCGACGATCGTACGTCAGGTCGTGCTCTATGCGCTGAACATCATTCCGGTCATCGGCAATCTCATCGAACCGGTCCTGGTGCTTACCGACAAGGAAGGCAAGCGCCTGGGCGACAGGGTAGCCAAGACGCAGGTGGTACGCGCCGCCGACGTGTCTGCGCGCGGTGTGCCGCTCAAGACCGGCAAGGGCGTCGCGATTGGCGTGCTCGTCGCAGCATTGCTGGTGACGCTGGTGGGAAGCGCCATCGGTGGCGTGGTGTTCGCACGGACGGTCGCGGGCGCGGCGGGTATGCCCGACGGCATCGTCCCCCTCGAGACACCGGCCCAGGAACCCGCGACCCCAGCGCCCGCCGAGGAGCCCACGGCCGGAGTCCCTGCCGAGGTGCCCCCGGCTCAGCCCAATGACGCCACTGAGTGGGAAGGGCAGGCCAACCCGCTCAACGCCGAGACGGCCGTGGATGCAGTGGGCAACTTGCTCAACTCCCTGAAGAACAACGACGTCGATGCTGCTCGAGCGTACGCGACGCGGAACTTCCAGGAGGAGAAGGACTGGTTCTTCGCTCCTGCAGGCGGAGCGCTCATCCAGTTCGAGGTCTCCAGCGTCTATCAGGATGCCGCGCTGTGGGTTGTTGAGGTCGATGAGGATTGGAACTCCGGGCCTCAGAAGTCGCTTTACTTTGTGATTGTGGAGGACAACACGCCGCGGGTCGACGGTGTGGACTTGAAAGACTAGCCAAGGGGGCACAGCAATGAGCGAGTCTGCGCGATTCTGTTCGAAGTGTGGAGACGGGCTGGTTGCGGGCGCGCAGTTCTGCGCATCGTGCGGAGCGCCCTTGGCGGTCACCGCTCCTCCTCCCGCTCCTGCCCCGCAGCAACCCGTGATCCCGGCTCCGCCCCCCGTGGCACCGGCACCTATCGCGTACACTCCACCGGCAGCCGTCGCCCCAGGACCGGTCGCGCCCGCGCGGGGCGGCACCGGCGAGCCGGTGCACGCCATCATCCCGAACACGACGCTCAAGTCCGGGTTCATGGGCGTGAAGAGCAAGCAGCACACCCTGATACTCACGGATCGGCGCGTCATATTCGCGCAGATCACGACGGCCATGATGAAGCAGCTCGTCGCTGACGCCCGGGACGGTGCGAAGTCCGAGGGCAAGGGGTTCTTTGGCCAGTGGGGCGCGCAGCTCGGTGCCTACTCGGTGTGGTCAGAGCGCTACCTCGAGATGCCGCCCGATCAGGCGCTCGCCGAGTCAGAAGGCAACTTCGCTATCGAGCGTTCTACCATCACGAAGACCTCTGTGAAGACGAGCCATGGCTTCGATGAGAACACCACCTCGACCGACCGCGTCATCATCAAGACCACCGGCAAGAAATACGACATCACGTTGGGCTCCGGTACGGGCCAGGCTAAGCAGGCGCTCACCGCCGCGGGCATGATCTAGATCCGGGCGGAGGCTCCGCCGTTCGCCGGGTGCGTCGCATGGTACGACTCGACGGCGGCGACTACCTCGTCGAACAGTTCCGGCGAGCAGTGCAGCCGCAGCACCGTGCGCCACGAGTTGTGCAGCGCTATCACGCGTTCTCGGCGGTGCACGACGACTCGGTGGATGCTCGCCCACGGGAGGAACATCCGCTCGCGCGTCATTGCGAGAGTCCCGGCGCCTGCGGTGGTGGGGTTTCGCGCGAAGAGCCCCACGAGCACGACGAGCTTGTTCATCGAGCGCTCGCGCTTCTCGGCACGATACTCGACGCCCTTGGGGCCCACGGTGAATCGCGCGCCTTGGCGGTTGCCCAGCAGCAGGCTCGTCAGCAGGAACAGCCCCAGCATGATTCCGGTGGTCAGGATGAAGACCTGGGGTGGCAGGATGATGAGTTCCTGCTCCACGATCAGGCCCCCCACCGCGACGATCACATACATCGCCACGACCGAGAGCAAGATGACCCGCAGGAAGTCCCAGAGCATGAAACGGCTGGTGAGCAGGGGGATGTTGTAGGTCCACTCGATCGTACCGGGACGCACTGCCGCGTCAGATGCCGCGTCTTTCATCCGAGTTTCCTGCACCGGCACATCTCCTCTGGCCGCTGGATGCTGGTCGTTGCCATGGTAGCAGGGCGGATTCAAGCTGGTCTGATCGGCCGCAGACGGTATAGTTGGGCAGGGTCGTCGGGAGGCGGGGGTTGTGTCCCGAAAGTTCTGTAACTTACCCTCCGGGCTGGCTCCAGTCTAACCGACGGCGATCAACCTCGGTACCACCTCCTCTTCCGCTGCGAGCATCTCGCTCAATGCGTCCATGTCCATGAGACGCCGGTTCGTCATCCACTCCTCGCTCGTCTCCACACACATCGCGCTCACGAGCCGCAGGCAGCTCGCCTCATTCGGGAAGATGCGCACGACCTTCGTGCGGCGCTTGATCTCCTGATTGAA
>JBBREQ010000058.1:0-15106 GCA_038202795.1 Coriobacteriia bacterium | reverse complement strand
CGGTGCTGCAGTCGTCAACGCAGATCACTTCGATATCCTCAAGCGTCTGCCCGACGACGCTGTCCAGGCATGCGCTCAGATGGTCCTGCATGTTGTGGACGGGAATGACGATCGATATCTTCGGCACCCAGTGCTCCTTCTGCGGCCTAATGGCGTACGCCATGAAACGGAGCGACGACGGTCAGATTGATGAGGAAGCGAGTCGAGTCGGGACAAGGCGTGCAACGCCGCTGATTCCCTAGTAGCAGCAACTCCAGTTCCCCACAACTGCTTTGCAACGCGCATCCTGCATCTCCACATGGTACGTGATTCAGCGCAAATGCATACTCCTTCAGCCTCAGCGCGAGATACAGAATCCCACGGCGGCGGTCTCCTTGGTCGCCCTAGTGCCTTACCTTTGCCGCGGATCCTCGCGGCGGTGAAGCGATGAGAGGGGCGCGTGATGCGGGGCAGGGCCATGGTATTATCGGGCGACGGCTCTCCCGCGCGCTACTTCCGATTCGTGGAGGACCACGCGCGCGATTGTGCCAGTCACCAGAACTACCGTGGTGCCGAGCCGTCAAACCTCCGAGGCGGCTGGAAGGTCTTGATCAGGGATTTCGCTGCCGCCATCGCCCGAGGTGGCCGGGTACGAGCGCGATGTCATCTGGAATCCGACACGGCCAATAATCGGCCGCGCAGGAAGCGAACAGCGAAGGGCATGGCGAGCGTACCGCCGATGAGGAGCTAGACATGAAGGTCGTCATTCTGGCCGGTGGACTTGGAACGCGTCTGGCCGAGGAGACCGTACTTCGTCCCAAGCCCATGACCGAGATTGGCGAGAAACCGGTTCTGTGGCACATCATGAAGATCTACAGCCACTACGGATTCAACGACTTCGTGATCTGCACGGGATACAAGGGCTACCTGATCAAGGAGTACTTCCACAACTACTGGCTGCACAATGCCGACGTCACCTTCGACATGCGCTCGCATGAGATGCAGGTGCATCAAGATGCAAATGAGCCTTGGAGAGTGACCGTCGTCGACACCGGAGCGGACTCGATGACCGGCGGGCGCGTCAAACGCATCCAGCGCTACGTGGATGACGAGACGTTCCTGCTCACCTACGGTGATGGCGTCGCCAACGTAGACATCGACGCCCTCGTAAGCTTCCACCGCGACTCTGGTCGCGATGCCACCCTCACCGCCGTGCAACCTCTCGGCCGCTTCGGTGCGCTCAAGCTCGATGACGCATGCGGCGTCGAGTGCTTCGCCGAGAAGCCCCTCGGCGACGGCGACTGGATCAACGGTGGATTCTTCGTGATGGAGCCGAGCGTGTTCGATCGCCTCGAAGACGATGCGACCATCCTGGAGCGCGAGCCCCTCGAGTCACTCGCTGCGGACGGTCAGCTCGGCGCGTTCAAGCACCGCGGATTCTGGCAACCCATGGACACGCTGCGTGACAAGCACCATCTCGAGAGTCTGTGGCAATCCGGCGCGGCGCCGTGGAAAGTCTGGTAGCCGTGCGCCGAAGGTTCGGCGGCGCCAGCAAGACGGCGTCGGAGATCGTGACCCCCTGGGTAAGGATACGATATGTTGCGAGCTAACCACCTGAAAGCAGCCCTCGACCGTGGCGATTCCGTCATCGGCACATGGGCGATCATTCCCTCAGTCGTGACCGCCGATGTCATTGCCGCTTCAGGCATCGATTTTGTGGTCATCGACGCAGAGCATGGCCCCATTGGCTTTGAGACGGCGCAAGAGATGGTAATCGCCTGCGAGAGCCGCGGCACTTCACCGGTCATCCGAACCGGCGGGGTGATAGAGGCCGAGATCCTGCGCGCGCTGGATATCGGTGCCCACGCGATTCACGTGCCTAATGTCACTACGGCGGAGGATGCTCGGCGCATCATCTCGTTCGCCAAGTACCCACCTGTAGGGCGACGCGGGTTCTCGCCGTTCACTCGGGCCGGAGGATACTCGGCCGACAACTCGGCAAGGCTGACATCCGAGTCGAATGACAACACGCTGGTCTGTATCCACATCGAAGGAGGCGATGCCGTCGATCGCATTGACAGCTTCCTCGCGGTCGAGGGCATCGACATCATCTTCGTGGGCCTGTACGACCTCTCCAAGTCGATGGGTCTGCCCGGTCAAGTGGATCACCCCGATGTATTGGCCAAACTTCAGGAGTGCATCGATGCGATCACTGCCGCGGGTAAGATCCCGGGGACGATCGCGAACACTCCCGGGCAGATGCAGACGATGCTCGATCGGGGAATTCGCTATCTCACGTATTCGGTTGACTGTGAGATGCTCGGAAGGTCGTATCGTGAGGCAGTTGCTCTGTTCCTTACAGCCACGGGAAGGACTCAGGACGCACAATGATCACTGTTGCGGACTACATCACATCGTTCGTAAGTGACGCACTCGAAGTCAAGGATGTCTTTCTCGTCACAGGTGGGGGCATCATGTTCCTCACGGACTCGCTCGCGAGGAACGAGAAGCTGAGAACTGTCTGTACTCACCATGAGCAGGCAGCGGCTATGGCGCTCGAGGCATACTCCCGCGCAACCGGCGATTTCGGCGTCGGCTACTTCACGACCGGTCCGGGTGCGACCAACGCGCTGACCGGGGTCGTGGGGGCCTGGCAGGACTCGGTGCCCTGCCTGTTCGTAGCGGGCCAGGTCAAGCGCAAGGAGACTGTTCACCTCTCTGGCATTCAGGGACTTCGCCAGTTCGGTGTCCAAGAAGTCGACGTGTTGCCGATAGTCGCGTCCGTCACCAAGTACGCAATCATGCTCGACGACCCGCTGCGGGTGCGCTATGAACTAGAGAAGGCTGTTGCAATCGCAAAGGGCGGACGCCCTGGCCCGGTTTGGATTGACGTTCCTCTCGACGTCCAAGGCGCGCTCGTCGACCCTGATGCGCTCCAAGCATGGGACGGAGACGAGGCAGACTTGGCGTCTCCCGTCCTCCCCGTCGCTGCGATCGATGAGTTCAAGCGTCTATTCGCCGCCGCCAAGCGACCCGTGGTGCTTGCGGGACAGGGCGTGAGGCTCGCAGGCGCACTCGACCAGTTGCGCGCATGGGTCGAGGTCAATGACATCCCTGTGGTCACGACGCACCCGGCCGTCGACACACTGGAGTACGACCACCCGAATCTGGTTGGCTGTGTTGGCATCAAAGGCACTCGCGCCGGGAACTTGGCGATGCAGAATGCGGATCTACTCATCGCGATCGGGACAAGCCTGCACGTCGCCGTCATCGGGTACGAGTACGAGCTCTTCGCGCGCGGTGCCACGAAGGTGGTGGTCGATATCGACAGGACGTCTCACTCCAAGAACACCATCGACATTGACCTGTTCGTCAACGCGGATGCAAGCGAGTTCCTCTCGGCCGTCGCGAGTTCGACTCATGCCGGAGACCGCGCCTGGAGCGAAACGTGCCGCTCGTGGAAGGCCGAGTACCCCGTGTGTCTGCCAGAGTACGGGACCGCGGAGGGGCCGAGTAACATCTACTGGTTCGTCGACCGTCTCAGCGCCCTGATGGATGCGACTGACACCGTCGTTGCAGATGCGGGTTCGGCGTACTACGCAGTTTCGCAGGGACTCAAGCTCAAGCGTGACCAGCGATACATCGTGTCAGGAGCGCTGGCGACGATGGGCTATACGCTGCCCGCGTGCGAGGGCGTCGCAGCAGCTACCGGTGGACGCACCGTCGGAGTGACCGGCGACGGATCGCTGCAGTTCAACATCCAGGAGTTGCAGACCCTGCTCACCAATGACCTACCCGTCAAGTTGTTCGTTCTCAACAACAACGGATACCTCTCGATCCGTCAGACGCAGGATCGTTTCTTCAAGGGCCGGTACCTGGGAGAGGGCCCACGGTCCGGCGTCACCTGCCCCGACCTCGAGCTGATCGTGCGTGCCTACGGGCTCCCGTTCTTCCGTTCCGAGGACCCAAGCGACCTTGACGAAGCGATCATGGCGACGTTGTCAGTCGACGGGCCCGCAGTGTGTGAGGTCATGACTCCCCACCTGCAGGAGATCATTCCGACGGTCGCTTCAGCCAAGCGCGAGGACGGATCGATGGTGTCGAGGCCGCTCGAGGACATGTATCCGTTCCTGGACCGCGATGTTCTCGCTCGCATCATGTACGTCTCACCAGTGGAAGAGTAGGAACCGGCACAGTGTCTGGATACAAGCTCAAGGTCGCCGTTCTCGGCAGCGGGAACATCGGCTCTGACCTGCTGAGCAAGATCATGCGGTCCGAGCTGCTGGAGTGCACGCTGTTCATCGGGCGGAGCCTATCGTCGCGCGGTGTGGCGCGCGCGGCCGCAATGGGCGTGCCGGTCTCGGACAAGAGCATTGAAGCCATCATCGAGAACCCCGACGTGTGTGACCTCGTCTTCGACGCCACCTCGGCACTGAGTCACGTGAGGCACGCGGCGGTGCTTGAGAAGCTTGGCAAGCTCGTCATCGACCTCACCCCGTCCAACCTCGGTCAGATGTGCGTTCCGGCCGTCAACCTCGAGGACGGGCTGACGCACTCCAACGTCAACATGATCACGTGCGGCGGCCAGGCGACCGTGCCGATCGCGCACATCATCGGGGCGGTCCACGACAGCGTGCCCTATATAGAAGTCGTCTCACAGATCGCGTCGCGCAGCGCGGGTCCGGCCACGCGCATCAACCTCGACGAGTACATCGAGACCACCGAGCGGGCCGTGCGCGATTTCTCGGGATGCACGTACTCCAAGGCGATCTTGAATCTGAACCCCGCGTTGCCGCCGGTCGACATGCAGTCCACCATCTTCGCCAGAACCGACAACCCCAACCTCGAGGCGCTGATTCCGGCCGTGGAAGAGATGGTCGAGCGAATCCGCACGTACGTGCCGGGCTACTCTCTCATCATGCCGCCGAGCATAGAGAACGGCCGCATCGTTGTCATGGTTCGCGTGCTGGGCCTGGGTGACTACCTGCCGAGCTATGCCGGCAACCTCGACATCATCAACTGCGCGGCAATCGCCGTCGCTGAGGGACACGCCGAACGCGCGCACGCGCGCGAAGGAGGTGAGTGACGTGAGCCGCCTGCTAGTCACCGATATCACGCTGCGCGACGGTAACCACGCCGTCGCACACCAGCTCACGACGCACCAGCTCTCCGTCTACGCGGCAGCTGCTGACGCCGCCGGCGTGGCTATCGTCGAGGTCGGCCACGGTAACGGCATCGGGGCGTCATCGCTGCAGGTTGGCGAAGCCGCGCTGACCGATGCCGAGATGCTCGCAGTCGTGCGCGCCGCGCTGACCAACGCGCGAATGAGCATTCACGTCATCCCCGGCTTCGCGACCATCAAGAAGGACTTGCGACCGGCCATCGAGGCAGGCGTGGACGTGATCCGAGTGGCATCGCACTGTACCGAGGCCGACATCACCGAACGCCACATCACCTTCGCCCGCGAGCAGGGCAAAGAGGTCTACGGCGTCTTGATGATGAGCCACATGGCACCCAAAGAAGTCCTGCTCGAAGAAGCGCGCAAGATGGAGCAGTACGGTGCCGAGGGCGTCGTGCTGATGGACTCGGCAGGCGCCTACCTGCCGGTCGACGTGCGCGACAAGATCAGCTACCTGGCAGCGGGCATCTCGATCCCCGTTGGCTTTCACGCCCACAACAACATGGGACTGGCTGTCGCCAACACACTGGTCGCCGCCGAGTCGGGCGCCTACATCGTGGACGGCGCTGCGCGTGGGTTCGGGGCTGGTGCGGGCAACGCCCAGCTCGAGGCGATGGTGGCCGTGCTCGAGAAGATGGGCTTTGAGACCGGCGTCGACCTGTACGGCATGCTCGACGCCGCAGACGTCTGCGAGCGCGAGCTCGTCGAGGTCATGCCCTCCGCCAAGTCGACGAGCATCGTCAGCGGCCTGGCCGGGGTCTTCTCGGGATTCGCAAAGCCGGTCGACCGTGTCGCTAAGCAGTACGGCGTCGACCCGCGTGACGTCTTCTTCGAGCTGGGCCGGCGCGGCATTGTCGCCGGACAGGAAGACATCATCATCGAGGTCGCCCGCGAGCTCGCCGAGAAGGGATCTTCCGATGAGTGACCAGATCGCGGCCGCGCTCCGGGCCGACTCTGCGGCTTCCGTCACCGACGTGGCCAAGCTCGAGAAGCTTCGCGGCCAGCGCATCCTGGTCACCGGCGGCACCGGTTTCATGGGTTCCTGGATTGCCGAGACGGTCACCTTCCTCAACGACGTACGCGGGTTCGGAATCGACCTGCTGCTCCTGTCCCCCTCGGCCAGCGGCTTCGCCCAGCGCGCGCCGCACTTGGCCTCGCGCAGCGACATCACGCTTCTAGAGCAGGACGTGCGCGACATGTCCGCCCTGCCCGAGGGGGTCACCTACGTCATCCACGCGGCGGGAACGCCCGACAACCGCGTCCACGTCACCGATCCGCTGCGCACCATGAGCACCATCGCGAACGGTACCTCGGCGGTGCTGCACGCAGCGGCCGCCAGCGATGACCTGCGCAAGGTGCTCAACGTCAGCTCCGGCCTGGTATACGGCGCCCAGCCGCTGGACATGGCCGGCATTCCCGAGTCGCACGCCGGTGGACCCAGGCCCGACTCGATCAGCTCCATCTACGCCGAGGCCAAACGCTACGCCGAGGCCGAGGCCGCCGCGTGGCGCAGCCAGGCGAAGCTGCCGGTGGTCACGGCGCGGCCGTTCGCGTTCATCGGGCCCTACCAGGGGCTCGACAAACCGTGGGCCGTCAACAACTTCTTGCGCGATGCGCTGCTGTGCGTACCGATCCGTATTCTCGGCGACGCCGACACGCAGCGCAGCTATATGTACCCCAGCGACATGGCGTACTGGCTCCTCGCAATCCTCGCCGAGGGCGTGCCCGGAACCGCCTACAACGTGGGCAGTCCCGACGGAATCACGCTGGGCTCGCTCGCCGAGAGGATCGCTGCCAGCTTCGAGAACCCGCCCGAGGTCGTCTGCCGGCCGCTGGGCGAGCCGCGCTCGACCCGATTCGTCCCCGACGTCTCGCGCGCTCAGTCCATGCTCGGGCTGCAGGTCACAGTCGACTTGGACCGCGCGATTCAGCGCACGCTCGAGTGGCACCGCGCTACGGGAGCGGGGCGGTGAACGAGCGCGGCAAGCGCGTCGCGATCCTGGGGGCTAGTGGGCATGTGGGCAAGTGCCTCACGGCCTCGTTGCTCCTGAGCGGCTTCAGCGTCACGGCTGTCGTGCGCAATGCTGAACGAATGATCGCGTTCCTTGGCGACATCCATCCGCGCGGCTCGGAGTGCGCGGTCCGTTCGTTCGCCGAGTTCGAGAGTGGTGAGTACGACGCAGTGGTGAACTGCGTCGGCGTCGGGACGCCTGCCGGCGTGACCGCGTCTGGCGCAGACATCTTCGCGCTCACCGAGCGGTTCGATGGGCTTGTGATGGACTACCTCGCTGCCCGTCCCGACACGCGCTACATCGCGTTTTCGAGCGGTGCCGCGTACGTGGGCGACTTCGCACAGGCCGCCTCGCAGGCCACGTCGGCAGTCATCGCAGTCAACGACATGCGACCTGCGGACTACTACGGCATCGCGAAGCTCGCCGCCGAGGCCAAGCACCGCGCTTCACCCGAGTTCGCGATCGTCGACTTGAGGCTGTTCGGCCTTTTCTCACGCTACGCCGACCTCGGCGCGAACTTCTTCATGTGCGACGTCTTCCGCTCGCTCGTCAGCGGTGCCGCTCTCGCTGTCGGTCCCGAGGACATCGTCCGCGACTACATCGCGCCTGCCGATATGGCTTCGCTGCTCACAGCGGTACTCGACGCACCACCACGAAATGACGTACTGGACCTCTATAGCGCCGAACCCGTTCGCAAGTTCGCCGTCCTCGAGGATTTCTCAGCAAGGTACGGGCTGAAGTACGATGTGCAGGGGGAGCCGACCGAGAACGCCGCGACCGGCATCAAGCCCAACTACTACTCGACGAACCGCCGCGCGACGTCTTTCGGATACAAGCCGAGCCGCACTTCGTTGCGCACACTCACTGAGGAGATCGATGCACTGCTCGAACTGCGTGAAGGCGGCCGACCGTGAACGCTGACGCGACGCGCAAACTCATCTCCATCGTGACGCCGGCGTACAACGAGCAGGACAACGTCCCCGAGCTCACCAGCCGCCTTCAGGCCGTGTTCGCCCAGAACCCCGCGTACGACTTCGAGGTCATCGTCGTCGAGAATGGGTCGTCGGATTCAACCTACGCGCGGCTGATGGAGTCCCACGCCGCCGACCCGCGGTTCAAGGTCGTGCGGCTGGCGCGTAACTTCGGGGCTGATGGTGGGGTGAGCGCCGGTCTCGCGCACGCGGCGGGCGACGCCGCGGTGATCATGTGTGCCGACCTCCAAGACCCGCCCGAACTCATCACCAAGTTCATCGCTGCGTGGGAAGAGGGCTACGAGAACGTCTACCAGATCGTCACGAAACGCGAAGGCACGGGCCTGATTCGGCGCATCAACTCGCAGCTCTTCTACTGGATCATCAACAAGATGACCGGCGGGCTGTTTCCCAAGAACGTCTCGGACTTCCGGCTGGTCGATCGCGCGGTCTACCAGACCATCAACGACATGAAGGAACACAACCGCTTCATGCGAGGCATGTTCTACTGGGCAGGCTTCAAGTCCATAGGGATAGAGCATCCACGGCCGCCTCGGTTCGCGGGAGAGTCGAAGGCCAACACTCGCACGGTCTTGGCACTTGCGATCAAGGGGATCCTGTCCTACTCGTACCTGCCACTGCGCGCCATCACCTATATGGGAATGGCGGTCTCGGTGTTCGCCTTCGGCTTCCTGATCTATATCGTGGTCCGTGCGGTCTTCCTCGGGGTGCCATTCGCCGGCTTCGGGACGATCATGGGTGTGATGCTGCTGATGTTCGGCTTCCTCTTCACGATGTTAGGCGTAGTGGCTGAGTACGTCGGTCTGATTTACGAAGAGGTCAAGCAGCGGCCCAACTTCGTCGTGCAGGAGAAGATCGGGCTGTAAATGGCTCGCTCGGCACCCAGCTGTCCCGGGCAACACTCTGGTTCCTTGTGGCCGTCCGGCACACGGTGATAGTCTGTCCGATGGTCCGAGCCCCGATACGGTGTTTCGAACAATGAAAGGTACCGATGCGCAGGATCAGAGCCAGAGCCGGTGTGAAGCAGGGCACGGAGTTCCGAGTACCCGAGATCAGGCTCGTCCTCATGTACGCTGCGGCATTTCTGCTGTGCGCGCTTCTCCTTGCCCCGATTCTACAGAGCGGGTTCATTGGTGACGATACGTACAACTCTTCAACGTGGTCCAGGTCGGCCATGCAGGTGGACGGGCAGGGCCTCATTGAGGCCGCATTCGAGGACCAGAAGGTTTGGGTCACCCATTACGGCCGCTTCTTCCCAATGACTGCCTATACCTATGTTGTCTTCCATCTGGTCAACGGCGATGCTCCGGCCTACAAAGCACTGATCTTCGCGCTGGTGCTCCTTGACGTTGGGCTTCTTGCGGTTCTGGTAAGACGCCTTTCGGGTTCAGATGCTCTGTCGGGGCTGACGCTGGCACTCGTGCCGACCGCTCTGCAGTTCAGAAGTCTGTCTTACGAGGATCCGATACTCGCGTACGCGGGCTTGCTCCAGGTCGTGGCCGCGCTCACCCTGGGATCCTTGATTCTCCTGGTGATCTACCTGGATCGAGCCCAGAGACGGTTCCTGGTTGCCAGCCTCGTGCTCTATGGGCTGAGCCTTGTGACCTATGAGATTAGTCTGGCGCTTTTCCCGCTTCATTTTCTGATCGTCTGGCTCTATCCGAAGCGCGAGAGTCTGCGCAAGTCGCTCAAGACCGCGTCGCCCTATGCGATTCTCGCGGTGATCACTGCAACGACAGCAGTAGGCCTGCGACTCGTGTACGGTGCGGCGTTGACGAATACGTCTGCCCAGTACGCGAGCAGGCTCGCCGTCACTGCCAATGTTTCGGAAGGCTCCTACGCGCCGAACTTCGCCCCCGCGGCGATACTCACAACCATCGCGAAGCAGGTCGTCGCTTCGTTTCCTCTGAGCTATAGGCTGATTGCCCCTGACACCAGCGCATGGATGCCGAGTTTCGTTTCGGCGCTCTATCACAGCCCCAAGGGCGCCATGGCCTTGGTTGCTGGCTACACTACGGTCGTCCTGATGATCTGTCTCCAAGTGTGGCGTGAGCGCGTCACTGGCAGGCTTCTCAACTGGCAGGTCACGCTGTGTGTTGGAGCGGGTCTGGTCGTGTTGCCCCAGGTGCTCATTTCACTGTCACCCCGGTACCAAGCCGAGGTGTTTTGGGGAGTTGGATACTTGCCCGTGTACTTCGGATCCCTTGGCATCGCTGCGGTACTCGCCGTTGGCATCTATTCGCTCTTGCGTGTGGTCTCGCCGCGGGGCAGGGTGCCCTTCCTCGTTGTGGCGGCCCTTGTAATCGTGCCGGTGGTGTATACCGGCGTTGTCAACTTCTATAGCAACCAGACAGTAGTTGAGCTCAGGAACCGGGACAGCCTCTACCCGCGTGTTGCCGTTTCGCAGGCAATCGATCACGGCTTGTTTCGGGAGGTCCCGAGCGATGCCACTCTCGTCCTCGGCACACCCCATAACTGGGAATCGGAAGCTTTCTATGAGGGCGAGTCCGGGTTGCCCATCGAGAAGGTCATCGCGGCTGCCCAACTGCCAGAATCGTTGCCCTCCAATACGTCGGTTGTGAACAACGGGGATGGTAGTTCGACGTATAGGCTGCCGTCAACGAGCACCTTGTACTTCGTTGCGAACCAGGGCTACTGGCAGTCCAACGGGTTCGCGGTAAGTGGGAAGATTCGTCAGTTCGTCGTACGCCCAGGGCAGACGACCCGCATTCACCTCGACCCCGCCTTCCTCTACGAAACCGAAGCGCCCCGCCCAGACGGGCAGACAAAGGTCCCAACGATGCCACAAAAGGGCCTGCCAGCGGTCAGCGGTGAGATCGGCTTCAGCGAAGAGGGGTTAATCCCGCTTTCCTCTGAATCGAGTTGGAGTCTGCGGCGAACGCGGCCAGGTCAGTCAATCTGGCTTGAGAAGTAGACACCGCCGCGAACCCGCTCATCCACGGTTCTCCGGTCCCCGATGAGCTGTGAGTGGTCGGAACGCGACCCCTACCCCTTGATCTTCACGATCGGTGCGTAGCCCACAAGCAGCTTCTTGGTCTCGCGCGTCCGATCGAAACGGATCTCAAGCGCATCTCCGTTGACCGACGTCACGGTTCCGCGGCCGAACACTTTGTGGTCAACGGCATCGCCCAGCGCAAACGCCTCCGTCGGCTCCTTGGGCTTGGGACCTACGCTACGCGCACCGAGAGCGCCACCCGCGGCGCCAGCTGCCACGCCCTGCCGGGTGCCGCCGCCGAACACGCGCCCCGAGTCGCCCGTACCGTGCCCGAACGTCCCCCGGCGCTCTCCACGCTTCTCCCATCCGGTTCCCGAGAAGCCCACCGAACCCACACCGGACGGCTCCACGCACTCGGATGGAATCTCGCCGATGAACCTGCTGGGTGAGTTGTGCTGCGTCGCGCCGTAGAGCGAGCGCGAGTGCGCGTGTGTGAGGTACAGCCGCTCGCGCGCCCGCGTGATGGCGACGTAGGCGAGCCGGCGCTCCTCCTCGATGCCCGAGGCCTCGAACAGCGAGTTCTGGTGCGGGAAGATCGATTCCTCGAGCCCGGCCACGAACACCACCGGATACTCGAGCCCTTTGGCGGTGTGGACGGTCATAAGCGTCACGTACTCATCAGAGCCCTCGTCGACGGTGTCCAGGTCCGTGCGCAGCGCAAGCCACTCCATGAAGGCGGGCAGGTCGGGCGCATCGTGACTTGCCGAGAACTCACTGACCACCGTGAAGAACTCCCGGATGTTCTCGGCGCGCCCCAGGGCTTCGTCGGTGCGCTCGGCCTCATAGGCGGCGATCAGACCTGCCCGCTCGACGATCATCTCGACCAGATCGCGCAGGTCGCCGTCGAGTGAGCGCAGCCCGTCGAGCAGCTCCGCGAATCCGTGCAGGCTCGCCCGGGCGCGAGCGGCAAGCCAGTCCTCTTCGACTGCAGCACGCAGCGCCGTCTCGAACCCGACCTCCCGTTCGCGCGCCGTGAACTCGATCTTGTCGATGGTGCTGTCGCCAATGCCGCGCTTTGGGGTATTGATGATGCGCTTCAGAGCGATCTCATCTGCGGGGTTCACCACGGCTTTGAGGTAGGCCATGACATCGCGGATCTCGGCACGATCGAAGAACCGCGTGCCTCCCACGATCTTGTAGGTCACACCAGCTCGCAGCAGCGCGTCCTCGAGCGAACGCGAC
Source organism: Coriobacteriia bacterium (assembly GCA_038202795.1). Taxonomy (GTDB): domain Bacteria; phylum Actinomycetota; class Coriobacteriia; order Anaerosomatales; family PHET01; genus PHET01. The sequence goes on along the minus strand of JBBREQ010000058.1, from coordinate 2,746 downwards.
TGCGCGTTGGTGCGATAGAAGATGGCGAACTCCGTGTAGCGGCGGTGCTCCGAGCGCGTCAGGCGCTCGATCTCGCCTGCGATGAAGCGGGCCTCGTCACGCTCGTCGCTGGCAAGGTAACTCGCGATCTTCTCGCCCTCGGCGTTGCTGGTGAACAGTGACTTGGGCTTGCGGTTGGCGTTGTTGGCGACCACCGCGTTGGCTGCCATGAGGATGCGCGCGGTCGAGCGGTAGTTCTCTTCGAGCTTGACCACCACGGCCTCCGGGTAGTCGTGCTCGAACTCGAGGATATTGCGGATGTCGGCGCCGCGCCAGGAGTAGATCGACTGGTCGTCGTCGCCCACGACCATCAGGTTGCGGCTCTTGGCCGCGAGCAGGTTGGTGATCGCGTACTGCGCGTGGTTGGTGTCTTGGTACTCATCGACGCTGATGTAGCGGAACCGATCCTGATACGCATCGAGCACAGCGGGGTTCTCGGCAAGCAGGCGGTGCGCGTTGACCAGCAGGTCGTCGAAGTCCATCGAGTTGGCCTCGAGCAGACGACTCTGATAGCGGGCGAAGATCTTGGCCGCCGCCTTGTCTAGAGGGGAGAAGGCACTCTCGGCAAGGCCCGCTGGCCCGGTGAGCTCGTTTTTCGCGCTCGAGATGCGGTTTCGCACCGCGTTGATCGGGTAGAGCTTGTCGTCGTACTCGAGCGCTTTCATCACCTCTTTGACCAGACGCTTGGAATCGTCGTCGTCGTAGATCGTGAAGTTGGAGGTGAACCCCAGCAGCTCCGCGTCCATGCGCAGCATGCGCACGCACATCGCGTGGAACGTCGACACCCACATCGCGCGCGGGCTCCACTGTCCCGGCATCGAGCCCAGCAGTCTGGAGAGCCGCTCGCGCATCTCGGCTGCCGCCTTGTTGGTGAACGTGATGGCCAGAATCTCGTGCGGGCTGACGCGCTTGTCCACCACAAGGTGCGCCACGCGGTAGGTGAGCACGCGCGTCTTGCCGGATCCGGCCCCCGCGAGCACCAGAAGCGGGCCCTCGGTGGTCTCCACGGCTTGGCGCTGGGCGGGGTTGAGTGAGGTGAGATCGAGTGTCATAGGAAGCGCAGTTTACCACTCGCACCAAGGACACAACGACACGGATTGCCGAGAATACCGGCGCCGACTGCTACCTCGTGACGATTCTGAACTTCGCACCTGAGACGGGCCGGAAGTAGTCGTTACCGGGTACGCTCCAACGCCAGTACACCGTGCCCCTCTTGCCGGACCTGATGGCGTAGGCGACCTTGCCGGTACTTCCCGTGACTCGCTTGGCGTACGTCTTCCACGTCCTGCCGTTCGAGGACCGCTGAAGGTAAACGACTTTGCCCTTGATCGCGGACCCGCTCTGGCGTTTTAGCGTCGCCTTAGCCACGAGCGACCGGCCCTTTACACGGTTCGCCCGGACCTCACCGACATCGGCGGCCGTGCATTGCGCGCAATCGCCGCGGGACGTACGAAGCACGGCGAGATCGCCGATGCGCTAGGCACGGAGCCGGCCCGCACCCTCGAGCGGCTGATCGAGCTTCGCTTGGTCGAACGAGTGACCCCTGTGACGGAAGATGAGCGCAGATCCAAGCGCCGCATCTACCGAATCGTCGACAACTACCTCGCGTTCTGGCTCGCCTACGTCGATCCCAACCGCGCCGAGATCGAGCGTGACCTTGGCGACGCGGTGGCCTCGGTTCTCCTCGACTCGATTGACGATGCGATGGGCCGCCCGTGGGAGGAAGCGTTCCGCTGGCACCTGCGCTCGCTGGTGGGAGCGGCGCTGCCTCACGACATCGTGACGATCGGCCAGTGGTGGAACCGTGACAACTCCGTCGAGATCGATGCGGTGGGTTTGAGGGGGCGTTCGCGCACTCCGGTCCTCATCGGCGAAGCGAAGTGGGGCCGAAGTGAGGATGCCGGCGCACTGGTTAGGATCCTCGAACGCAAAGCCGGCGCGCTGCCGTCCGTGAGCGAAGACCTCCGTTTCGCGGTCTGTGCGCGGGAGAAGCTGCGAAACGTACCAGAGGGCGTCATCGCTATCACCGCGCAGGATATCTTCGCAATGCCGGGCGAGAAGCCGAGTCACAACAAGCACTAGAGCGCCGCGGCGATCGCGCCGCATCACTCGCGAGAACGTGATGCCGTTGGGGGCCTCGGCGCCGGCCCGTGATCCAGCTCACTGCGCAGTGCAGCAGGACACGCCGTCCCCGCTACGCGAGCACCTTGTCCACTGACGTCGCCACGCGCGCCAGCTCGCCCATCAGCGACCGTAGCCCTTCGAGGTCGAGCGACTGCGGTCCGTCGCAGAGCGCTTCGCGCGGGTTGGGGTGCACTTCGACCATGATGCCGTCGGCGCCCACAGCGACCGCCGCGCGGCTGAGTGCAGGCACGAGGTCTGCTCGGCCGGCGGGATGCGACACGTCGACGATGATGGGCAGCAGCGAGAGGTTCTGGACCACCGGCACCGCCGTGATGTCGAGCGTGAAGCGGTACGCGTTCTCGAAGGTGCGGATACCTCGCTCGCACAGGATGACGTTCTCGTTGCCGTTCATCGTGATGTAGTTGCTCGCCTGCAGCCACTCCTCGATCGTGGCCGCCATGCCGCGCTTGAACACGACCGGCTTACCGCTCTTGGCGGTCACCTGTCCGATCTTCTTGAGCAGGCTGAAGTTCGCCATGTTGCGGGTGCCGATTTGGATGATATCGGCGTACTCATCGATGAT
>JBBREQ010000057.1:0-15258 GCA_038202795.1 Coriobacteriia bacterium | reverse complement strand
CGACTCCGCCCTCATCCGGCAGATGCTGGTGCGTGCGCTGTCCATGGATCCTCGTATAGAGATCGTTGGAACGGCTAAGAACGGCATCGAGGCGATCGAGAAGGCCCGCACGCTCAATCCGGACGTCATCACGCTCGATATCGAGATGCCGGAGCTCAGTGGTCTTGAGGCTCTTACCTACATCCGCAAGCACACCCAGGCTCGCGTCATCATGCTCTCCTCGGACACAGACGCGGATACCATGTACCGCGCACTCGCCCTAGGTGCTGTCGACTTCATTTCAAAACCGACCGCCGGGATGGCCAGTTCGCTACCCGAGCTCACCGAGCTGCTACTGAAGAAGATCCGAACCGCGCACCGCATCTCATTGGAGCATGCGCCCGCCGGGGTCGTTGATCTGCCGCGAGACGGCGGGCGAGCAGGGATCGCTCGTTCACCCGCGCCCGGTGCCTGCGAGCCTCCCCAGACTCTCGTTGCGATCGCCTCGTCCACAGGTGGGCCCCCCGCGCTTGAGCGCGTCTTCCGGGGCCTGACCGGTACGCTGTCGGCCGCCTACGTGGTTGTGCAACACCTGCCGGCGGGGTTCTCGGCCTCTCTGGCCCGGCGGCTCTCGGGAGTGAGTGCGATCCCGATGGTCGAAGCGGCCGACGGCCAGACGATCGAGCGAGGCTGTGCCTACCTCGCCCCGTACGGCCGGCACGCCACCGTGGTGCGCGCTGCGGAGGGTGCGCATATACGGCTTGTCGATGCGCCTCCGCGGCACGGAGTTCGACCGGCCGCGGACCTCTTGTTCGAGAGCGTGGCTCACGAGTTCGGCGCGAACAGTGTTGGCGTGGTGCTCACCGGTATGGGGTCGGATGGAGCGATGGGAGCGCTCGCGATCAGGCGGGCGGGGGGCAACGTGGTCGTTCAGGATGAGGCGACAAGCGTGATATGGGGGATGCCGGGCTCCGTGGTCCGGTTCGGTGCGTCGAGCCATGTAGTGCCGGTCGAGAACGTGGCTGCCGAGATCCGTCGAGCTGTCAGATCGCGAACGGGGGTGCGAGTCGATGGATGACATGGATCAATACAGGGCAGTGTTTCTTGCCGAGAGTGCCGAGTACATCCAGCAGATCACTGACGGGCTTCTGAAACTAGAGGGCGACCCGACGAGCCTCCGTCCCGTCGAAGTGGTGTTTCGCGGAGCGCACTCGCTCAAGGGCATGGCGGCGGCGATGGGATACCAGCGCACGGCAGAGCTGACGCACAAGATGGAAGGGCTGATGGACTGCGTGCGTCGGGGCGACCTTCCCCCGGGTTCCGCGGTAACCAGCATCATGCTTGCCGCAGTGGACCTGCTCCGCGATCTGATCGACGAGGAGTCAAACGGGCGCCACGGCATCGTGATTGATGAGATGGTCGAGGCGTTGGCCGAGGCGGCTGCTGGAGACTCCGTTGCGCCGGTTGAGCCAGATGCCCCCGGCTCAGAGGCGCCGCATGTTGAGGGCACGTGGCATGTGTCGGTCACGCTTCAGGAATCGTGCGTACTCAAGGCGGTTCGTGCCTACATGGTCATCAAGCGGCTTGCCCACGTGGGATTGGTGCTCGAGACTCTGCCCAGTGAGCGCGAGATCGAGGACGAGCACTTCGCCAGGACCTTCGAGATCATTGTCTCGTCCGAAGCGAGCGTGGAGGACCTCAAGGCCGCCGTACTTCACGTGAGTGAAGTGGAATCGGTTGACGTTGAGCCTGTTGCTTACGTGGCACCGCTCCTCGAGGCGTCTGTGGTGGAGGCAGCGCTTGATTCTCAGAAGCATGTTCGCGAGTTGCCACGGCTGTCTCAAGCACAGACGGTCCGGATTGCCATCGGGCATCTCGATATGCTGGTTGACCTTGTGGGCGAACTGGTGATTCTTAGATCTCGGCTCGACCAGATCGCGCTGCAGCGCGGTGACGCAGGCCTTCAGGGAGTGCTTGAAGAGCTGCACCGAGTCTCGACCGATCTTCAGTACGAGATCATGCAGACGCGCATGGTCCCGGTAGGCAACATATTCAACCGCTTCCCGCGGATGGTGCGCGATCTTTCTGTCGAATTGGGCAAACGTGTCGAATTCCACATGGAGGGACTTGAGATCGAGCTTGATCGCACCGTTCTCGACGAGATCGGCGACCCCCTGGTGCATCTTCTGCGTAATAGCATCGACCACGGGGTCGAGCCGTCCGCGGAGCGCGCAGCCGCCGGCAAGTCCGCTGTCGGCAACATCACACTGAGGGCAAGCCGGGAGAGGGATCACGTCGCCATCACCGTCAGCGACGATGGCCGAGGAATCGATCCCGAGATCGTCTGGCGCGAAGCGGTCCAACGCAGAGTCGTGAACGCCGAGGATCGCGCCGACTACGATGATGCAAGTATCCTCTTGCTCACCTGCCTACCAGGGTTGTCGACCCAGCACAGCGCAAATCGGATCTCCGGTCGAGGCGTAGGCATGGACGCGGTCAAAGGGAAGATCGAGTACCTTGGCGGCACGGTACAGATCCACTCCACAGTCGGAGAAGGCACCGAGTTCATGCTGCGACTGCCACTCACGCTCGCGATCATTCAGGCCCTTCTCGTCGAGACGGACGGTCGCTCGTTCGCGCTTCCGCTCTCTTCGGTCAATGAGGTGTACGCGGCCGATGAGCTCAACATGTCCACGGTAGACGGCTTTCCAGTGGTCGTCTTGAGGACAGGCGACGTCGTTCCGTTGGTCAGACTGGACTCGTTGCTGTTCGAGCGTGATCAGCGTGAGGCGCCGAACCCCAGTTCCCGCGTGGTTCTCATCGAGAACGGCTCGGAGCAACGAGCGCTGGCAGTCGATGGCCTGGGAGGACGCAAGGAGATCGTGGTCAAGCCCCTGTCCCGGCTATTCAGAGACTCAAAGGGATTCTCGGGGGCGACAATACTGGGTGACGGTCGCGTGATGCTCATACTCGATCCGCGGACCCTGTTCTCCGGTCAGGAGGCGTGATGGCCAGCGTCGCGGCGCTTTCAGACCTTCAGCGAGACGCGCTGCGTGAGGTGGGCGGAATCGGCGCCGGACATGCCGCCACTGCGCTCTCGCAGCTCGTTGATCGGCAGGTCACGCTTGAAGTGCCACGCGTCGACGTCATTCAGGTTCGAGATGTGCCCGGCGTCTTCGGAGGGCCGGAGCGTCTAGCGATAGGTGTCTACGCACGTATCGTAGGAGACATCACGGGCGGGATCCTCTTCATGGCCGAGCGAGACGCGGCGCTGCGTTGCGTCGACATGCTGCGTGGCCGCCCGGCGGGGGCCACGGTTGCACAGTCGCCGGAAGACGAAGCTTTGTTGTCGCATGCCGCGTCTGTGTTGATCGCCGCCTATCTGGCGGCGATCGCCCGCATGGCCGATGTGCACGTGCTCCCACTGCAGCAATCGTACGCGTGCGACATGGCCGGAGCGCTCTTGCAGGCCGCGTTCGCGCAAACGGAGGAGGGGGCCGAGGAGACCATCATGCTCCGTACGGCGCTGGTCGAGTCGGCGTGTGCGGCCGACGTCGCGGTGTTCTTTCTGCCGGACGCCGACAGCCTGACTGTGCTTCTCGGTCGCTTGGGTGTGGTGTGAGGTGCCGGATATGACGAAGCGCGCGAACCAGAGTGCCGGACCCGCCCCGAGCGCAACCATCATTGAGGTCGGTATCGGTGACATCGGTGTCGCCTCAGCTCCTGGCAAGCTGGTCACCCCCGCGCTGGGTTCCTGCGTCGGCGTGGCCATCTACGACCCCTTTGCCAAGCGGGGGGCGATGGCCCACGTGATGCTGCCATTGATGGGTGCCGGCACGGGACACAGCGCGTCCGGGCGGTTCGCAGACTACGCCATCCCCATGATGGTTCAGTTGCTGAGAGAACAGGGCTCGCTTCTGTCCCGGCTCGAGGCCAAGATCGCGGGGGGAGCGGCGATGTTCAGTGGAGACAGTGCCATCTCGGGCATCGGTGAGCGCAACGTCGCCGAGGTCAAACGGCAACTTCTGCTCACGTCGGTGTCGCTGATTGCCGAAGATACGGGTGAAGCGCATGCGCGCACGGTCGAGCTTTCTCTCGAAACGGGTGAGCTTACGGTGCGTAGCTATCAGTTCGGTGTGCGCTGTCTGTAACGTGGGGGGCGACTGAGTGTGTTGAACAGGGACGGCGGGCACATGAGTTCCCAGCCGGGCACTGCGCGGCGTGTCACCTTGGCGATCGTAGGTGGGGGCTCACGTGCCGCGGCACTGCTGCGCTCACTCCAAGAGATCGAGAACGTGGTCGTGTCGGGTGTCTGCTGCCCGGGCGAATCGTCGCCTGCGGCCCGGTTGGCTCAGGAGACAGGCATCCTCTGTACCACCGAGCTCACTGAGATGTTCCAGATACCTGGCCTGGACTTGATCATTGACGCGTCGGACGACCCGTGCGTCTACCCCCAGCTGGAGCTGCAACGACCCCCTCGGATAAGTCTTATCGGTGGCGCAGGCGCTGAGCTTGTCATCGATTTTCTTGCGGAGAAGCACCAGGCGAGAGAGCAAGAACGGCTGTTCGTCGAGCTGCAGGTCGCCTACGAGAAGATTCGCACGCATGAGAGACGCCTCGAGTCGTCCAAAGACGCCTTGGAGAAGGCGAACGAGGAGCTCGAAAGCAGACTCGCCGAGATATTCTTCACTCACGAGTTCTTCAAGGCTCTCACGAGTTTCACGTCGGTCGATGACGTGTGCTCACTCATCGTTGACGGCTGCAACGGTATCCTCGGCGCGGAGATCAGCTGCGTGTACCTCTTCAACCGTGAGGATTGGACACTGGACCTTCGGGCGGCGCAGGGGCGGCCCCAGTACGAGTTCCGTCTGCGGGTGCCCATTTCTGAGACGATTCTTGGTCATGCTTACCGAGAAGGACCGATCAACGAGTCTGACGTTTCTCACGATGCGACCTCCACGGCGTGGGCGCTCGACCCCGGAACGGTTTCAAGCCAGGCAGCCGTCCCCCTGAGGGCCGGAGAGAACGTCTTTGGCGTGATGATCATGGCAGCATCAAGCCCACGAGAGCTTTCTGCGGTTGAGATGGAGCGTCTCGAGGTCCTTGGCAGTCAGGCGTCCCTGTCACTGCAAAACGCGCTGCTGCACGAAGAGCTCGAACGCCTTTCGGTCACCGACCGCCTGACGGAGCTCTACAACCACGGCTACTTCAAACAGCGGCTCGAGGAAGAGTTCCAGCGCTCGGTCAGATTCGGGCATCCGCTGTCCCTGATCATGATCGACATCGATGACTTCAAGGAGTTCAACGATAGCTTTGGACATCCACGAGGCGACCGGGTGCTCAAGTCCGTTTCGAGTGTCATCCGGGGCAATCTTCGTGATATGGACATCGCAGCCCGGTACGGCGGTGAGGAGTTCGTGGTCCTGCTACCCGAGACCGAATGCGATGGCGCGACGATGGTGGCTGAGCGCATACGCGCCGAGGTCGAGCACGTCAGATACGAGATCGCGGACTCGGTCGAGGTGAGTCGCACCGTCTCGATCGGAGTGGCCACCTACCCGGGCGCCGTAGAGAGCGCCCTGTCATTGCTCGAGATGGCCGACGCAGCGATGTATCGTGGCAAGCGTGCGGGCAAGAACCAGGTCGTCGCCGCAAGCTGCTGAGCCGGTGGCCGGCAATCGCTGACCGCAACGCGGAGATTGCCCCGCGCCGTGTGCCGACCCTGCCCCCGCTAGTGGTAGACTTCGACGCGCATACTCGCCCCTCGGCCGTGCTCGGGAGGACCAGTCAATGAAGCCGGTACGTATCGGCGATCGCGGCCCCGCCGTGGAGGACATCCAGCGCCGACTCCGTGTGCTTGGCTACGATCTCGGACCCACAGGAATCGATGGCGTGTTCTTTGGACAGACCGCCCAGGCGGTTCAGGCGTTTCGGGCTGACCACTCACTGGGCTCCGAGAGCATCGTTGACGATGTCACGTGGGCCATGCTGGTCGACGCCACGTTCACGTTGGGCGATCGGATGCTGTACCTCAGGACACCATACTTCCACGGTCAGGACGTGCGGGTCCTGCAAGAAGCGCTCAACGCGCTTGGTTTTGCCTGCGGGGCCACCGATGGGATTCTCGGCGCATTCAGCGAGAGCGCCGTTCGGGAGTTCCAACGCAACGTCGGACTCGTCGCCGATGGCATCGTCGGCGCTGGGACGGTCAGGTCCCTCTTCCTGCTGCGTCACATCTGGCAGGGCAAGGAACCCATCGCGCACTCAGCAGCGCACACGACGCCTGCGCGCATCTGTGACGGGCTGCTCAGTACGCGGCTTGTGTTCGTTGGGTTGGATGGAGTGGGGCATGATGTGGCCGAGCGCGTGGTGAATCTCGCCATCGCGACGAACCCGGACGCTCGTCTGACGGTGGCGGAGCGCGGCGGGCCGCTGCCTGACGATGTGGCGGTGTGCCTGCTGCTCTGCGGTGAAGGCGCGGCCGCGGACATACCGGGGCAGCCGGTGGTCCGCGAGCGGGCGGACGAGGCGTTGGAATCGCGATTGCTTACTGCAGTGGAGTCGTCCAGGCGTGACCGCTCCCAGATCGTCGTTGAACTCAGTGATGTGCCACTTGATACGGAGCATGAGCTGCAACGTGAGGCGGTTCGCCTTCTTGATGCATTGTGCGCTGTCTTCGACGGAGCGCGACCAGCATGGTAGAATCCGTCGGTATGTCCTACCCCCGGACACGGAGGAAATGAACTGACTACCACGATCAGATCGCTCGTAGCACTGGCCCTGTCGTCCGTGTTGCTGTTCAGCGCCACAATCGCGGGTGCGGTGCCCTCGAGCAAGTTCGATCAGGCACGCGCCGTCAAGAAGCAGATCGATGTTCTAGACGACCGCGTTGAAGTGGCATCCGAGCGATTCAACGCTGCTGCCGAGAAGCACGGCAAGCTACTGGTCCAGAAGCGCAAGGCCGAGAAGAAGCTCAAGAAGCTCAAGAAGCGCACCAACGTGGTGCAGGGTCATCTGAGCGTGCGTGCCGAGAGCATGTATCGCAACGGCCCGATGAGCTTCGTGGACGTGCTGCTGGGCGCGGAGTCCTTTGAGGAGTTCGCCACGACGTGGGACCTTCTGGTCGATCTCAACTCAAGTGACGCAAACGCCGTGGCGGAGCTGAAGCGGCTGCGAGGGCAGACCAAGGCGGCACATACCGAACTCGCGTCGAAAGAGAAGGCGGCGGCCACACAGCTCAAGATCATGCGCGACCGCAAGCGGGCGATCACAGGGCAGCTCGCGGAGCGCAAGCGCAAGCTGTCTGGGCTTGAGAGCGAAATCGCGGCCCTGAGGGCTGCCGAAGAACGAGCCGCAGCGAACCGCGCGCAATCCTTTGTTCGCGTGGGTACTCGAGACTATCCGGCGCCCACCAACCAGGCCCGCTCTGAAATCGTGCCCTACGCTCGGAGATTCCTCGGCGTCCCCTACTCTTGGGGCGGATCCTCGCCCAGCGGCTTCGACTGCTCGGGCTTCACGTCGTATGTGTACCGAAATGCTGCGGGGGTCTCGATTCCCCGGACGTCAAGGGCCCAGTCGCGCTTCGGTCAGCCTGTGAGCCGCGGTGATCTCATGCCAGGCGATCTGGTGTTCTTCGGCAGCCCGGTTCACCACGTGGGTATCTACGTGGGCGGCGGCATGATGATCCATTCGCCTCAGACCGGTGACGTCGTGCGCTATTCCTCGATCAGCCGCAGCAATTACGCGGGAGCGCGCCGGCCGTAACTCACCGTACTGTTCAGTTCACACCCCCGCACTCCGATAGAGAGTGCGGGGGTGTTGTGTGCGAAGCGCCTCCAACGTGCGGCTATACTGAGAGGGCCTGCCAGGCCACCATTTCACTACCGGGAGATGACGCGCGATGTCTGAGATCGACGGACTGCTCAAGATCATGAGCGACCGTGGCAGTTCCGACCTTCATGTCAAGGCAGGAAGCCCCCCGGCAATCAGACTCAACGGTAAGCTGCTCGTACTCCACGATCTGCCCACCCTCACTGCGGAGCAAACGCGGATACTGGCGCTAGGAATGATGGATGAGCGCCAGAAGGCGACATTCGAGAACCATCACGAGACGGATTTCGCCTACTCGGTTTCTGGCGTAGGACGCTTCCGTGTGAACGTCTTCCATCAGCGGGGGAGCATTGGAATAACCCTGCGCCGCGTTGCCACGGAGCGCGCCACAATCGAGGACCTGGGTCTACCGCCGGTGATACGGCGATTGGCGGATGAGTCGCGGGGATTGATTCTGGTGACGGGCACAGCGGGTTCTGGCAAGACCACCACGCTCGCCGCGATGATCGACCACATCAACCACACCCGCGAGGGCCATATCGTGACAGTCGAGGACCCGATCGAGGTCCTCCACAGGGACGACAAGTGCATCATCAACCAGCGTGAGATCGGCATCGATACCGAGAGTTACGCTGCCGCGTTGCGGCATGTGGTCCGTCAGGACCCGGACGTGATCCTCATCGGCGAGATGCGGGATCATGAGACCGTCTCGGCCGCGCTCACGGCAGCCGAGATCGGCAACCTGGTTCTTTCGACGCTTCATACGATCGACGCGGCTGAGACCATCAACCGAATCATCGATTTCTTCCCGCCCTACCAGCAGAAGCAGGTGCGGCTCATGCTGGCGGCGACATTGAAGGGCATCGTGTCGCTCAGGCTCATCCCCTCCATGCAAGGCGGACTGGTCGCGGCCGTCGAGGTTCTCGTGATGACGGGAACGATTCGGGAGTACATCAATGACTCCGAGAAGACCTACCTCATCAGAGACGCGATGGAAGAGGGCGAGTACTACGGCATGCAGACCTTCGACCAGTCGCTGCTGCGCCTCTACCAGGAGAGCCGAGTGACTCTGGACGACGCGATTGCGATGTCGGCCAACGCGCACGACTTCAAGATCAAGGTGCGCCACCTGGGGGTAGACCCTCAGTCCGCTGCGGAAACCGGGGTGTACTAGCGAGCTAGTGCCAGACGGTCCGGGTTTTCGCCAAACGCCTCACGGCTAGGCAGCCGAAGACTCCCAGAAGGGCTCCGGCCGTGTCGACAAGCCAGTCCATGGGATCAGCAACCCGTAGCGGCACGAACAGCTGATGGAACTCATCGGTCACACCGTACGCCGACGCGAGCACCAGGGCCATCACGACTGCGGAGCGGGTTGACCTGCCGGGTTCGAGCGCCCGGAGAAGCAGGATCGCCAATACGGCGTATTCCACGAAGTGAGCGAGTGAGCCGAAACGCCCGGGCACCTGGGATCCGGGCACTGAGGACAAGGCGAAGATCACCGTTGCCCAGAGCGCGGCAACGGCCCACCGTACCAAGCGCGCGCGGCGCAGTTCGGACACTGCCACCTCCTCTACTCGCGAATTCGCGTGAGTCTAGCACGTGCTTGACCCGGTTCCGTGCCGGTGACACTGTTGCTCGGAGCGCAGATCGTGACTCGGATTGTGGTGGGTATATGACGCGTGGATGGTCGGTGGTGGTGGTTGTCGCATCGGCGGCGTGCTTCGGCACGCTGGCCGTGCTGACGCCGCTTGCCTATGAGGCGGGAGCCGAGCCGCTGCCCCTACTCGCTTGGCGCTTCGTTATCGCGGCCGTGCTTCTGGGCACACTCGCCTCGTTTCGGAACCGCGCGGCGCTGATCGTTCCCGTGGCGGATGTGAAGCGATACGCACTGCTCGCGCTCACGGGATACGGAGCCGCCTCGGTCTGCTTCTTCTACGCGCTCAAGTTCGCAGACGCGTCAGTGGTGGCTATTCTGCTGTACGCGTACCCGGCGTTTGTGACCATCGCCGGCTGGGTGTTCCTGGGGCAGAGGGCTGACTGGTGGCAGGGATTCGCGGTGTTGGTGACGTTCGTGGGTTGTGCCCTCGTCGTCGGCCTGGGTGGTGACGTGGGGGCCGTAGCGTGGCAGGGCGTCGTTCTCGGACTAAGCGCAGCCGTGGGGTACACGCTCTTTAACCTGCTCTCTGCCCGGTGGCTGCCAGGTCGGTCACAGCTCACCATGATGGCCTACACCTTCGGCATTGCGGCACTCCTTCCAGCCGCTGGTGCGATCGTAGGCGGCGGCATCGCGGCGCTTTCCACCTCAGCGTGGCAGCCGCGTGTGTGGTGGTTGCTGGGTGCGATCGTGCTCGTGCCGACCTTCATGGCGGTTGTGCTGTACCTTGAGGGAATCAGGGGGCTCGGCCCCTCGCAGGCGGCGGTAATCTCCACTGTGGAGCCGCTGTTCACCATTGCGTTGGCCACAGCGGTTTGGCCGGAGCAGACGCTCACAGCCCTGCAGCTGTCGGGAGCTGCGCTGGTTCTCGGGGGCGTGGTCATTGCAGAGGTACGTTCAAGACGCATACAGCCGCCCGCGACCGTCTAAGCAAGAGGGACCGCCGATGGACCACTATCGTGTCTTACAGGTGACCAGAGAAGCTGAGCCGGAGGTCATCGAGCGCGCATTCAAGGCGCTGTCACGCAAGTACCACCCCGATACCGGGCCGGCACACGAGCGTGAGCAGCGGACGCGACGCATGCAGACCATCAACGAGGCGTACGGGGTTTTGCGTGATCCGGGATCGAGGCGCAGCTACGACCAATCGCTCGGCCCGGTCCACCCCAGTGCGTGGGACCAGTTCCTTGATCACGGGCTCGTGGGCCTGTTTCTCGATGCGCTCAGGTCCCGCGAGAGGACCTGAGCGAGCGCTTGCAGCGATCAGTTGGCAGCGGTTTCGCGCTCCGCAAGCTTGTTGTGCACGGCTCTGAGTATGGCGGGATAGCTCACGGCGCCATCATAGATAGGCACGCCGTCGACGACGGTGACCGGGTAGAGCAGGCCGCGAGTCTCGATCTCCTTGACGACGGGCGCGTACTTGGGTTCGGCAGCGCCGCTCGAGACATCGTGGTACAGAATCTGCGCGTCGTCGCCGTAGCGCCTCTCGACTTCAGCGCTGATTATGGCGGTGATCTCCTCGGGAGACCATGAGGGGCCTCAACCTCCCGAGAAGCAGTCGGTCGCCGTGGGGATGTCGTACACCTCAACGATTACGGGGTTGTTCACTCGGGTCTCCATTCGTCATCCAATCTGACATGCGCCGCCGGGACACACGCGTACGCAAACTCCGCACCCGGTGCACTTGTCTTGCGTAACAGTGTAGCCATTGGAGCCAGGATACGGGCCGCCTGCAACCGGGACGATCGCTCCCTGAGGGCACACACTGCGAGAGGGGCAGCCGGGAGAGCGGTCACATGAGGAGTTGTCTATCTGTACGGTACGCATCGTCGGATGGTCTCCCATTCTTCTCGGCAAGTCGGTGGAGGCGCCTGAGCGCTCCATGGATATAATACCCCATGGGGTATGAAAAATGCAACTCCTGGTCGCCCCTTTGTGTCCCCGCGCACTGACTCGTGCTGGTAGTATGTGTGAGACAGGTTCTTGGGGTGCATCGGAGCGGAGGGGCACGTGGCCGAGAAGGGCAAGCATTCGGACACCAAGAGGAAGCTCATTCTGTATATGGGTGCCGCCGGGGTGGGCGTCGGTATCGCGTTCCCACTGGTAGCAAGCATATTCGTGACCCCCAAGAGCGACGCGGCGATGGTCGCCTTTGCAGCCGCGTGTATCGCTGCGGGAATCGGCATGGGTATCGGGTGCGCGTTCGTGGCGGCAAATATCGGGGAGGGCATGTTCAGAGATGTGCTCGAGCAGGCGCAGAGCCGCTACGGACTCAAGGTGCTCTGCGACGGTGACTGTGAGGACCTTCAGGCCGAAACGCTCAAGCTGCTCGGTGACGTCACCAGCGTGTTGGCGCAGGCCAAGGCGGTCAACGTCGACATTCGGGCACTGACATCCGAGGTGCTGTCGGCGACTGAAGAGCAGGCGTCGGGCGCCGCCGAACAGGCCGCCGCCGTGACGCAGACCGGAGCGACGGTCGAGGAACTCGCCCAGACCTCGAAGCAGATCGCCGACAACTCGCAGTCCGTTGCGACCATCGCCGAGCGCACGCTGGCTTCTGCGGAAGAGGGCATGCAGGCCGTTGCCGACACCACGGCCGGCATCGAGGAGATTCGCGAGAGCACGCAGATCTCGTCTGACAGGATCTTGGCGCTCGGTGAACGCAGCCAGGAGATCGGGCGCGTGCTCGTCATCATCGACGACATCGCCGAGCAGACCAAGATCCTCGCTCTGAACGCGGCGATCGAGGCTGCGCGTGCGGGTGAGGCCGGCAAGGGCTTCGCAGTCGTCGCCGAGGAGATCCGCAAGCTTGCGGATTCCGTCACGCAGTCCACCTCAGAGATCGGCCGGGTTGTGCGCGAGATCCAGTCGAGCGCCAGTTCCTTGGTCATGTCGACCGAGAAGGCCCAGAAGAAGGTAGAAGAGGGCAAGACGCTCGCTCGGCGGACGGCTGATTCGCTGGACAAGATCGTCCAGCAAGTTGAAGAAACGACCGACTCCGCCAAGCAGATCTCGATCGCCACACAGCAGCAACGCTCTGCATCGGACCAAGTCGTCGTGTCCATGCGTGAGATGGCTCAGGTCTCCACACAAGCGGCGCAGACTTCTCGGCAGATTCAGGCAGCGATCGCTGAGCTGAACCGTCTAGCGGACTCGCTGGTCCGCTAGTTGGCGCGGCCCGACAGCACCTGAGGCATCGGATGCTGCACCGCGCGGCATTCATACTGCTTAAGACCTGCGGTTTTAGCCAAAATTCTGTTGTCGCGCGCCCACAGTTCTTATAGAGTCCCACTCAGTTCAAGCGTGGGATAAGTCCGACTGCGTCCGGCAATGGAGTCGGTGTGATCAGAAGAGGTGCGCATGGCGAAGCTCTCATTGGCTGGATTCAAGGATCCGGTCCGCCGCCCGAGGTACATAATCTGGAGCGGCGTTGCGGTACTTGCGGTGGCTGCCGTCCTGATCGTCACACTAGGCGTGACGTCGACCAGGTGGTTCTGCGCTGAGGGGTGCCACAAGGTCCAAGACGACACGATCGTCGCGTACCAACACTCGTCGCACAAACAGATCTCCTGCATGGCCTGTCACATGCCGGTGAGCGCGAATCCGGTCACCTTCATGTTGCACAAGGCCGAAGCTCTGGGCGAGCTCTACCTCACGGTCACGGACAACTTCGAGCTGCCTCTTAATGGGGAGAGCGAAGTCTCTCTCACGATGACTTCGAAGCAGTGCACGCAATGCCATGCCCTCGACACACGTGTTGTGACCGCGGCCAAGGGCATGATCATGGACCACGAGCCGCACAAGGAGATCAACGCGGCGTGCCCGGTGTGCCACAACCGCGTGGCGCACAGGGAGGATTTCGAGCTCACGGGTAAGGACCCCAAAACCGGAACGACAGCGAAGCATGTCGACTTCATGACCATGACGGCGTGCTTCAGGTGTCACGGGATCGAAGAGGGCGCCGCAGCTCCGGGAACCTGTCCATCCTGTCACACCCCTGAATTCAACCTCAAGCCGCCGTCCCACAACGAGGCAGACTTCTATCCCAAGGGCCATGCTGAGATGGCCAAGGAGATGAAGGCCGAGTCCGACAAGGCCGGTACCAAGGGGTCTGGGGGCGAGGACGGATCGTCGGAGGAGACGAGCGAGACCGGGTTCCTCACGCCCGAGAAGGCGCACGCTTCTGAGGGTGGTACCGAAGGCGCGACTGTCACCGAGGAGGACGTACCCGAGGTGATCGCCGCTCAGCGCAGCCACGGAGCCTCGGATGACGAAAGCATCGGCGAAGAGCTGCCTCAGGTTGAATCGATCTTCTACTGCGCTACGTGTCACGCCGAGTCGTTTTGCGCCGGCTGCCACGGCATGGAGATGCCTCACCCGAAGGAGTTCAAGGAGCCAAAAGACGCAGCGGACCCACAGGGGCATCCCGCAGCTTCGAAGGTCACGCCCGACAAGTGCGTGATGTGCCACGGCGCTAATGAAGAGACACATTTCTGCGACGATTGTCACCATGGAACTGCGATCGAGTACGTGTATGACAAGACACAGGCATGGGCTCAGCAGCACCCGAAGGCAGTCGCGAAGTCGGGGCCGAAGTCTTGTCTGGAAGACTGCCACACCGTCAAGTTCTGCGAGGACTGCCACTCGGGGCGCAAGGTCGTGCCCGAATCGCACAACTCCAAAGATTGGACGAAGACATCTACACCTACCGTGACTGTATACGGCAAGAAGCCGGCGGAGCCCTCAGCTCAGCACGCGCTTGAGGCGCAGAAGTCGATCGAATCGTGCGCCATCTGCCATGGTGACGGTGGCGTGAACGCTGCGTTCTGCAAGGGCTGCCACAGGCTCGAGATGCCACACACGGATGATTTCAGGAAGCAGCATGTGACCGGCAAGAAGACCCCGCAGCTCTGCAGCAACTGTCACAACTGGCGACAGCTCTGCAGCAACTGCCACCACATCGACTCTTCATTCAGCAAGAGCTGGATCAAGGTGCATGGCGCGTCCACCAACAAGAACGGAACCGCGGGCTGCATAGAGGCGTGCCACAAGAAGATCGACTGTGTGAACTGCCATCAGAAACGTGACGTCGTGCCCGCTTCGCACGCCGACAAGAAGTTCGTTAGGGATTACAGCTCTAAACCGGCCAAGCATGTCGAGCTGTACACAAAGAACGGCGACGTCTGCACCTACTGCCACAAGGGCGAGGTCGCTCAGCTGCCGAACTCTGGATTCTGCAGAGGCTGCCACAATGTCGACATGCCGCACCCTGCCGGGTACGGGCTCAAGGACGAGGCTGCGGGTCCGAAGAAGGACAACAGTGGCACGCACACCGAGGACCTCAAGAAGGCGATCAAGCTGCAGAAGGAGTGTGCGAACTGCCATAGGCAGAGCTACTGCGATTCCTGTCACCACCAGGGCTTGGATACGAAGCGAACGTGGAAGAGCCAGCACAATACCTTCGTGAAGAAGAATGGCGCGTCCACGTGCTTCGGAAGTAACGGTGGTTGTCACGAGGAGACCTTCTGTTCGTACTGCCACGTCAGGTTGTCTAGGTAATACTGTTCGGTTGACGAACGGACAAGGCCCGGCAACGCGCCGGGCCTTGTTGCATCTCTAGCATCTTTCAGCTGGGAGAACGGGGTGGCGCCCCCGGGCAGAGCGTGCTAGCATAGCGCCTCGCCGGGATGTGGCTCAGCTTGGTAGAGCGCTCGGTTCGGGACCGAGAGGTCGTGGGTTCGAATCCCGCCATCCCGACCATCTGGCTGAAAGCGGCGGGTCGCTCGCGCGACCCG
>JBBREQ010000056.1:0-15265 GCA_038202795.1 Coriobacteriia bacterium | reverse complement strand
ACAACGCGAGCGACCTGCGCCGCGATACCGTACTGACCCTCGAGAAGATGGGCATCCCCGTCGAGTACTCGCACCACGAGGTCGCCCCGTCACAGCATGAGATCGACCTGCGCTACCAGGAAGCGCTCACTATGGCCGACGCGGTCATGACCTACCGGCTCGTGGTCAAGGAAGTCGCCATGGCCAACGGTGTGTACGCGACCTTCATGCCCAAGCCTATCGCCGGCATCAACGGTTCGGGTATGCACGTGCACCAGTCGCTGTTTACCAAGGACGGCAACGCCTTCTACGACGCAAGCAAGCCCGGCCACCTGAGCCAGGTGTGCCGCTGGTATATCGCCGGCCTGCTCAAGTACGCCCCCGAGTTCTGTGCGGTCACCAACCCGCTCGTCAACTCGTACAAGCGCTTGATCCCCGGCTATGAGGCCCCCGTGTACGTCTCGTGGGCGCAGGCGAACCGCTCGGCCATGGTGCGCGTGCCCATGTACAAGCCCGGCAAGGAGTCCGCGACCCGCATCGAGTTGCGCAACCCTGACCCGTCCTGCAACCCGTATCTCGCATTCGCTGTCATGCTTGGTGCCGGACTCAAGGGCATCGAGGAGAAGCTCGAGCTGATGGACGAGGCCACCAACGACATCTTCGAGATGAGCCCTGCTGAGCTTGCGGCCGCCGGCATCGTGACCCTGCCGGAAAACCTGGGCGAGGCCATCGATCTCTTCGAGCAGTCGGAGACGATGAAGGAGATCTTGGGAGATCACATCCACACGTTCTACTCGGAGAACAAGAAGGCCGAGTGGAAGGACTACATCAAGTACGTCTCGCAGTGGGAGATCGATCGCTACCTGAGCGTCATCTAGTACTGCAGCACGATCAGAACGACGGCGGCGCCGGCAGGGGAGACCCAGCCGGCGCCGCTTGCGTGCTGCGCGTGTCAGTGTCCGGCTGCTAGTACGAGAGTCAGCCGCGTCTAAGGGCCTCAGCAAGCGAATCGGGGAGACCTGCGGCGTGCATCGCACGGGTCACACCCTCGACGTCGTATGCGACCCGGTGCACTATCGTGCCGATGAACGCCCCGCCGCCACCAGCGGGACCGACGGCGCCGTCCTCGCGAGCGAAGCTGCGCACACTCGCCTCCTCGCCGATCACCAACTCCACCCAGCAGGCTCGCCAGTCGCCGTCCTTGGGCTTACCCGCTGAACCGCTGCTCACGTAGTGAATCGGCTGACCACTGGTACCTGTCATGACGCGATGGTAGGGAACGTGTACATGACCCACGCACACTACGTCGGTCGCCGCCGTCTCGGCGAGACGGGTCAGCTGTTCGTCCGTGCGATCCGGCAGAAGATACTCGTTGATCTTTCGAGGGCTCCCGTGCGCGAGGAGCACGCGCACTCCGTCTACATCGAGCCGCATTTCACCGGGCAGCGCGGCGAGCCATGCGTGGTCCGTCTCGTCGAGGGCACCGTCGGTGAACTTGTAGGAGGCGGCGCCGTCGAGGCGCGCGGCGTCTGTCGCGTAGTAGCAGCCGCACTCGCCTCGTCGCAGTCCGATGCCCTCGTCGTAGTTGCCTTGGATCGTGGGAATCCGCCGCTCGCGGATGCGCGCTATCACGCCTGCTGGATCCGGACCGTAGCCTACGAGGTCGCCCAAGCAGTAGATCGTGTCGAGCTCGTAGGCGGCGATATCGGCCAGGACCGGGTCGAGCGCC
The DNA here is from genome assembly GCA_038202795.1 of Coriobacteriia bacterium. Classification (GTDB taxonomy): domain Bacteria; phylum Actinomycetota; class Coriobacteriia; order Anaerosomatales; family PHET01; genus PHET01. Next base: position 13,557 of record JBBREQ010000056.1, on the reverse strand, counting down.
ACCAGGTTCGCATGCACATCCGAGAAGAGCGCGATCCGCTGCATATGATCACGACTCCTTCAGCGCGCAGGAAGCGTCCGCTTGGCCCAGTAGCTCTGCCTCGGCGGGGTTGGCGCCCGGGAACCACTTCTTGCCCAGCCAGAAGGCAGCGTTGACCAGCAAGATGAGTGCAGGCACCTCGACCAGCGGTCCAATGACCGCCGCGAACGCCTGCCCGGAGTTCAGACCGAACACTGCCACGGCCACGGCGATCGCCAGCTCGAAGTTGTTGCCGGTCGCGGTGAAGGCGAGCGAAGTGTCTTTCGCGTAGGTCGTACCCATCTTGTGTCCCAGCCAGAAGCTCGAAAGGAACATGATGCCGAAATACAGGAGTAGTGGTATCGCGATGCGCACCACGTCCAGCGGAATCTGCAAGATGAGGTCGCCCTTCAGAGAGAACATCACGACAATCGTGAACAGGAGTGCTACCAGCGTGATGGGGGAGATCCTCGGGATGAAGACCGTCTCGTACCACTCGCGGCCCTTGGTCCTCAGCAGCACGAGGCGCGAGAGCGCGCCCGCCGCAAACGGAATGCCCAGGTAGATGAACACGCTTTGCGCGATCTGCCACGGTGAGATGTCCACCGCTGATCCTTCGACCCCGAACAGCGGAGGAAGCACGGTGATGAACAGCCATGCCATCGGCGCGAAGAAGATGACCTGGAAGATGGCGTTGAGAGCGACGAGCCCGGCTGCATATTCGCAGTCACCGCACGCGAGGTCGTTCCATACCAGGACCATCGCGATGCAGCGTGCGAGTCCTATCAGAATCAGTCCGATCATGTACTCGGGGTAATCGCGCAAGAACACAATCGCGAGCACAAACATCAGAATCGGGCCGACGACCCAGTTCAATGTCAGCGAGAGCCCCAGCACCTTCTTGTCCGAGAAGACATCGCCGAGTTCCTCATACTTCACCTTCGCCAGCGGCGGATACATCATCAGGATGAGCCCTATGGCGATCAGGATGTTCGTCGTTCCCACCGTGAAGGAGTCGACCAGTGCGGGGACGCCCGGCAGCAGCGCGCCGAGGGCCACGCCGATGGCCATGGCAAGGAAGATCCAGAGGGTCAGATAGCGATCCAGAAAACTCAGCCTCTTCGAGACTCTCTCAGTCACAGGTGGCCCCTCCCGACGGGGTGCACTTGGGGGCATCATGCTTGAGCGTGTCGAGGAACTCACCCAGAGGGTCGAGCCTGTCTTCCGAAATGCAGTACACCATGCTCGTGCCGACTGGATGAGAGACCACGAGCCCCGCGTCCTTCAGCACCCGGATGTGCTCGGACACCGTCGATTGGGCAAGCGGTATGTCCGAGAAGATGTCCGAGCCCGCGCACTCCGTCTGCGAGGCCAGCAGGTCGAGGATTCGAAGGCGCGCCGGATGGGCGAGGGCGTGGGCAACGGCGCTGGTTGTTTCGTAGTTCCGCATGTGTCCTCCAAAGTATCGTCCATCGACGATGAACGATAGGCTAGTCGTGGGGCCGCGTCAATGGCTGCCACCACTGTCGATACATGGATACCGCGTGGCGCAGGCGGTAGAATCAGCGGAGTGGGCGCGATCGATAGCAGCCTGCAGTCAAGCGATGCCGGGGGTGACTCAGCCATTCATGAAACGCATCGGTAACACGCATGCCGTACTGTCGACGTGCGGTGCCGCGATGACCGTCTCAGCGCTTAGGCGCGGGTTTGGCGAAGTCGCTGCGGGTGCCGTACAAAGCAGCGGGTGGGAGGAGTAGGTCGGCTTCCTGCGCGAAACGCGGCAGAGGCAGGCCTCCATGCACATGAAGCACGCGCTCATAGTCTCCGATGATGTGCACACACGCGCCTGGGTTGCCCAAGCGTTGTCTGGGCTCGACCTGCACACGGTCGAATGCGCCTTGGGAGAGATGCAGAAGGCCCTGCTTGGCACCAACGTTGATCTCGTCGTCGTCGACGGCGGGCGGAACGCCGAAGCGGCCGTGCAGGTCGTCGAGCACGCCGCCGCCGGTGGCGTCGATCTGTCACTGCTTGTACTCATCGAGGCCGAGGGGCTGGCGTCGCTCAGACTGCCCATCCGTATCTCGAGCGACTTCATCGTGAGGGGCGGTTCGTCCGAGGAGCTCGTTGCTCGCATTCGTGCCGTGCTCTGGCCCGGCGAGGAAGTGACCCAACAGGAACTCGTGCGGGTCGATAGCCTCACACTCAACCTTGCCACGTACCAGGCCTATGTCGACGGTGTGCCGATCGATTTCACCTATCTGGAGTACGCGCTCTTCTCGTTTCTCGTTACTCACCCCGGGCGCACCTACTCTCGTGAAGTGCTGCTGCGCAGGGTGTGGGGGAGCGACTACTACGGGGGTTCGCGCACGGTTGACGTGCATGTGCGACGCGTCCGTTCCAAGGTTGGCCACGAGCTGTCGCGTCGTCTGGAAACTGTGCGCAACGTGGGCTATCTCTGGAGTACCTGACGCCCTAGGAGGCGACCACACCGGTGAACCGGTAGCTCACGCCTTTGATCTTCGCGCACGACCCTGCGATGCCGCGCTCGCCCATGAACGCGCACATCTGTGAAGGTCGGAGGAACGCCCCCGGCTCGCCCAGCAGCTTCTCGGCAGTGACTATGATCTGCATCAGGCCGCGTGGGTCGAGCTCAACGACCACGACCGTCCCCCCGGGCTTCACCACGCGAGCGAATTCGCTCACAGCTCCCGACTGGTCACGGAAGTGGTGGAACGCGTCTGTCACGATGAGGGCATCAAACGAGTCGTTCGCAAACGGCATGGCCTCGGCTGTGCCAACCACGGCATCGACCGGTGCGCGGTCGGGGATGTGGCGCAGCATTCGAGGGGACGGGTCGAGAACGGTGACCCGGGTCTGGAGCTCGGCGGCGAGCTTGGTGGCCAAGACACCCGTTCCGCCACCCACATCCAGAATGCGACAGCCTTCGGGGCACGGAGGGTTCAGAGACGTGCCCAGCCATCCCGCGATCTCAGTGATCGAATCGGGGGACCAGCGATTCGCAAAATGTCCAAACAGCGGTGCCGCCCAGTTGAACAGTGCCATCGGAACTCCGGTCTCCTCACGCTCGGGTACACTCGTTTGGTACCGTCGATGAGTTCATTCCCGAAAGGCCCCGCCCTCCATGCCCAAGCGCACCATCGCCGTCATCGACGGCAACAGCCTGATGCATCGAGCATTCCACGCACTTCCGGAGACCATGACCGCGCCGGATGGTCGACCGACCAACGCCGCGTTCGGATTCCTGCAGATGCTGGTGAAGTTGGTGCAGGACCTGAGGCCCCAGGGCGTGGTGGTCGCTTTCGACCGCGGCAAGCCCGCGTTTCGGATCGAGGCGCTTGCGCAGTACAAGGTCCACCGCCCCCCGACAGCCGATGCGTTGCGATCCCAGTTCCCCATGATCAAGGAGGTGCTTGAGGCACTTGCCGTCCCCGTGGTCGAACTTGATGGGTGGGAGGGTGACGACATACTGGGCACCCTCGCGCGCCAAGGTGAGGCAGCGGGGCTTGAGGTGCTGCTGGTCACCGGCGACCGGGATGCGTTTCAGCTGGTAAGCGAACACGTGAAAGTGGCTACCACCAGGAAGGGCATCACCGACATCGTGGTGTATGGGCCCGATGAGGTTGAGGAGCGTTACGGCATCACGGCTGCGCAAGTCCCGGACTATCTCGGACTCAAAGGTGACACCAGCGACAACATCCCGGGTGTTGTGGGCGTAGGTGAGAAGACCGCGGCCAAGTTGTTGCAGCAGTTCGGCACGCTTGAAGCGGTGCTGGCGGCCGCCAAGGCGGGGGACGTGTCTGGCAAGGTGGGCGCGAACCTGGTTGAACACGAGGGCGCGGCGCTCGCGAGCCGCACGGTCGCGACGATTGTGTGCGATCTGCCGCTCGATCTCGATCTGGCGTCGGTGCGTTTCGGGGTGTTCGAACCCGCGCGGGTTGCTGACGCCTTCGCGCAACTGCGCTTCACATCTGCGCTCGATCGCGTGTTGGCTCTGGGTGTGAGTTCCCAGAGCGCCGGTGTCGCGGCCCCCGTGCCCATCGGGTCTGTCGCGAGTTCTGTTGGTTGCGAGCGGCGTGCTTGCGTGCGAGAGGACGGCGCGAATCGTGCGGTTGCCCGATGGATGGCAGACGCCGATGACGGTTGGCTAGGGGTTGCAGTAGGCGTGCCCTGCGACACGCTGTTCACCGACACACGAGATCTGGCTGTGGCAGGTCCAGGCAGCATCGCACTCGTGCCGGCCGAGTCGTTCGAAGCCACTCTGGTGGGACTTCTGGGCAAGGCGAGGGTCGCCGCCGGAGACGTGAAAGCGCTGCTTCAGGAGGTGTGTCCGCCGGACGAGACGCTTGCCTGCCACGAAGTGGTATTCGAGGCCGACCCTGTACTGCTGTTCGATTGCGCGATCGCGGCCTATCTGCTGGAGAGCAACCGCTCGAGCTATGAGCTCGGCGGCCTTCACGCTGACTACCTCAGCGCGCCGCTTCCCGCGACTAACGACGAGCATCCCGATGCGGCCGTGCTCGCCGCCGCTGCGGCCGACCTGGCGCCCGAACTCGAGCGGCGACTCGAGGCCGATGGCTCGCTGTCCGTCATGCGCTCCATCGAGATGCCGCTCGTGCCCGTACTGGCGCGCATGGAGCGCGCAGGCGTGGGTCTCGACACCGGCGTGCTAGCCGGCCTCGCCGAGGAAACGCGCGCCGGAATCGACGCACTGCGCACGACGATCTACGAACTCGCGGGATGCGAGTTCACCATTGATTCTCCCAAGCAGCTCTCCGAAGTACTCTTCGAGAAGCTCGGCCTGCCCACCGGCAAGCGCACCAAGACCGGCTTCTCGACGGACGCGAGCGTCCTGTCGTCGCTCGCCCCGATCCACCCCATCGCCGAGAAGATCGTGGCCTATCGCGAGCTGACCAAACTCACGAGCACCTACATCGAAGCCCTTCCCAGATTGCTGGGTGAGGATGGGCGGCTCCACACCAGCTTCAACCAGACGGTTGCCGCGACGGGCAGGCTCTCGAGCTCGAATCCCAACTTGCAGAACATCCCGGTTCGCACTGAGTTCGGCCGACGTATTCGCGCGGCGTTCGTCCCGGCAGATCCTGACGACGTGATGGTTTCGGCGGACTACAGCCAGATCGAGCTTCGAATACTGGCGCATCTCTCGGAAGATGAGGGGCTGGTCGAGGCGTTCACCAGCGGCATGGACTTTCACCAAGCGACCGCGGCACGCGTGTTCGGGGTGACGGTCGATAACGTTGAGCCCGGCATGCGGGCCAAAGCGAAGGCGGTGAACTTCGGCATCGTGTACGGACAGACCGCGCACGGCCTGGGTGATTCGCTGAAGATCGGGTATGGCGAGGCGCAGGCCATGATCGATCGCTACTACGCTGCCTACCCTGGCGTGCGCCGCTACCTTGACGAGACGGTGGCCGATGCTCACCGGGACGGATATGCCACCACGCTGTACGGCCGCAAACGGCGTATCCCCGAGCTCAAGAGCAGCAACTTCAATCTACGGTCCTTCGGGGAGCGCACGGCCATGAACCATCCCATGCAAGGCACCGCCGCTGACATCATGAAGCTCGCCATGATCGAGGTGGACCGCAGGATGCGGGCCGAGGGCTTCGCCAGCCGCATGGTGCTCCAGGTCCACGACGAACTCGTCTTCGAGGCTCCCGCACACGAGGTCGAAGCGCTCAAGGCGTTGGCGCGCGAGGCGATGGGTGGTGTAGCTCAGCTCAACGTGCCGCTTGACGTGAGCGTGGCGAGCGGTCCTGACTGGGCTCGCGCGAAGTAGCGGATGGCCCGAACCATAGGTCAAGTAGCACCACAGGCGTGCACGGCGGGGTTGGCTCTCTGACGCTGCGGATCGGGCCTCAAGAGACTCCGGGCGCGATGGGCTACTCCCGGATGCGTGTGCGCTGGCATTGCCAGGCACGACTGGGTATACTCCCAGTTTGGTGCGTCGGAATCCGCTGGCGACCGGATAGTGTAGGCCCCGAAGTCCTGTATGACCCTGTAGGCGACGACTTTCGTTTCCCGACGACTGACCTGTAGGCGACCGACATGACACTGGGGCCCCGCGTTTGAAAGGGGTCCACATGAGTGAGCAGGAGCTTGACGGCACGATCATCGAACAGACGAACTACACCGATGAGGAAATGAACGCTCTCATCGACGGTACGATGACTGATTTCGATGACGGTGACCTGGTAAGCGGAACTATCGTCCGTGTTGAGCGCGACGAGGTGCTCCTCGACATCGGCTACAAGTCAGAAGGTGTCATTCCCGCCCGCGAGCTCTCGATTCGCAAGGATGCGAATCCCTCTGAGATCGTAAGCGTTGGCGACAAGGTCGAGGCACTGGTTCTCCAGAAGGAGGACAAGGACGGTCGCCTCATCCTTTCCAAGAAGCGCGCCGAGTACGAGCGTGCCTGGTCTAGGATCGAAGAGATGTTCGAGTCCGGCGAGAATGTCGAGGGCGAGATCATCGAGGTCGTGAAGGGCGGACTTATCCTCGACATCGGCCTGCGCGGCTTCCTGCCCGCATCGCTTGTCGACCTTCGCAGGGTCAAAGACCTCACGAGCTTCCTCGGCGAGCGCCTTGAGGCTCGCGTTATCGAGATGGACCGCAACCGCAACAACGTCGTCCTTTCGCGCCGCGTGGTGCTCGAGGAAGGCCGCAAGCATGAGCGTGCCGAGATCCTTGGCAAGCTGCAGAAGGGCATGATCCTCCCGGGTCACGTCTCCTCGATCGTCGACTTCGGTGCCTTCGTGGACCTGGGCGGCATCGACGGACTGGTGCACATCTCCGAGCTGTCTTGGAGCCACGTCAACCACCCGTCCGAGGTCGTCAAGGTGGGCGACCCGGTCAACGTGCAGGTGCTCGACGTCGACCTCAACCGCGAGCGCATCAGCCTGGGCCTCAAGCAGACCACCGAGGACCCGTGGAAGATGCTCGTCAAGAACTACCCCATCGGTTCGATCATCGAGGGTGCGGTCACCAAGCTCGTCCCGTTCGGCGTCTTTGTCGAGCTGGGTGACGGTGTCGAGGGCCTGGTGCACATCTCCGAGATGGCCAAGGGCCACGTAGAGACCCCTGACCAGGTCGCGACCGTAGGTCAGAAGGTCCACGTCAAGGTCATGGATGTCGATGAGGAGCGTCGTCGCATTTCTTTGTCGATGCGTTCTGCCGCCGAGACCCTTGGCTTTGAGATCGAGATCACTGGACTGCCCGAGGGCGAGGGTGACGAGGACGAGAACGCTGAGGCCAGCGAAGTCGTCGCGGCGCTTGATACCAACGGTGACGGCGAGGTCGACACCGTTGTCACCGCGATCGACGTCGACGGTGACGGAGCTGCCGATGCCATTGTGACCGCCACCGATATCGACGGTGACGGCGTCGCGGATGTCGTGGTCACGGCAATGGACACCGACGGCGACGGCGAGATTGACACCATCGTGACCGCCACCGACCTCGATGGTGACGGAGAGATCGATGTGGTCGAGGTCGCTAGCGCAGTAGACACCGACGGCGACGGCGTTGCGGATGCAGTGATCTCGGCGGTGGACCTCGACGGTGACGGCGAGCCCGATGTCATCGAGATCGCTGCCGAAGTCGACACCGACGATGACGGTGTGGCCGACTCGGTCGTCGAGGTTGTCGGAGTGGTCGACGACGAGCCTGCCGCCGATGAGCCTGCCGCCGATGAGCCCGCGGACGAAGAGCCCGCGGACGAAGAGCCCGCGGACGAAGAGCCGGCGGACGAAGAGCCGGCGGACGAAGCGCCCGCCGAGAAGAAGACCAAGTAGGCACCTTCAACGAATGACCACGAGGCTGGGACATCGATGTCCCAGCCTCGTTGCATTCCCACACCCTGAGGTGGTTGGGCTACCGCGGGGTGACTGCTCGAACCGTCCGGGCTACCCAGGCGGCCGTTTGCTCGACGACACTGGGCGCGTCCACTGCGTGGTCCGCCACGGCTGCTACGGTGGTGAGGACACTGCCGTTCTGGCTGATGGTCACGACGCCAATCAGCTGACCCTGCGCTACCGGCGCCACAACACTGGTGGGAAGCGAGCGCGTCTTAACCACCGGCAGCAGGTCGAGGACCGCGGTCGAGGTCGTCTCGGCGTACTTCACGGTCACAAACTGCGACGGGTCGTGCGAAAGCGGAACCAAAGCGACCGTCGTATCGGCCGAGGCCACTTGCTTGATGCGGTAGTGCTTGAACCCCCAGTTCAGCAGCGCCTTGCTGCTGTTGAACCGCGCCCGTGAGCTTGGCGAGTCCAGGACCACCGAGGTGAGCGTGACGCCGTCGCGCCGCGCGCTGGCAACGAAGCAGTAGCCCGCGTCGTTCGTGTACCCTGTCTTGCCCCCGCGCAGCCCTTCGACGCCACCGAGCAGGCTGTCGGTGTTCTTGTACGTGCGCCTGGGGCGAGACTTGTACGCAGACAGGGTCACCGTGCGCAGCTTGATGATGCGTCTGAACTCGGGCTGCTTGACCGCTATGCGCATCAGGCGTGCAAGGTCAGACGCAGACGCGTACTGACCCTTCTGATCCAGGCCATGGGGGTTCACGTAATGGGTATCGGCGAGTCCGAACTCGTTCGCGCGCAGGTTCATGAGAGCCGAGAACCCCTTGACGCTACCACCGACGTGTTCCGCCAGAGCGGTCGCGGCGTCGTTGGACGAGTGGACGAGGGTGAGCTCGAGGAGCTTGCGCACCGTGCGCCTCTCGCCCGTCTTGAGCCCGGTGGAGTAGCGCGTACGGGCCGCCGTCCTGGAGACGGTGACGACCTCGTCAAGGTCGCAGTTCTCAAGCACGAGCAGCGCCGTCATCACCTTGGTGGTGCTCGCCATTCGGCGTGAGACGCCGTCCCGACGCGCCCAGAGGATCGGGCCTCCCGAGGCGACCAGGTGTCCTGACCGCGCTGTGATGTGGGGCGCGTTCGCACTTGAGACCGCTCCTGAGGCCAGCGTGATGCCCCCGATGCGGTCCGAGCTCAGCTTTGAAGCGAACGCAGGTGAGGGCGTGAGCAGCAGCGTCACGAGAAGGGTCACGACAGCGCAAGAGGTGCGGTGCGTTCGGGTGCGCAGGGGAGAGAGTCTCGAAGACATGGGCTCACTCTACGGGTACGACGACGGCTGGCTGCGATGGAACTCCGGGTGAGTATACTCTCTCCCGCATCGATCGTGTCCGGCTCGGCAGCTCACTACTGGTTCTGGACCGTGTCCTTGTAGACCTGTTTGGCCTTGAGGAAGGCGGCATAGTTGGACGCGAACGTGTGTGAGCCATCCTTGCCGGTGAGCACGTAGTACAGGTATTTCGTCTTCTTCGGATGCGCGGCGGCATCGAGTGTCTTGCGGCCGGGGTTGCCGACCGGCCCCGGCGGCAGGCCTTTGCGCAGGTAGGTGTTGTAGGGGCTGTCGGTCTTGAGGTCCTCGTTGGTGAGCGAGTCCTTGTGCTTGGGCAGGGTGTAGAGGACCGTCATGCACAGCTGGAGCCTCATCTTGGCTTTGAGTCGGTTGTAGACGACCGAGGCGACGAGGGGATACTCCTCGTCCAGCTTGGCCTCTCCCTCGATCATCGAGGCAATCGTGACGACGTCGATGAGAGTGAGGTTCTTCGACTTCGCGTACGACAGGTCGAGATCGGCGGTATTCGCGTCGAAGGCATCGAGCATCATCTCGACGACCTGTTCGGCCGAGGTCCCTTCCTTGATGCGGTAGGTCGCGGGAAAGAGGAACCCTTCGAGCGAGTCGCGGTAGGCACCCGCAAGATAGGGATGCTCGTCTGCGAAGCGCGGCGCACCGTTCTCGATGAGATCCAGCAGCTCGTTCTCATCGAATCCGGCCTGCTTGGCGAGACGTGCGGCGATCTTCTTGCCTGTGAATCCCTCGGGGATGAGCACCTTGACGTAGACGACTTGCGGTCCACGCTGAAGGGTCTTGAAGGCGGCCTCATAGCCGATACCGCTGGTCATCTCGTACGTTCCGGCTTGGAGCGAGCCGTCCACGCCTGCGTCGCGTGCCTTGAGGCGGAACATCAACGCGTTGTCCACTACGCCAGCCCTCGCGAGCGTCTCGGCGATGGTCTGGGTGCTTGCGCCCTTGGGAATCGCGATCTCGACCGTCTGGCCGGCGGGCACGTCTCGTTCGACGCGGTAGAGTCGGTTCCAGGCGATGCCGGCGGCCACGCCAGCGACGGCGACCACGATGACAAGGGCGACCAGCACGCCCACGAGTGCGCCACGCCGCCGGGGTCTCCCGGTTGTGCTCAGTGTGCTGCTCCGTGCCATCGTTCTCCGCTTCTCCGTGCCAGTGGCGTCTTGGTCTGTGCACGCTTGGTGCCAATCTCGCATAGTGCGCCGCCTCAGCGCATGGTGTGTAGTCTAACTGACGCCGTTTCGTGATGTCAGTCGCTCAGATTCCGTGCATTCCTTTGCGCGGTGTGGTACCCACTAGGTATGCATATTCTGGTTCTCACAGGTGGGCTTGGTGCGGGGAAGTCGACCGCTTCGGAACTGTTCCGGGAGCGCGGCGCGACCGTCATCGACCTCGACGATGTCGCACGCCACGCCGTGGCGCCGGGATCGTCGCTCTTGGCGCGGCTCGTGGACGCGTTCGGCGATTCGGTTCTGAGTGCCGACGGCTCTTTGGACCGTGGGGCGCTGGCGCAGTGCGCATTCGACTGCCCGGAGTCCGCTGCCCGCCTCAACGCGATCATGCACCCCGCAATCGCGCGAGAGGTCGGTCCGGCTCTCGCCGAGATCCGGCTGATGCCTCAACAACCGCATCTTGTGGTGCTGGAGGTTCCGTTGCTTGCCGAAGCGCCGGTCTATGCGGAGCTAGGTGATGAAGTGCTTGCCATCTCCGCGCCCATCCCGCTGCGGTTGAGGCGTGCTGTGGCCAAGGGCATGGACGAGGCCGACGCACGTCGGCGTATGGCTGCCCAAGCGCACGATACGCAACGGGAGGCGCTCGCCGATACCGTGATCGTCAACGACGGGGATCTCTCCGGGTTCATCGGCAAGCTGGAGGAGTTCTGGGAGGCGCGCTTCGGTACGGGAGGGGCCGTGCGGTGAGCAGGCGCAGCCCGCTGGCCGGCTACCGCTTGGTGATCGTGGGCGTGGTCGCAGGGCTCGCGGTCGTCGCGTTCCTCTTCCTGCGTGGCCCGGACATCTGGCAGCGCTGGTACTACCAGCTCGACTATCGGTCCGAGATCGCCGATTCGGCCGCCCGGCACCGAGTGAGTCCGTTCCTCGTCGCGGCCGTGATCGAGACCGAGTCCGACTGGGATGCGGGCGCGCGCTCCTCGGCGGGGGCAGTAGGCCTGATGCAGGTGCTTCCGTCGACTGCCGAGGAACTCGCGCGCCGAGGGCTCGTGGACGCCGAGAAGTTCGCGCCGGATGCGCTGGATGATCCTGCGACGGGTATCGAGTACGGGTCGGCCTACCTGCGCTATCTTGTCGAGCGCTACCACGAGATCGAAGTCGCGCTGGCTGCGTACAATGCGGGGCCGGGCAACGCCGATCAGTGGTCGGCGAAGGGCGGCGACATTCGCGAGCAGATCGAGTTCCCCGCGACCAAGCACTTCGTTTTGAAGGTGTCTCGGGGCAAGGACCGCTACGAAGCGCTGTATCCGGATGCATTCGAAGGGCAGGCTGGACAGTGAGTGAATCGAAACACCTGCAGATACCCGAAACCGGCGGCAGTTCTCGGCCGCTCAGGGTGGTCTCTCCTTTCGAGCCGGCGGGGGATCAGCCCAAGGCGATCGTCGAGCTCGTCGACGGGCTGAATAAGGGGTTGCGCTACCAGACGCTCCTGGGTGTGACCGGTTCGGGCAAGACCTTCACGATGGCCAAGGTCATCGAGGCCCAGCAGCGCCCCACGCTCGTGATGGCGCCCAACAAGACGCTCGCCGCCCAGCTGGCAAGCGAACTCAGGGACTTTCTGCCGGACAACGCGGTGGTCTACTTCGTGAGCTACTACGACTACTACCAGCCCGAGGCGTACGTGCCCACGACTGACACGTTCATCGAGAAGGACGCGAGTATCAACGAGGAGGTCGAGAAGCTGCGCCACGCGGCGACGGCAGCGCTGCTCTCCCGGCGCGACGTGGTCGTGGTGGCCAGCGTGAGCTGCATCTACGGTATCGGTTCGCCGGAGGATTACGCGGGTATGGCGGCGTTCCTCGACGTGAGCAAGGGGTACGACCGTGATCAGCTCATGCGTGACCTCATCGAGATCCAGTACGACCGCAACGACTTCGACCTGACGCGCGGGACGTTTCGCGTGCGCGGCGACGTGGTCGACATCTTCCCGCCCTACGCCGACCACCCGGTGCGAGTGGAGTTCTTTGGCGACGAGATCGAGCAGATCGCGGAGGTCGAGCAGACGACCGGCGAGATCATCAACCGGTTCGATTCGCTCCCGGTCTGGCCTGCAACCCACTACGTCACCGAGAGGCGCAAGCTTCAAAAGGCGCTGCAGACCATCCAGGTGGAGCTTCAGCAGCGCCTTGCCGAGCTGAAGTCGGCAGGCAAGCTGCTCGAGGCGCAGCGGCTTGAGATGCGCACCAACTACGACCTCGAGATGCTCGAGACGATGGGGTTTTGCAGCGGGATCGAGAACTACTCGCGCCATCTGGACGGCCGCAACCCCGGTGAGCCGGCAAGCACGCTGCTCGACTACTTCCCGGACGACTTCCTGTGTTTCATCGATGAGAGCCACGTGACCATCCCCCAGATACGTGGGATGCACGAAGGCGACCGCAGCCGCAAGGTGACGCTGGTCGAGCATGGGTTCCGGCTGCCCAGCGCGCTCGACAACCGCCCGCTGCGCTTCGACGAGTTCGAGAAGCGCGTGCAGCAGTTCGTCTACGTATCGGCGACACCCGGCGACTATGAGGGCACGGTGTCCCAGCAAGTCGTCGAGCAGATCATCCGACCTACGGGCCTGGTGGACCCGGAGATCGTGGTGCGTCCGGTCAAGGGCCAGGTCGACGATCTTCTGGGCGAGATCAAAGACCGCACGTCGCGCGACGAGCGGGTGCTCGTGACCACACTGACCAAGAAGATGGCGGAGGACCTCACGGATTATCTCTTCGAACAGGGCATCAAGGTGCGCTACCTGCATAGCGACATCGGCACGCTCGAACGTGTCGAGATCCTGCGCGAACTGCGCATGGGCGTCACCGATGTCGTGGTGGGTATCAACCTCCTGCGCGAGGGCCTCGACCTGCCGGAAGTCTCGCTCGTGACGATTCTGGATGCCGACAAGGAAGGGTTCCTGCGCAACGGCCGCTCGCTGATCCAGACCATTGGACGAGCAGCGCGCAACGTCTCCGGCCAGGTCATCATGTACGCCGATCGCGTGACTGACTCGATGGCGTTCGCGATCAGCGAGACCTCGCGGCGCCGAGAGATCCAAGTCGCCTACAACGAAGAGCACGGTATCGAACCGCAGTCGATCCGCAAGGCGATCGCGGATATCGTCCAGTACGTGCGTGAGGGC